>JAKQHR010000132.1 GCA_029557905.1 Verrucomicrobiota bacterium
TTTGTGAAGCGTTACGCAGAACTCGGCACTGAAATCTCCCGCGCCCTGACCGGTTACAGGGAGGAAGTCGAGCAGGGCCGATTCCCGACCGAAGAGCATGGCTATTGATGAGGATCATTGAGTCCATATTGGAGATGCAGCACTTCGCGTCTGAACTGCGCCAGCAGGGAAGAAGAATTGGTTTTGTGCCGACGATGGGATACTTGCACGAGGCCCATTTGTCGCTCATGCGAACTGCGAAGGAGCGTGCTGATGTTGTCGCGGTCAGCATTTTTGTGAACCCCAAGCAGTTCAATGTGGCCGCTGATCTGGCCGCGTATCCCCGCGATTTCGAGCGTGACCGGAAGATGTGCGAAGCGGAGGGCGTGGATATAATATTTCATCCTCCGGTTGAGGAAATGTATCCGCCCGGCGAAACCACGTATGTGAACAATGATTTTTTGAGCCGTGAGCTTTGCGGGGCGACGCGCGAAGGCCATTTCCGGGGAGTGCTGACCGTGGTGGCCAAACTGTTCAACATAGTCATGCCGGATGTCGCGGTGTTCGGGCAGAAGGATGCCCAGCAGCTTCGCATTCTGCAGCAGATGGTGAAGGATATGAATTTCCCGCTGGAGATTGTTCCGGGTCCGACGGTCCGGGAGCCCGACGGGCTGGCCATGAGTTCACGGAATGTGTTTCTAACCGGGGAAGAACGGCTGCAGGCCTTGTGCCTGCGGCAGGCGCTGGACATCGCGGAGAAAATGTATGCCGGCGGGGAGCGTTCCGCCTCCGCTGTGAAGAAGGCCATGCGGGCCCACATCGAAAAATATCCCGCCGCGCGAATTGATTATGTCGAGGTTGTGAAATGGGAAACCCTGCAGAAAACGGAGACCCTCGACGGTAAATCCCTCGTGGCTCTGGCCGTATGGGTGGGCAAGCCCCGCCTGATTGACAATACGATACTGGGCTGAAACTCAAGTTCCAGGCGCCAGTGAACATTCCGCCTGCTGTTTATTCACTCCGGATACAGCGATCCGTTTGATGCGTCCGGTGTGGCCGGACAGGACGGTCAGATGCGAAACGGGAACTCCCAGTTCTTTTGCGAGGAATTTGAGCAGAGCCGCGTTTGCCTTGCCGTCAACGGGCGGCGCCTGAATGCGGATTTTGAGGTAATCGCCAAGAAGGCCATCCACTTTGCACCTGGGTGCATTTGGAATGATTTTGACGCTGATCACAACGCCGTCTTTGCTGGCCGTGAAGCAGTTCACAGTGCGCCGGTCAGATGTTCGAATACTGGTTCCGGCGGATGATCTGGAAGCCTTTGATCAGCTCAGTGATTCCGTCCTGAAGGGAATGTTTCGGTTTGAATCCCGTCGCCTCAATTTTGTCGTTGCTGACAATGTAGTCGCGCTTGTCGGGATCCTCTCCGACTTCGGATTCCATGATGCAGAAATCGGGAATCTGTTTCCTGATCTCAAGGCACAGTTCCATTTTTGAAAGGTTAGCGTCGCTGAGCCCGACGTTGTAGGGCTCGTTTTTCATCGTCTCAAAATTGTCGAGGGCATGGATAAATGCCCCTGCAACATCGCGGACATGGATATAATTGCGCTTGAAGTGCGCCTCGAAGAGCACGATGAACCGGTCGTTTACCGCGCGGAAAGTGAAATCGTTCACCAGCAGGTCCAGACGGGGGCGGGGGCTGATGCCAAACACCGTGGCCAGGCGGAGGGATATTGCACGCCCGCTGGCCAGCAGATACTCCTCAAGCTCGACTTTCAGTTTCCCGTAGAGAGACACCGGGCGCATGGGGGTTGTTTCGGTGCAGAATTTCCCCTTTTCGCCGATCCCGTAACCGCTGTTGGTGGTGGGGGATATGATCATCTGGTCTTTGCTGGACATATCCACCAGCATCTTGATGGCGTCGAGGTTGATGGTGCGCGCTTCAATGGGCTTCTGGCTGCACAGCGGAGCCCCGACCAGGCAGGCGAGGGGAATGATGACATCCGCCCCGGCGACAGCCTTTTTCATCAGCGCCTCATCGCGCGCATCGCCGCGGATGACTTGCAGCTTCTTGTCCGCGCAGCAGTCGAGCAGGGATGCCTGCTGATACATGAAATTGTCCACTACGGTGACGCTGTGACCGAGCCGCAGAAGTTCCGGCACCATGATGGAACCCAGATAGCCTGCGCCGCCCGTGACCAGTATTTGTTTCTTTGAAGTACTCATGATGGGCCTAAAGTACCTGTTCGCACGGGAGGTGTCAACGCCGGCGCTCGAATGCTTGCATTGCCGGAATATGCGGTCTAGACTGTGCTGTTGTTGATTTGAACACAGGAGGCGCATCGAATGACAAACAAGTTGATCCACACTGCACCTCTGATCCTGATGGGTTTTGTGCAGGTTGCTTGTTCCGATACCATTCACCTGAAAAACGGGCGTGTGATTGATGGGGAAGTCATATCCGCAGATGCGGAATATATAGAGATCAAACTGCCCTTTGCAGGTGAGAATTTTACAAGAATCCGGCGAAAGGATGTCACGCAGATCCTGCGTGATGACGGGACAGCTCCTGCCGGGTTCCCTGTTAATGAGCCAGTGGAACTGCGGCCGAGTACCCCCGTTGCGGGTGCTGTCATGGAGCAGCATGTGCAGGAGGATGCGGATTATCAGAGTCTGGTCAGTGCGGAAAAAATGGAGGCATTCGAACAGGGGCTGTCTCCAGACGGCACCTATGATGCGCATGCTTCTCTGTCGGATGACGCGGACTACAAGAAGCGCAATCCGGCGCTGCTGGGTTTAGCCGCATGCGGGGACATCAGGGGTATTCAGAAACTTGAACAGATGCTTTTGCAGACTCAGTCCTCCACTCCGCCAAAAGCTTCTGCAGCGGTTATACTGGATGCGCTTGAAAAGGCGGGAAGTCCCTCTTCTGTCGCGGTCATGGCCCGAATCGCGCGATCGGGCAGGGCGGCGGCGGATCGACGGGCCGCTGTGTGGTCGCTGGGAAAACTTGGTTTTCCAGAGGCCATGGCTGTTGTGGAACAAGTGGCCCGCGACAGTGACGCCGGGGTCCGTGCGGGCGCCGCGTTTGCTGCCGGACGGCTTAATACCGAAGCTTCGCGAGGTGTTCTGGTCCGGCTGCTGCAGGATCCGGAGATGGGCCCCAAACTGGAAGCGGCAAAAGCGGTCGAAAACAATCCATTCCCCGCAGCAGTTCCTGCACTGATTGGGGCTTTGAGCGATCGTTATGCCGCTGCCCCGGCATGTCTGGCGCTTGGGAAGCTGAAGTCCAGGGAGGCTGTTCCTCATTTGCTTGAACTTCTCAACAGCACCGATCCCGAGTATGGTCAGGTGCGTCAGCAGGCGGCGCGCGGCCTCGGAATGATAGGTGATCCGCAGGCCATTGATCCGCTG
Source organism: Verrucomicrobiota bacterium (assembly GCA_029557905.1). Taxonomy (GTDB): domain Bacteria; phylum Verrucomicrobiota; class Kiritimatiellia; order JAKQHR01; family JAKQHR01; genus JAKQHR01. The sequence continues at coordinate 3,394 of JAKQHR010000132.1, forward strand.
GTGGCACTGCTGGGGGATACCTCGGGGCTGGGGCACATGTGTGCGCATGCCCTCTCACTGATGGTGGAGGACGGACCGGCTTCCCAAAAACCCTCCGACTGGTTAGAGTGGGCGGAGAAGCGCTAGAAACCCTGCTTCCTGAGGGCGGTTTGACTTCAGGGGGCGAATTGCATAGATTGCGGCCATATGAAAACTATCTGTCTCCCAGGAGTCATTGGCCTGCTGCTTTTAATCGCGTCGGCGGGATGTTCGCGGCCGGAAGGACGGGAAATCCTCTGGGCCGATCTGGTCAATGAATTGAAGGATACGGATCGAATGGCGCGTCTGGATGTCCGCCCGACACAGATCGTTACCTCCTATGACCGCCGGGGCGGAAACGATGACTTCAACAATTTTGCCCGCAGGGGGCCTGACGGGTGGGTGGTGCTGGCGGATCTGGAGGGGCCGGGATATATGTCGCGTTTCTGGTTTACCGGAGCGCTTGACGGATCGCATGGCCTGCGCATGTATTTTGACGGAGAACGCAAGCCCCGCATTGATACAACCATTGGTGATTTCTGCGGGGGAACCGAGCCCTTTATTGCCCCGCTGGCCTGTTTTGAAAACTACTGCTGGTATTCGTGGGTTCCGATCCCCTTCAGAAAAAAACTGACGGTGATGGTTCAGGACGGAGGAGCGAAGCAGACCGAGGGCGGGAAGCCCGGCGATGAGCGAAGGCTGTTCTTTCAGATCAACTGGTCCCGTTTGAACGAAGGAGAAACCATCCAGAGCTGGCCCCGGGATATGACCGATGCGCACAAGACGGCTCTTTCTGAACTGGGGGCGAGATGGAAGAGTACTCCCGGAGCCAATGTGCCTGGTGAAAGGCATGAGGCGATCTGCAAACAGAAGTCGGACACAGCAGTCTGCGAACTGCCGGGGCCTGCCGTGATTCGCGAGTTCAGAGTAAGTCTGGATGACTCTTCGATTGGTTCAGCCGTTGCGCGCCGGCAGCTGCTGCGTGACATGATACTGCGCATTTCATGGGATGGGAGCAGTCCCTCGGTGAATGTTCCGCTCGGAGATTTTTTCGGAAGCATGGGCCAGCGCCTGAAGTATGATTCCCTGTTTTTCGGATACCGCGACGGCGTTTTCAGCATTCGTTTCCCGATGCCGTTCGCGCAGTCGGCAAAAATCGAAATACAGAACCTCAGCAGTTGGGACGTGCCCCTGACGATGGAGGCGGTCGTGGAGAAGCTGCCTTCCTGGCCGGCGCACTATGGATACTTTCATGCCGCGTGGAGGAAAAGCGGCGAGGAAATGATGGGGCGTCCGCACAACGTGCTTCGGACCGGCGGAACAGGAAAATTCGCGGCATGTCTGCTGGGTGCGACCAGCTTTGACCGGAGCTGGTGGCTGCTGGAGAGTGACGAAACGATGCGCATGGATTCCGCCCCTGAGCCGCAGTGGCGGGGCACGGGGCTGGAGGACTACTTCAACGGCGGATGGTATTACCAGAACTTCCTTGCGCGGCCGCTGAACGGGATTGTCTTCAAGGCTCCGTTCCGCGCGGTGCAGTATCGGATTCACTTTGCGGATCCGGTCATGTTTCACAGCGCCTTTGAGATGAACTTTGAACGCGGCCCGGAGATGGCCAGCCGCGGCGTGTATGAGAGTGTGGCGTATTACTATCTGAAGACCCCGCAGAGGTCGCCCTCGGAGATTGCACAGGATGCTTCCCGCTACTTTCCCGATGATCCGATGGCCCGGGCCACGTACATGACCGAGGTCAACAATATCGAACGAATGGATGATTATGCGGGCGCAGCGGAATACACGGAATATTTTCTGGAGAAGAATCCGGAATTCCCGTTTGCAGAGACGCTGCGCATGCGGCGGGATGCCTACCGCGAGAAGATCCGCGGATCTTCCGCTGCCCCGGAGTTTTACAAGAAGTATTTGAGCTCATCGAATGAAGTCGCGCGGAAGCAGGCCGGGGACCTGGAGTGGTTTTATGCTGACCCGTCCCGCGCGCTGCTGGGACTGTACTGCAATGCGCCATCGCGTGCATTTCTTGACGGGAAATTCGTGCTGGGGGCGGGGCGCGACGATCGCTGCGAGATCGCGCGGCTGTCGCTTCCGGACGGCCGGCACACGTTCGCCGTGCAGGCTCAATGGAAGCAGTATCCCGACTGGATGCAGTTCTGCCTCAGGACCCATTCGGGTGATGTGGTCTCCCGGCCGGACAGCAAATATGCGCTCGATGCGGCCGGCGGCTGGATGACCTCGGATTATGATGACAGCGCCTGGCCGCGTCTTTCCGGAACGGGTGTCAAGGGCCCCCCCGAGGCGCCCTATGTGTGGATGGAGCCTCATCCGCACATCGGCATGCACTCCGGTGCCGCGGGCCTGCGCCCGGAATGGAACAACCGGGTTCAGAGTTATGTGGTGTACCGGAGCGAATTTGACGTGCCAAGCGGCAGGTGAGCCGCTATATAATGGCTGCGGAATACGGAACGGGACTGAGCAATGAAAATGTGGAAGATGCTTCTTTTTGCGGGATGTGCATGGGCTTCGGTTTGTGCCTTTTCGGGCTGTTCGCGCAATGTGGCCAACATTGATGAGCAGGAAGAGCGGCATCCGCTGATGCAGCGGGCATTGAATCACAAACGGCTGCAGGATATTGACAAGGCCATAGACCTTTTCGAGGAGATCCTCCGCGAGAATTCCGACATGGCCCGGGCACATCTGGAACTGGGACTCCTATACGACAGCTATCGGGAAGACTACATGCGCGCGCTTTATCATTATCAGCGCTATCTTGAACTTCGGCCCGACACCGAAAAGCGCGAGATGATTGAGAACATCATGAAAATGGCGCGTCTGTCTTTTGCGGCAACGCTTCCGCACAGTCCTTCCGACACGCTGGATGAGATTGCGGCTCTCAAACGGGAAAATGCAATGTTGACCACCCGGATCAACGAGATGAGCCGTGCGCTGAATCTGGCGGAAAAGAAGGCCGCCGAGGCCGCCCGGCGGGAGGAGTCAGCGCTGCTGGCGCGTGTGCCTGATCCGCCTGCCCGGCTGGCTGACACCCGACCGCCCGATGTCCAGGCCGACCGTCCGCCCATGGATGTTTCGCCGGACCGGATTCCGAAGCCCGCCCCCGCAGCGGCACCGGCGCGTCCGCAATCTCGGCCGGCGCCGGCCGCGGCGGTGAAACCTCCGCCTCCGGCTCCGCCGGTCGCGCAGACCTACCGGGTGCTGCGGGGAGATACACTTTCCAGCATTGCCGCCAAGATGTATAACAATCCCCAAATGTGGACGAAAATATTTGATGCCAACCGGGACAAGCTGGACCGTCCCGAGGGAATCCGCGTGGGGCAGGTGCTGGTGATTCCATAATTTAACAGCAGGAGGATACAGTCATGGGAGCTACTGATTTTTTTGATGATGATCTGGTGAAACCGGGCCGGAAAGAGGGCAGCATCAGCATGGGGCCGGGAGCGGGCAGTACCAAGTCGGTTGAGCCGGGAGCCCCTTCCACCACATTTCCGTCCCGACCGGTGTCCGATTTCAACCTGACGCGCATGGCGCGGCACAAGGACGAGGTTGAAACACAGGTGGCGCGCGCCGCCGAAGAGCTGGAACGGCTGCGCCAGCGGCAGGAGGACCTCGAGCGCGAGAAGCATGATCTGGAGGATCTGCGGCGGATGCAGGATGAGTATCAGCAGGGCCGGCGGGAAATGATTGAACAGCTCAGTCAGAACCTGCTGAAACTTGAAAAAGATGAACTTCGCGCCGAGCAGACGCGCGAACTGCTGGCCTCCACCCGCAGGAGTTTCAAGGCTATGCTTGAGAACATCAAGGGGCTGAATGATGAAACGTGGACGGACGAACAGTTCCGCGAGGAGCTTGGCAAGGCGCGCACGGTCATTGAGGATGCCCGCATTGAATTCAACAAGGCCCGCGCAAAGATTGACGCGCTGATCAGCATTGAGGAGAAAGCTGACCGCGGACGTCCGGTGGTTTTTGAGAGCCCGCTCCGCGAGGAGAATGTGTTTTCCTTCGGCCACTGGTTCAAGGTGGGTATGGCGGTTACGCTCCCCCTGACGATTCTGATCGTTCTGCTCATGGCTGCATTTGCCGCGCTGCGATATATGCGGGTGCTGTAGAACGGAGCCGCTGCGCAATGGGTAAAGGCAAATCAGCGCTTGATCGCCGGCTGGAGCAGCTGGAGAGGGAGGCCGCTTCCATCCAGAGCAATATCAGCAGCCTGGATTATGCGCTCAGGCGCGCCGACCGGGGCGCTCCGGCACGGCTGAAACTGATGCCGGACAGGAGATCGTTATCTGCGCATCCGGCGCCCGAAAGAAAAACAAAAGATCCGGTGGAGAAACCGGTTCGCCGGAAAATCGCAAATTATCTGTCAGGCGGAAGCTTCAGGGCGGTAAAGCTCACTCCGCAGGAAATGGCGGTTCAGCGCAACAAGGCCATTTTCATGATCATTGTGCTGATCATTGTGATTTATGTCATGCTGAAACTTTTCCACAAGGTGTGATTGTGCCCTCCGGCCCGTTCGCGGCCTTATTACGGAAGAACCATCGCGATGATTTCTGCACGGATATCGCGTCCAATGTGAATTCGCGCCAGGGTTGGCCCCGCATCCGACCGCGGCTGACTGATGCTCCCGGGGTTCACAAATAGTATGCCTTCGCGAGAACTGATGGAGGGCCGGTGCGTATGACCATGCAGTACAAGCGCTGCCTTCATCGCCCTGAAATCGACGTCTGCAGCCGCAAGATCATGCAGGAGGCAGACCGTATGGCCTCCGAGTTCAAGCACTTCAACAGAGGAGAGCCGGCCGGCCCATGAATGCCGGTCCATGTTCCCGCGCACGGCATGCACAGGCGCTATTTTACTGAGCTGATCCAGAATGGCGGGAGAGCCGATATCACCCGCGTGAAAAATGGAGTCCGCGCCGTGCAGCATCTGGAGCGCGCCATCGGGAAGATGTCCGTGCGTATCGGAAAGCGCGAAAGCAATGATTTCTTTTTCTGCTGACATGACGGATCAACTATAGTTAGCATCGGCAGCATTGGCAACCGTACCGGATGGGATTATGTCGTCGCCTGTTGGACATTCAGTGATTGGTGCAGCGTTTGGCGTGCTGTATTTTCTGAAGCCCGCCGGCAGGCGGGGTCTTTGGGTCCAGGCGGCAGAGAAGTGGCCCTGGATTCTGGGTGCGGCGCTTTTTGCCAATTTGCCGGATATTGACTACATCCCCGGAGTCATGGCGGGGGAGCTGAATCTTTATCATCATGGAGTCACACACACGCTGGGCTGGGCGGCGCTGGTTTCACTGCTCGTATGGATTCCGCTGCGGCCCAAAGGGGCCCGGGGCAGGGAACTGAGTCTGATATTTCTGCTGCTTTTCAGCCATCTCGCACTGGACTGGGTGACGGCTGACGGGAAGGAACCCTATGGCATAATGATCCTGTGGCCATTCTCGAATAATTATTTCATTTCTGAAGTTCCTCTGCTTCCTCATCTGCGCAAGGCCGATTTCACTGAACTGCTGGATCCGTACAATTTCAGGATAATGGCCGTCGAGATTCTGCGGACTCTTCCGGTTCTTCTGCTGGCGCTGGCGTGTAAATTATTTGGAGGGCGGCGCGGCGCGCCGCCGCTGTGAAACGGTCCCGCAGAGCCCGCCCCTCCATTCATCCATCCTGCAAGTTGATCTGCCGCAAAGCTTCGTAGAGCACAATGGCAGCCGCATTGGCCAGATTCTGCGACCGCACACGGATATCTTTCATGGGGAGACAGACCAGTTCTTCGGGATGGGCATCCGTGATTTCGGGAGGCAGCCCCCTGGTTTCACTCCCGAACACCAGCGCATCGCCCGCCTGATAGGCCATATCGGTATAAAGTCGCGGCCCGCGGGTGCTGAAGAAGAAGATCCTTTCCGGGTTGATATCCTTCTGAAATGCCTGAAATGACCGGTGGCGGAATATACGGGCGTATTCCCAGTAATCCAGTCCCGCGCGCCGAATTGCCGATTCGGTCAGCTGAAATCCGAGAGGTTCAATCAGGTGCAGTTCAGAACCGGTGCCGGCGCAAAGACGGACGATATTGCCTGTATTGGGAGGAATCTCCGGTTCCACCAGAACCAGCCGAAGCGGGGGGGATGGCCATCGGAATCCTGTTATGTGGCATGATTTTTCTGACATCTTGATTGCACCGGGATTTTGCGGCCTTTTTTGCTTGCGCCACCTCCAGATGCCCTCTATATTTCGCGCACTTTTTATTGAGGAGCTTGAAATGTCAAGAATATGTGAAGTATGTGGGAAAGGGCCGAGAACCGGCAACACCATTGTCAGGCGCGGGCTGGCTAAGAGCAAGGGCGGGATTGGCTTGCACACAACCGGCATAACGCGCCGGCGCTATCTGCCCAATCTGCAGAAGATCCGTGTGGTGGAAAATGGCGGGGTCAAGACCCGCAGGGTTTGCACCAGCTGCATCAAGGCCGGCAAGGTTTCAAAGGTCTGACGCCGGATTTCCGCTCACGACTGATGTGAGCCTTCTCCCCGGCACATCCGGGGTCGTGGTGTTATATATAAGGAGATTGCCCCATGAGTGATTCCAAAGCACAGTTGGCCCGACTGGAAATCAACGGCAGGAAATGTGAATTTCCCGTTTTGACCGGAAGTGAGGGGGAACAGAGTGTGGACATCCGCCGGCTCCGGAAGGAAACCGGACTGACCACATTTGATCCGGGCTTCGTCAACACCGCCTCCTGTCAGAGTGCCATCACGTATCTGGACGGGGAAAAAGGCATCCTGCGCTATCGCGGGTATCCGGTCGAAGAGCTGATCAAAATCTGCAATTTCATTGATGTGGCCTATCTCCTCATTCATGGCGTACTGCCCAACGAACAAGTTCGCAACGATTTCGCGCGCCTGCTGAACCGCCACTCCATGATTCACGAGTCCATGCGGACGTTCTTTGATCATTTCCCGGAAAACGCCCACCCGATGGCAATTCTTTCCGCCATGGTGGTTTCGCTTTCCAGTTTCTATCCGGAAATGGAAAGCGATCAGGAAGGGGTGGACATGGCTGCCACGCGGCTTCTGTCCAAGATTCGCACTATTGCGGCGTTTTCCTACAAAAAGTCCATCGGGGAGCCGGTGGTGCAGCCCAGTTACAAGCTTTCGTACTGTGAAAACTTCCTGAACATGATGTTCGCTTCGCCCGTGGCCAATTACAAACTCGACCCCGTTGTTGTTCGCGCACTCGACCAGCTGCTGATCCTGCACGCGGATCATGAGCAGAACTGCTCCACTTCGGCTGTCCGTCTGATCGGAAGTTCCGGCGCCAATCTTTATGCCTCAGTGTCCGCCGGCATTTGTGCTCTCTGGGGACCTGCGCACGGCGGAGCCAATCAGGGGGTGATTCAGATGCTTGAGCGTCTGCAGGCGGAGGGAGGCGACGCGAAGAAGATCATTGATCGCGCCAAGGATCCGAATGCCAATTTCCGCCTGATGGGATTCGGACACCGCGTGTACAAAACCTATGACCCGCGCGCGCGAATAGCCAAGCAGCTTTGCGAGGAGGTCCTCGGCAAACTGGGCATAAATGAGCCGCTGCTGGATCTGGCCATGAAACTGGAGCAGGCGGCCCTTTCCGATGAATACTTCATCGAGCGAAATCTTTATCCCAATGTGGACTTCTATACCGGGATCATCTTCCGCGCCATGGGCATTCCCACCGATATGTTCACGGTGATGTTCGCCATCGGCCGGCTGCCGGGCTGGATAGCCAACTGGCTTGAATGGATGTCCGATCCGGCCCAGAAAATAGGCCGTCCGCGCCAGCTGTATGTCGGGCCCAAAAAGCAGAAGGTACCGCCGCGCAAGCAGGGGGGATTCTGATTCCCGTGCGCAGTGCAATGACGCGCACCGGGAGGCAGCATTTCCTTTCGTGGATATTGTTCATCACTGCTCCGCTGCTGGCCGTTTCTTCCGAGCCATGGTCACTGGAGGCAGATATTGCAGCAGGGGGCGGGCGGCTCTCATACGAAGAGGATTCCGCGGGGCTCGAATCTGAATGGTCCGCTCCGGCATTTATCCTCGAGGGCCGGGCGCGGCTTCGCGCACCCCGCCGTCTGCTGTTTGCCGCTTCCAGCCGCCTGACCGTGACGGATAAGGATCAGGAAGAATGGAGCGAAGACGGCCTTGTTCGACAGGAAAACCAGCTGCATCTGGCGGGAGTTCATGCGCTGGGTGAAGCAGGCTGGGCCGTTGTGCAGGCCGAGGCTCTGCAGGCAGCGATTCTGCTGGGTATGGGTGCGCGTTATCAGCACTTTGTGCGCAATGACCTGGTTCTGCGTGATGAAAGCTTTCATAACTGGGAGGAGGCTGAAGAAGACGTCTATCTGGGGTATGTGAACGCCGCCATGGAGGGCTCTGCCCGGCTCGCGCCACGGCTGAATCTCAGCGGACGCATTGAGGCCGGATATATATTCTCCGCACAGGTGGAAAACAGTCTCGTGAGCGGGCGCACTTTGGACGGAGACGATGGCCTGATTCTCGGGGCGCAGCTGTCGCTGGACTGGCAGGCCTCAGAACGCAGCGTTGTGTCCTGTGGACTGGCGTGGGAGCTGCAGGAAATCAACGGCGATACTTCCGAGTTCTATGCTGTGCAGCAGGGAAATGTTTACCTCTATGAAGTTGAATGGCCGGACAACACCATGGAGTCTGTCTGGGCGCAGATAAACTGGATGTTTTCTTTCTAATGCCCCGGAAGAAACAATCCGAAGATGATTTGGAACTGCGCTTCCTGGAGGCCCTTTCCCGGCGATCGCCGGATCATGTCCGGATTCTGCAGGCGCTGGGTGATATGTACACGCAGACTGGCCAGATCAGGGAGGGACTGGCGGTTGATCTTCGACTGAGCAGTCTGGCCCCCGGGGATGGTACTGTCTGGTACAATCTTGCCTGCAGCTATGCGCTGAGCGGCAGCAAGGACGATGCGTTCGCGGCGCTCGAAAAAGCCGTTTTTACGGGCTATGCCGGCTATGACTGGATGCAGGAGGACAAGGATCTTGAGTCCATTCGCAAAGATCCGCGGTTCAAGCAGCTTCTGACCAGAATGAAGGGATCAGGGCGGCAGGAACACTGACTAAAAATGCAGTTTCCCGATATCCGTGCGAAACTGCATCCCCTTGAATTGAATGTATTGAAGCGCTGCGTATGCGTGCTCGCGCGCCGTGGCCAGATCCGCGGATTTTGCGGTAAGACCGATTATTCGGCCCCCGTTTGTGCGCCATTTGCCGTTTGCGGCTCTGCGGCTACCCGCATGATAAATCATGATGTCGCCGGAGATTTTCTCAAGCCCCTGAATGAACAGGCTTTCTGCGATTCCCTGCGGATATTTCCCCGCAGCGGCTGTGACGCAGACCGTCCATCCGGGTGAGAACCGGACAAGCTCCCTGTTGATGAAGCCTTCGGCCGCCTGCCGAAAATATTCCGCCAGGCTGCCTTTGATCAGCGGAAACATGGCCTGCGCTTCCGGATCGCCCATGCGGCAGTTATATTCAAGGACCTGCGGCCCGTCCGGCGTCAGCATGAGGCCAAAATAGAGGAACCCGCGATAATGCCTGAGCGCCGCGACCGTCGGCCTGATGATCAGTGCTTCGATATCAGCCATGCTGTTCTTTTCAAGGTCGCGCGAAGCCACGGTGCCCATGCCGCCCGTGTTCGGGCCGCGGTCACCGTCGCGCAGGGGTTTATAATCGCGGGCAGGAGGCAGAATATGATATTCGCCTTCAGCGATGGTGCAGATTACAGAAAGCTCTCTCCCGGTCAGCAGACTTTCCGCAATTAGTTGTCCGTCTCCAAAAACCTTCTCGACCATCGCCTTTTGGGCGAATCGGCGGGCTTCAAGTATTGTACGGCACACACAGGTGCCTTTGCCGCCCGCCAGCCGGCTGAACTTCAGCACGCAGGGGGCCTTGATATCTTCGACATCGGTTATGATTTTGTATGGCGCAGCGGGAATGCGATGCCGGGCCATGAATCTTTTTGCGAACACCTTGTCGGTTTCAAGGCGGGCGTCTTTTTGTGAGGGGCCTAGAACCGGTATGCCTTTAGCACGACAGCGGTCAGCCAATCCCTTATCAAGATATGCCTCAGGTCCCACAATGCACAGTTCGATGCGCATCTTTTTCATCACGGCGGGAAGTGCGGCAAGATCGCAGGCGGGGAAGGGGCGGGCCAGTTCAAAAATCGCGTCGCTGCCGGGCCATGCGAACAGTTCATTCCCGTGGAGAGCCCTCACAAGCGCATGTTCGCGGCCTCCCTGCCCGATGACGGAGATTCTCATGACAGCCACCCGGAATAATGCTGAATGGCTTCGGCATAAAGCTTGTGCTCCTCCTTCAGAATCCGCGCCGACAGGCTCTCTTCAGTATCGCCGGGCTTGATGAAAACGACGCGCTGAGCGATGACCGTTCCAGAATCCACTTCACTGTTCACAACATGGACTGTGCAGCCGGCAATTGTTTCATGATGTTCGAGTGCCTGCCGTTGAGCATGCAGCCCCCTGAAACGCGGAAGCAGTGACGGATGAATGTTGAGGATGCGCCCCGGGAACTGACGGACGAATTCGGGGCTTACAATCCGCATGAATCCAGCCAGCGCAATCAGATTGCAGCCCGCGGCACGAATCTTCCCGGCCGTTTGTTCGTCAAAAGAAATGACCGGAATATCGTATGATCTGGCGATGCTGCATACCGGCGCATTGGGCTGATCGCAGACCAGCATGCAGATGGCTGCATGCAGCCTTCCCGTCCGGGCCGCGTGAACAAGTGCCTCGAAATTGCTTCCTCGTCCGGAAGCCATGACCGCAAGTTTTATGTTCATGACCCCACCTTGATCCGCACGGTATGATCATCTGTTACGTGTCCAAGCCGGATCGCGGGAGGGGGGGCGTCTGTTCCGTCGTTTACCATCAGCCATCCGATGCCCATGTTGAAAACTCTGAAGGCTTCGCCTGCCTCGACTTTTGAAATGATCTTTTGTGCGGCGGGGCTGTCCCAGTATGGAATTTCAAGTTCCGCGCCATGTTCGCCAAGAATGCGGTTCAGATTCACCACGATGCCCCCACCGGTGACATGAGCCATGCCTTTAACCGGGATATTCTGATGCTTGAACATGTGAACTTCCGGGTAGTAAATCCGGGTTGTTTTCTGCAGCTCTGCTGTCTCGTGACGGCTTAAAAGTGCCGGATGCTCCTTGAGAATACGCCGGATCAGGCTGAACCCGTTGGCGTGGAAGCCGTCCGACGGAATGCCCCATACCGTGTCTCCGGGCCGGATGGAGGATATGTCCGGCACATCATTTTTCTCCGCAACACCCACGCAAAAACCGGAGAGCTCAATTGAAGCCGTGCCCGGCATTTCTGCCAGTTCTCCGCCGCCAAGCATGCAGCCGCAGGATTGCAGGGCCTCGGCCATGCCGCTGACCAGCCGCCGTACAATGGCGCGATCCATCAAGGGCATGGCGATATAATCCAGAAACATGGCCGGTTCTGCGCTTGAGGTCAGCACATCATTGACGTTCATGGCGACGAGGTCGGCGCCCGCGGTTTCCAGCAGATCATGCTTCAGCAGAAGATCCAGCTTCGTTCCAATGCCGTCGCAGGTTGCTGTAATAACTGGGGCTTTATAGCGTGACAGATCACAGTTGGCCGTGAACTGGCCGAAGGCATTGCTCAGCCGGAAACGTCCCTCCGTGCTTTTCTGAAGCAGGCCAATGTCCCGAACACATTGTTCCGCAAGATCCAGGTCAACGCCCGCCTGTTTATATGTGAAGCGTTTTTTCACAATGCCTCATTTAAAATGTGATCATGGATGGATTTAAAGAAAAAATATCCCCATCCCCACATGGGATGTCCAGTCCAGTCGCGGTCGTAATGCTGTTCGCGCCGGACAAAGCGTTCGGGGTGGGGCATGATGCCCAGCACGCGGCCGGTGGCGTCCTGCAGGGCGGCAACGGAATCCATGGAGCCATTCACATTTTCAGAGTACCGCAGGGCGATGCGGGATTCGGGGATTCGAGTCCTGTGTACAAACCGCCCTTCAGCGTGAGCCACGGGCAGTTCAAACTCAGCCGGGAGACCTTCAAGAAACGGGCTGGATACGCCGGTTTTGTGGAGGCCAGCCCATTTGCAGATGAACCGTCCGGATTCATTTTCGACCAGTGCCCCATCCGGCAGGAGGCCGAGATGCAGCAGTATCTGGAATCCGTTGCAGATTCCGAGAATATAACCGCCCTGTGCCGTGAAGCTGCGCAAATCATTACCGGCGGAGCATTCGAGTTCCAGCTGGGCGAGTTTCCCGGCGAGCACATAGTCCCCGTAACTGAATCCGCCGGCCAGCACCAGAAGCCGGCAGGTGCGAAGCGAATCCTTTGCGAACTGAGTTACAGGCATAACAGATACATTGAATCCCGCAAGCTTCAGTGCATCGGCTGTTTCTCTGTCACAGTTGGTGCCGGGGAATTTCAGCACCAGGGCTTGAGGGCGTTCTGCCATATAGCCTTGAGTTCCTCCAAAGGTTCATTCACAACTTCCTGGCCGCGCTGACGAATCACCAGCCTGCGGTGTGCGGCGGTTGTGTGCCCCAGTATTGAGAGCTGACTGTTTCTGAATACTTCTTCGACCTGTTCGCGGTCTGCAGCGTTAATTTCAAAAATGATTCGGCCTGGGCATTCGGCATAAATATCCTGAACGGTATCCGCTTCAACTCCCGCTTTCATTGAAAAAGCCGCTTCCGCCAGCGCCACCGCCAGCCCGCCGTCGGATATGTCATGGGCAGAGAGTATACAACCCGCCTGCACAGCTTCATAAAAAGCCCGGTAATTCATGACCGCCTGCTGTGGATTATATTCGGCGCCCAGCAGGCAGATCAGGCTGTCATTGCGGCGTATGGATGCCCCGGTGATATGCCGTGAATCGTCTATGATTCCGATGGAGCTTGTAAGAAGCGTGAGAGGAATGGACTCGGTTCCTTCCGGGGATTGATAAGTGTTGTTAAATGAATCTTTTCCCGAGATGAATGGGGCCTGGAAGATTCCTGCGGCGGACGAGAGCCCCTTCAGGCATTCAACGAGCGGTCCGAGGTCGCGCGGGTTCCGGGGATCGCCTGCGCAGAAGTTGTCCAGAAGCGCAATCTTGTCCGGATTCGCGCCAGTCACGAGAACCTGCCTGACGGCCTCGTCCACGGCGGCGTGTCCCATCGCAAAGGGGTCGCCGCCGGTGTGAACAGTCAGGGAAACCCCGAGCGCGAAATATTTGGAACTTCCCCGCACCTGCATCACCGCCCCGTCCTGCGGGCAGTCGCCGCCCGCCCCCGCCAGCGGCTTGATCAGGGTGTTGCCCTGCACCTCGTGGTCATATTGCCGGATCACAGGTTCACGAGAGCATATGTTGATGTCGGCCAGCAATGTTTTCAGCTTCCGGCTGCCTGTGGGAGCTGCCGAATCGGGCCGCCTGCATTCTGACTGAAGCCGTTTTACCGGAGGATGATGAAGAAAAGAGTTCTCGAGCGAACAAACGGTTTCTCCCCCGTGCACGACCTGAAGAATTCCATTGTCTTCCACTTTTCCGATTACACTGCAGGTGGTCTCATATACGGCGGCCAGTTCACGCAGTGGTTCAAGGTTTTCCAGGCGGATGACGAGAATCATACGTTCCTGGCTTTCGGAGAGAAGGATTTCCCATGTTTTCAGGCCGGTTTCCTTTAGATGAACATCGTCCAAAATGAGAGTTCCGCCTGTGCGGGAAAGAATCTCTCCGGCCGCGCTGGATATGCCGCCCGCGCCGCAGTCGTTTATGCTTTCGATAAGGCCCTTGATCCGCGATTGCAGGATGAAATCAGTAAGTTTCTTCTCCTCAATGGGATTTCCGATCTGCACGGCCCCGCGATCAGTGTCATGGCTCTCTTCATCCAGCGTGAGCGACGAAAACGTCGCGCCGTGCAGTCCGTCCCGGCCGGTATGTCCGCCGGCCAGCACAAGAATCATGCCGGGCTCAACGCGTTTCGAAATGTCCTCAACAGGAATTACTCCCGCTGTGCCGCAGAAGACCAGCGGGTTGTGTGTGAACTTTTCATGAAAATAAACGGCCCCGCTGACGGTGGGGATCCCCATGCGGTTCCCGTAGTCCGCCACACCGCGCACAACGCCTTTCATGGTGTCGCGCGGATGGATCACGTTTTCCGGAACTGAATCATCACTGAGTTCCGGCCGCCCGAAGCAGAATACATCGAGATTGGCCACCGGCTTTGCGCCTTTGCCCGCGCCAAGGATGTCGCGGATGACCCCGCCCAGGCCGGTGTTGGCCCCCGCATAGGGTTCAATGGCAGACGGATGATTATGAGTTTCGACCTTGAAACAGAGCGCAAACTTCTCATCGAGGCGGATGAAACCGGCATTGTCTTCAAATGCACCCAGCACGAAATCCCCTTTGCCCGCGGAGATACGGGTGGAAACATCCCGAATGAATGTCTTGAAAAGGCCGTCAAGGATCTCGGCGCCGTGTTCAACGACAGCATTGAAGGTCCGGTGCTTGCAGTGCTCGCTCCATGTTTGCGCGATCACCTCGAGTTCAACGTCCGTCGGTGCGCGTGTACCCGATTTGAAGTGGTCCTGAATGGCGCACATGTCACATGCATCCAGCGCAAGGTCCATGGACCGGCTCAGTTCCTCCAACCGGATGCGGGTCATGCCATCCAGCGGCATGCTGCGGAAGACGGGGTCAGGCATAAACCACCTCCCACTCGTGGATGACGGGATTCACGAGATGCCGGAGGATCCGTGGCATGTCGGGGATGCGGTCTCCGAGCAGATAAATCCGCTGGACGGGTTTGATGTCAGCGATTTGAACATCCTCTGTGGTGATGTGCCGGCAATATCCCAGAATGTATTCCCGCTCCAGGTCGAGATGCCCGGGGCGCATGCGGATATTGATGCAGCACACATGCGGGACTATCACGGGCGGGGCGTTGACATGCATCTCTTCCGACTGCGGGTTCAGCAGCAGCCGATGAAGAAACTGCACGGCGGAATCCCGAGCCCCCTCGAAATCACAGGTGTAGCACCGCGTCTTCCTCCATGTGAAATCCGCGCCTGCTATGAGTTCGTTTCCTTTGCGTGGCTGAACAAACAGGCTGTCTATTTCGAGGTGCAGTGTATTCAGCTTAGGGATATCTCCGCCTTCACAAACGGTGAGTCGGCTTCTTCGGTGAGCGTGAAGCCCAGTTTCCGGCACAGATCCTGCATGCCCTTGTTGTCCTTCAGGATCGTGGCGACAATCGTGCTCATCTTCTCCTCGCGTCCGATGGCCAGCAGCTTCTGCATGATTTGTGTGCCCAGCCCGCGCTTTTGGTATTTGTCAGTGATGAGCAGCGAAAACTTGGCTTCTTCAGAGCCGTGAATTTTGCTCAATCGGGCCAGCGCGATGATCGAGCGCTCCTGGGTCTTTGGATCCTTGCGGTCGGCCACCAGCACCATTTCGCGGTCGTAATCCACAAAACAGACACGAACCAGCCGGTCATGCGCGATGCGCTGCTGGAGATCCAGCCGGTTGGCGTAGCGCAGATAGACACTCTGGGCGGAAAGCGTCTTGTGAAAGGCAATCATTTTCTTTTCGTCGCCCGGACTCACAGGCCGCAGGGCTACTTTTGCGCCGTCATCCATCTCCCACCGGCTGATATACTGGATGGGGTAGGGGCGGATGGCCGGTTTCGGGAGGTCCTTTTCCGAAACCTTTTCGCCATGCAGCACGAAGCGTCCATCCAGCGCCAGAAGCTGATCGGGAGATGCGATCAGGGGATTGATGTCGCTTTCCACGATCCATGGCTGTTCAACCACCAGCTGACTGAAGCGGACCATGATTTTGATGAGCTGGTCGATATCCACGCTCTTGCGTCCGCGGACGCCTTTGAGCGCCTTGTAAATCTTGGTGTTTTCCAGCATGCGCCGCGCCAGATTGGCGTTCAGCGGGGGGAGGCCCAGAGCCCGGTCCTTGAACACCTCCACGAGCTGTCCGCCCAGGCCAAAAAGAAGCACCGGGCCGAACTGGGGATCCAGCGAGCTGCCGAGAATAACCTCGTAGCCTTCCAGTTTGATCATGGGCTGGACGGTCACGCCTTCAAAACCCTCTGCACTGGCCTTTTCGGCCACGGATTTCTGAATTCGGGTGAAGGCATTCATTACGCTTTCCGCATCGCGCAGATTGAGGAGCACCCCTCCCACATCGGTTTTGTGCGTGATCGTTGTCGAATGCAGCTTGACCACCACGGGAAACCCCATCTCCTGTGCAGCCTTGGCGGCCTCGGCCGGAGTCTTTGCGACTTTCATCGGCGTGGTCGGGATGCCATAGGAGCCCAGCAGCTCCTTGGACTCGACCTCGGTCAGGAGTGTTCTGCCTTCCCTGCGCACCCGGCTGATGATAGCGGCGGCTTTTTCGCGGTCCGGCCATGGGCTTTCATCGCTTTCCTCCTCCATGGAGGGGGTCTGGTAAAGCGCCCGCAGGTTCTCGCTGTATTTGTGCATGTAGTTGAACGCCTGCGTGGCCATATCCGGATATTTGTAGGTCGGGATATTGGCCTTGTTCAGAATATCAATGCCGGCCGCGACGGCGGCGCCGCCCATCCAGCTTGCAAAGACGGGCTTGCCCTCGATCGTGGCATAAGGCTTGAGTTTCTCAGCCGTCTGAGTGGGATCGGTCATGTCCTGCGGGGTCAGGATAACCAGCAGACCGTCCGCATGGGGATCCTTGGCGGCGATGGCCAGCGCCTCGGCATATTTTTCAGGTTGGGCGTCTCCCAGAATGTCGATCGGATTGTTCCGGCTCCAGGCGGCAGGAAGGATGGCATTCAGAGCCTCAAACGTGCTCTGGGAAAGCTCCGCCAGCTCGCCGCCGCCGGTAATCAGCGCATCGGTCGCCAGCACGCCTGGCCCGCCGGCATTGGTGAGGATCGAAAGTCTTTTCCCTTTCGGAAGCGGCTGTTTCGCCAGCACGTCTGACATATCAAACAGCTCATTAATCGAATTCACACGAAGCACCCCAACGCGCCGGAATGCGGCATCCAGAACGTCGTCGCTTCCGGTCATGGATCCGGTATGGGAGGCCGCCGCCTGCGCGGCCTGTGCCGTGCGGCCGGCCTTGATGACGATAATCGGCTTGTTCTGCGCCACTTCGCGCGCAGCAGAGAGAAACGCCCGTGCATTGCCGATCGATTCCATATAGATCACAATGCTCTGCGTGCGGGGATCATCGCCGAAGTAATCGATCAGATCGCCCCAGTTTACGTCCAGCATGCTTCCGGTCGAGACAAAGGAACTGAATCCAACCTGTTTTTGCCGGGCCCAGTCCAGAATGGCTGTGCAGAGTGCGCCGCTCTGGCTCAAAAAGGCCACATTGCCCGGGGCGGCCATGGTGGATCCGAACGTCACGTTCAGGCGGATGAGGGGATTCATGACTCCCAGACAGTTTGGCCCGATGATCCGCATTCCGCCGCTGCGGGCATTCTCCAGAACAGCCTGCTCCAGTTTGATTCCCGGAGCTCCAAGCTCCTTGAACCCGGCGGAGATAATCACTGCGCCCTTGACTCCGGCATCGGCGCATTCTTTCACCAGGCCGGGAATCAGCTTTGCGGGAGTTACGAAAACGGCAAGATCCACCTTCTCGGGTATGGCGGCAATGCTTGGATAGGCCTTGATCCCCATGACGCTCTGGCGGGTCGGATTGACGGGATAAACCACGCCGCCGAACGGATTGCTGATGAGGTTCCACAACAGGGTGCGGCCCACGCTGTTGGGTTTTTCCGTGGCTCCGATCAGGGCCACAGATTTGGGCTGGAAGATGGCGTCAAGAGGGTGCCCCGTATACTTCAGTACATCCCCCACAGGATCCGTAATCAGGTTGCTGCCAGAATTCATAGATCTTTTCCTTTCAGTAAACAAATGGCTGATTTGTTCGTGGACACTCTACCAGCCGCATATCGGTCTGCCAAGCCTGTCGAGCAGTTAATTACATGGTTTTGTCTGCGAGGAGTTCCTGCTATTGTGCTTGATGCGCTGACAGTAATTTTGGGACTGTGTGGAGCTGATGAAGTCGCGATGGTTTTTTCTGACAGCGGGGTCTGGTGTCTTCTGGCTGCTGGTTTGCGCGGTAAGCGTGGAAACGGCGGCACGCAGCTGTCTGTCTCCGCGGTTTTTCAGTCATGAAATGGACGAGCTTCTGTGGAAGCTGGAGCATGAGTCCTGCGACAAGCCGGTGGTGATGCTGGGGGACAGCGTGGGGCGTCAGATATCGCTGGCTATGCGGGGCAGGGGGGACACGTACTTCGCGCCTTTAGCCACCAGCGCGGCCGTGGAGACAGCGGGGCAGTATTTTGTTTTTCTGCGCTACCTTGAGCATAACCGGAAACCCGACCGCGTGATTCTCTTCATGCGTAATCCGCTGGACGGCGATCTTAGGAAGGTTTGCACAGAAAACTACGTCCAGCGTTGTTTCACGCGCTGGCGCGAGATAGGCAGTCTGACCTGGCAGGCACGGGATCCCGCTTTTGGCCTGCGCATGCTTTCTTATCGCCTCGCTTCAGCAAAATACCGCCTGCATCTGCAGCGCACTATTCCCTTTCTTCCCGTGAAAGATTCTTTTGAGGGCATTCCTGAAGACCAGCTTCTGGAGCGCAAGAAGAGTTTAAGAAAGCAGTCGCTGAAGCAGCGGCTGATCAGTCTGCTCCTGCCGCGAAGTACCGAAACCATATCCGAATACTACTTCCTGAAACTGCTGGATGAATGCCGCAGAAGAAGCATTCCCCTCTACTTCCAGCCAACCCCCATGAGGGAGAGTAAAATCAGCACGCCGGAGGAGACGCTGCGAAGAAAGGCGCTTTTCAGCCGAATGGGAGAACTGGCCCCGGATTATCCCCTGTTTTCATATTCCGATGTCGTGAAGTCTTATCCCGACCGCTATTTTGTCGATGGAATTCACATCCAGCAGTCAAAGCTGTCCCAGGTCAGCGAGGAATATGCGGATTTGATGGATCAAATACACGCCCCATGATCTCCTTAACAAATATGCTTGATGTCGCGAAGCGGTTTGATGACAATCCCCGGTCAATATCAGGAAATTCTTAAGCCATGCTCTTTAATTCAGCCGAATTTATTATTTTCTTTGTGGTGCTGTACGGGCTGTATGTGGTGCTGCCTCATCGTCCCCAAAATCTCCTGCTGCTGGCGGGAAGCTATATCTTTTATGCGGCATGGGACTGGCGCTTTCTGTCCCTCATTCTGATATCCACCGTGATTGATTACTATTGCGCGCATGCCATCGATCGGAGCGATATGCCGCGCCGGAAGAAGGCGTTCCTGACCGTCAGCATGGTTTCCAACCTTGGACTTCTGGGCATATTCAAATACAGCAACTTCTTTGTCCACAGCATGATCTCTTTGCTCGGACGCTTTGGCCTGGAGGTTCAGCCCCTTACACTGAACATCATTCTTCCCATGGGCATCTCTTTTTACACCTTCCAGACGATGAGCTATACGATTGATGTGTACCGCGGGCAGTTGAAGCCCGCAGTGAACATTCTGGACTTTGCACTGTATGTAACGCTTTTCCCTCAGCTGGTGGCCGGTCCAATTGAACGCGCTTCCAACCTTTTCCCGCAGGTCATCCGCCCGCGCAAAATCAGCCGCTACGGCATAACACATGGAGCCTATTTGATCTTCTGGGGCTATTTCCAGAAGGTGTTCATCGCCGACAACATTGCGCCGCTTGTCGAGAAGCTTTTTGAAGGTTCGGCCCCGTATAACGGAGTGCATGTGCTTCTGGGCCTTTATGCGTTTGCATTGCAGATCTACTGCGATTTTGCCGGATATTCCAATATTGCCCGAGGTTTGGCTTTCTGCATGGGATTCCGATTCATGCTGAATTTCAACCTGCCGTATTTTGCAACCAATCCAAGCGATTTCTGGGCGCGCTGGCACATCAGTCTTTCCACGTGGCTTCGCGACTATCTTTATATCCCGCTGGGCGGGAACCGGAAGGGGACCTGGTTCACTTATCGGAATCTGGCACTCACAATGATTCTGGGCGGACTCTGGCACGGCGCGGCCTGGAATTTCGTGCTGTGGGGGATTTACCAGGGGATTCTGCTGATCGGGCACCGCTGGTACCGGGCGGTCCGTCCCTTTGTGGCGCCCGCCGTGCCATGGAAGGCCGCCGCACTCCGGGTGCTGCACACGGTGGCTTTTTTCCATCTGGTATGCCTCGGCTGGCTCCTTTTCAGGGCGGAATCCCTGCACCAGATCGGAGCCATGCTGTCCGCCCTGTTCACTGGCTTTGTCTGGCCCAGCCAGTTGGTCCTTGAGCATCTTGTCGCGGCCATCCTCTTTTTCGGGGGCCTCATGATGGTGATCGAATGGTTCCAGTTCAGGTCCAGCGATCTGTATGTGGTTCTGAAATGGCCGCTGCCGGTGCGCGTGGCGGTTTATCTGCTTATGTTTTACGGCCTCGTGATCTTTGGTGTGCAGGATGCCCAATCGTTTATCTATTTTCAGTTCTAGACTGCTGGCTTCCGGAGTGGCCTGGACGGCGGCTGCGGTTTTCTGCATCGAAAGCTGGTGCTGGAAAACACTGCCCTCGAAATATTTCAGCCATGAGGTGGATATCCTTCTCTATGATCTGCAGACCAGGACCTACGATGCCGATACAATTGTCCTGGGGGACAGCGTCGGCCGGCAGCTTTCGCGGTATTTGGCCGGACAGAAGAAGTGTGATTTCATCCCGCTGGCCACAAATGGCGCTGTGGAAATGGCGGGCCAGTACTATATCCTGATTCGTTATCTGGAGCGCAATCGCCCGCCCTCCGCTGTGATTCTGCTGAAGCATCATGTGCTTCACGGCGATATGAAGCGCGTGACAACGGAAAATTATCTCCAGCGCTGTTTTACCCGCTGGTATGAGATGTTGTCCATGACGTGGCAGTCTCAAAGCCCGTCATTCGGGTTGCGGATGCTGAGCTATCGCCTTGCGGCGGCCAAATACCGCCTGCATCTGCAGAAACTGATTCCCGGACTTCCTCCTCCCGAAACAGGCGGGAATGCCCGGCAGGTGGAGGAGCGTCTGGAGGTCCTTGAGAAAACCCCGCCGCTGCAGCAGCTGATGAAACGATTATTCCCCTCGGATCTAAACTCGATTTCTGAATATTACTTTATCCGCCTTTTGAGTCTCTGCCAGCAGCGCAATATCAGGATTTATTATATCCCGTGTCCGATGACAAACAGCACGTGGACCAGATACAAATGCGGTGTGGCGTATGCCAGGCTTGTTCGGCGGCTGCAGGAGCTGTCTGAAGACTTCCCTGTATTGACCTATACAACCGAAATCAGAGACTATCCAAATGGCTGGTTTGAGGACGGCATTCACATATCGGCAGAGAAACTTCCTGTTGTAGCGGACGATTACAGCCGGTTGATGACGGAGCTGATGCGGCAATGAGCGCTCTATTCCGTCTTTATTGCTTGAAATTGCTGTCTTCAGGTCTGTTTTGGTCTGCGGTTGTCTGTCTGGGAATAGAGGCCAGATGCCTGAAAACACTCCCCTCGCGTTTCTTCAGTCATGAGGTGGATACTCTCCTTTATAATTTGCAGACGAGAAATTATGATGCTGAAACCCTTGTTCTTGGAGACAGCGTGGCCCGGCAGATAGCCCTTTATCTCGCTGCTGAGGGAGAGGCGGATTTCCTGCAGCTGACAACGAACGGCGCCCTTCAGATGGCGGGGCAGTACTATATTCTGCAGCGCTATCTGGAGAGGAACAGGGCCCCCGAAAATGTGATCCTTTTGAAGCATCGGCCTCTTCATGGCAATCTGAACCGTCCGGCAACGGAGAACTATGTGCAGCGCTGTTTTACGCGATGGCATGAAATTGCGGAAATGACCCGGTATACCGGCAGTCCGGCCTTTGGACTGCGCGCGCTGAGCTATCGAATGGCCACGGCAAAATACCGGCTGCATCTTCAGGAACTTGTTCCGTGGCTGCCGGCGCATGCAGTTGTGGATGATCCGGAAAGACTGAACGAGCCCGCCGACGGGGAAAACCCGATGCGGCTGCCGGTGCGCATGCTTTCTCCCGGACAGAGAATCTCCGTTTCGGAACGCTATTTCCTGAAAATGATTGACCTCTGCAGCCGCAATAATATACGTCTCGGCTATCTGCCATGTCCGATGCCGGATGAGCAATGGAAGGATTATCAGACAGGCCCGGCACACGCGCGTCTTGTGGCCCGCCTGGGTGAAATCTCGCAGGCGTATCCCGGCCTGCGATATATAACAGAAATCAAAACGTACCCCGCAGACTGGTTTATTGACGGGGTGCATGTCAGGAAGGCGAGGCTGCCCCGTGTGGCGGCGGATTACGCCCAAATGATGAATGAAATGATGCAGCCATGAAAATACAACAATATCTGCAACGCGAGAAACAGATTCACAAGGCATGGGCAAAACTGAACAAGGCCGCAGATGCTCTTGAGTCGACGCGCGCGCTGGTTCTGCTGGCCGGGGCCCTCAGCGACCTGCGGGGCGACATGCCGTCCGGGGGAATTGCGGAAATGGCCGGCCAGGCCGGGCTCACCGCCGCGGAACAGGAACAGATCGAGGGCCTTCTGACCGGGGAGAAAGATGGCGCCGATACCGGCATGCACAACATTGGAGCCCTCATTGCTCTGCTCTGGAGAATTATCCGGGAGGAGCGCCTTCACCTGATGATGAATGCTCCGCGTGGTGCGCTCTTCCTGCGAAGGATGCTGCAGGTGGCCCTGCTTGCCGCGGGCGTTTTTGCCGCCGCGCTTCTGATTCGCGCCGGCTGTTATGCGGTGCGGCTGGCGGCATATAATGGATGCAGGGTGACCTACTATCGTGGCACGGATTTTAATCAGAAGATCGGCGTCAGCGTTGAGCCGGCTTTGCGCGCGGGTTACAAAAGGAACAGGCCCTTCTGGTATGCTCCGGCTTCAAAGTGGTCCGCCCGCTGGGAGGCGGATCTGAAGGTGCCCGACGATGATGTTTACAGTTTCTTCACACAGTCCGATGACGGTCTGCGGCTGTATATTGATGATGACCTTCTAGTGGACAGCTGGAAGGATCAGGAATGGCGCACCAGCGGGCAGCATGCTGAAATAAGGCTCTCATCAGGATTTCATCGCATCAGGGTTGAACACTATTTCCGCTCTGGTTCAGCGGCGATTGTAGTGAAATGGGCCGGAGGCTCTGTTCCTAAGAACACGGTCTTGGAATACCCGTATCTTCAGAAGCCCGGCGGAAGACTTCATGATTAAAGCGGAATTAAACAGAGCAGTTCTGATCGGTGCCTGCATCATAGGGGTTGCTTTCATTTCGGTTCTGGCCGTGGGATTATGCGCGCGCGAACCGATGATCGGCGACGAAGTGATTCACTATTACATGCTCGTCAATCAGGCTGAACAGCTCCCCGCTCCGACCGTGGAGGCGCATATCCCTCTGGGCACCGGCAAGGTGTACAAACGCTATTATCCTCACGTGTTCCTCTGGCATTATATCGGGGCGCTGTTTTGGAAAATGGCCGGAGGAAAATTCTGGGGTGTTCAGCTTTACCAGTCGCTGTTCTGGCTCCAGTATCTGGTCGTCGGCATGCTTCTTGCACAGCAGGCCGACCCGGAGAGGAAGTGGGGTGTCCCTGTTTATACCGCGCTGCTGGCCAGCCTCCCGATCAGTCTCATATTTTCCGTGGCGTTTTATCAGGATGTGGCCGCCACGGCCCAGATCATGACTTCCTTTTATCTTCTTCGTCGTGGCCGCGCGCTGGCGGCGGCGGTGTTTCTGGGCATAGCGCTTGCGCTTAAGGTCACCGTATTCATTATGCTTCCGGCATTCATTGTCTGCCTGATCATGTTTGGCCGGCACAGCGTGTCGTGGCCGAGGCTTCTGGTTCGCGCGGCGGCCGCCCTGATGATCATTGCGGCCTTGTGCTGGCCGATGGCCAAAGGACTGCATTACTGCGGATTTGCCTATTATCCCACAACCATGCTTCAGCTCTATGCAAAGAAACTGGGACTTGTGAAAGACATGGCTGTCGTGCGGTCCGTCAAGCCGGGCGATACAGAGGAGCATCGCGTGAATCTGCCGGTGACCGGGGCTCGATCTGTTCAGGAAGTGGTCAATCATCCGGGCGATCTGAGGATAACCAGAAACTGGCTGATCTATTTCGGCGGAGTCATGTGGGTGGTGGCGGCGGGAGGGCTGCTTGCTGTTTTGCGCCCAGGGACCAAACCGCTGCGCATGGCCGGCGGATGGGCGTTGGCGGTGGGCGCATGGTACATTCTGATTACGGCCCTCCATATGTGCAATTCTCCCGATGCGCGCTTTTTTCTTCCGGGCGTTGTGCTGGCGATGCTCCCGTTTGCGCTTATGTTCAGCCGGTGGCCCATGGCCAGGATTTGGGTGCCGCTCATGCTGGCTGTGTCGCTGGCCCAGAGCGGGGTCGTGCTGGCGAAGACACATCAGCTGAGGAGAATATCCCCCGAACTGCAGCAGACCGTGGAATTTCTAAAAGACAATCCCCCGGTTCCTCACGGCGTGTTCATGTATCCCGAAGGGAACTATCGCCTGTTTCCGGTCCGGCATGACTGGTATCTGGGTTTCCGCCTCAAAGAATTCTGGATGGCGGATAATGATGTCCGAATCCAGATGCTCCGCAGCGCGGATCTGGGAGCGATCGTCATCAAGAAACACCTGATTGGCCGTCTGGACGACAAGATGTCGAATCTGGGCATTTATCCCGACTTTTTCGTTCGGGACATCTCGGCCGATTCGAGGTTTGTCCGGGTGTTTGAGAACAGCGGATTCACTGTGTATTCTGTTCCCGCAGAGTGAAAACAGCGGCACGAGCCTTCATAATTCCGCATTTTGCGAGCCTTTTTTATTCGTGCAGAGGCGATCTGTTTGTTATGTAATGAGCCCATGAAGGAAACCATTGTTATTGTTCCCGCCTACAACGAGGAACTGAACATCAAAACACTCCTGGATGAAGTCAGGTCGGCGGGGCCGGACCTGGATGTGGTTATTCTGAATGACGGGTCTCTGGACCGGACTGCGGAGGCCGCGCGCCGGAGCGGGGCCAAAGTGATTGATCTGCCCTGCAATCTGGGCGTTGGCGGCGCGGTCCAGGCCGGATTCAGTTATGCCTATGAGAACGGCTATCAGTATGCCGTTCGCATTGACGGGGATGGACAGCATCCGCCGTCTGAAATTCCGCGACTGCTGGAGGCGATAAAATCGAGCGAGGCTGATTTAATCCTTGGTTCTCGTTTTCTGGGCGAGAAGTCCTACGGTTCAACCCGTCTGCGCTACTGCGGCATCTATCTGCTGGCCCAGTTTCTTTCACTGATCTGCCGGCGGAAGGTCACCGATCCCACTTCGGGATTTCAGGCGCTCCGCCGCCCTCTGATGTATTTTTTCAGCCAGGCCTATCCGATGGATTACCCCGAACCCGAAGCCCTTGCCCTGATGCGGAGACAGGGCTATGACTTCGCCGAAGTGCCCGCTGTTTTCCGCGAGCGGCAGGCGGGAGTGTCCTCCATTCAGGGCTGGGGAACGCTCTATTATATGCTGAAGGTATTTCTGGCGCTGATTGTGGATCGCGCGCGTTCTGTCGATCCCCGGCTTTCCAGGCAAAGAGTAATGGAGGCAATGCAGCATGGGCGCGATGGATATTAATGCATATCTGACCGGATGGCAGACGGCCATTGTGCCGCGAATTCTGATTGGCCTGCTGGGCCTGCTGATTGTTCTGATCCTTGCCCGCACCATACGCTCAAAAAGAATTTCACTCGTGCCGGCCATTCTCTGGTCCCTGGCGGCCGCCGTGCTGATCATTTTCTCGCTGTTCCCGCAGCAGCTGATTCGAACCGTGATCAGCACGGAATACGTGATGCGCATGCGTATCATGATGGGGTTTGTGAGTCTGCTGGTGCTTTTGATTACTCTGGAATCCACCCGGCAGGCGCGCCTGCAGGAGCGATATGCGCTGTTATGGGTGGCCACGGCGCTGGTTATTCTGATCTGCGCCTTCTTCCCCAGCGTCGTGAATCTCCTCCGCCTGCTGATGGGAATGAACTATACGGCAGCGGTAGTCTCCGTGGCTTTCACGTTCCTGACACTGGTGCTTTTCCATTTTTCAATATCCATGTCCATTTCTCAGGCGAAACAGGCGCGCATCGCGCAGAAACTGGCTCTGCTTGAGACGCGGGTGCGTGAACTGGAAGAAAGACGCTGAAGCATCAGTCCTGCGACTGCACTTCGAAGGTGACGGAATGAATCAGCGCTCCAAGATCCTTCTTGAATCCACGGATTCCGTCGCGCGCCGGATTGTAAGGATGGACAGAGTAGATTCGGTAATTTCCGGTTTCCCCTGACATCAGGCGGTCGGGCGGCCGGGTCAAAGATACAGAAACCGTGCAGATGCTGTTGCTGATGTCCAGAAAGGCAGCTTCATCGCTCCATGGCGGCATGATGAGCAGGGTCTGTGTTTTTCCATCCTGCCGGTTTGCTGCGCACGTCAGGGTCAGGGTCACAGCCTCTCCCTGCAAAGGCATCGGGCCGATCAGGCCGCTCCCTTCACGGCTCCACCGGGCGGGCAGGTTCAGGCCTGCTGTATCCTTCAGGGGGATGTCTGTGCGCCCCCAGGGCCCCCGGAAGCCCAGAACTCCGCTTCCCATGACGCGCGTATAGCGGCGGGTCCATTCGG
The DNA here is from genome assembly GCA_029557905.1 of Verrucomicrobiota bacterium. Classification (GTDB taxonomy): domain Bacteria; phylum Verrucomicrobiota; class Kiritimatiellia; order JAKQHR01; family JAKQHR01; genus JAKQHR01. Next base: position 30,235 of record JAKQHR010000132.1, read on the forward strand.
AATCATTCAGCCGCCGGCTTTTCAGCAGCGTCAGTGTCATCGGGTATTCCTTTTCCACCGCCGGCAGCGCCCTCTTGCTGTGGATGTGCGGCAGATGGAATTGATATGTTTGAACGGGGACCAGAACAGCGTCCTGTTCCAGAACCGCATGGGTTTCATAAGCGCTCAGGAAAAGCACGCGTCTGCCATCCGCCTGTGCCATTAAATGGGGGATGGCGGCACCCGCGTCATGAACCCGTCCGGGTCCGATCCCGAGCACGCGGCTGCCGGGAACCGCGGCCAGCGGAATGCTCCATGGGTGATAATCAATGATGGCAAGATCACTGCCAATGACATCGCGCATGCTTTGAACATACGCCCGACTGCCTTTTTCATTTCGGAGCAGCCAGGGGGCGGGCCATCGAACGGCATTCAGCAGGCCCAGAACCAGAACTGTGATTACGCCTGCGCCTGCAGCCAGACGGAGGGGCCGGCCTTTCAGTCGGCCGGCTGTCCAGTCGGCGATGACTCCTCCTCCGCATACGGCCGGCGGAAGAAGGAGCATAAGGGTTCCCAGAAGTCTTCGCTGACTCCACAAACCCACAAGTTCGGCTCCTTTCAGATAGAGATTCACCGGCAGGACGAGCAGGGCCAGAAGCAGGATCAGCAGGCCGGCATGCTGCCTTCTGTGGAGCAGAACCGCAAGCAGCAGGATCCCAAGCAGCAATTCAAGATGCAGCCCCATGGCCGAATGTGCATCCAGCAGCCCCTGGGCCACCACATGCTTCTGGTGCCAGAAAACGAGCGAGCAGAACAGCGGGATGGCGGCTGCGCAAACAGCGCCCAGCCGGGGTAAAACGCCTGATTCCAGCACGGTTGAAAGCAGCATTAACGTCCGGCGACGGAACAGGAGAAGCAGGGAACCCGCGGCCAGAATGGCCGCCAGATACACCATCAGAAGCCAGTGTGTGGCTCCGAGGCGGAAGAAACTCAGGAGGCTGCCCACTGCAAGACCCCCGTAAGGCTTGCAAATAAACTGGGTTTGCCAGAACAGGGGGAGCAGTCCTGCGGGGAAAAAGAGCGCGGCCGAAGAAATTCTCCGGTTCCCGTCTGGCGGGAGCATCAGGACGGCGATCAGCAGCGGCAGAGCGATGACAAGAAAAGAGACATGATAGCTGATCATGAGACCAAGCGCAAAGCACAGCGCGCGCCGCGGAATGGTATTTTTATCAAGCAGCAGATTCACCAGCGAGAGGCAGAGAAGCGATCCGGCCACGGCTTCGGAATACCACCCGCGGAATATCCAGACGGGCAGGGGAGTGGAAAAGAAAAGCACCCATGCAAGAAGCATGCCCGGCCATCGCCCGCGCGCAATTCCAAGGCACATCAGGGTGAGAAGCGTCAAAATCCCAAGCACAGGAATCAGCCCGTCTGCCGCTGGGCCGGGGATAATCAGATCGAGTCCGTTTGCGGTGAAGGGCAGCAGCGGATAATAAAACGGCCTTGTCATGCAGCTGGTCAGGTCGTCCAGCGCATAGGATTGGTCGCGGGTCAGGCGGCCGTGTCCCGTCATGTTCGGGCGGAAAAGAAAAGCCGCGCGGTGCGGCTCCGGAACCTGCAGAAGAAGCTCATCGGTTTCAAACAGCGGCCGTCCCTCGTGCATGGCCTGCGCCATCAGGCGGTAGGCGCTGTCATCAAGTCCGGTGAGCGCCTCCTGATGCGGGCGGAGCAGCAGAATGCTTCCGCTGAGCAGCAGCAGTGCGGCCAGAATGCCTCCACCGCCTTTCAGTTTCGCGTAAAACATCCGAATCACAGGCCGCAGAAGGAAGAACAGCGCCCCGGCAAGCAGTCCGAGAGAGAGGAGGGAATATATGGTGACCGCCATCATACGGCATGTGTCTCCGCTGCCCGCCGCAGAGCGGCGAGGGTTTTATCGGATGTGGCCTGCCACGAGAAACTGCCCGCATGGGCGCGACCCCTGCGGGCGACATCCTCTCGCTCGGCATGGGGCTGATTCAGCGCATTCAGGATGACTTTGGCCAGTTCAGATGTATCTGCCGGGTCATAATACATTGCTGCCTGTCCCCCGGCTTCGGGCAGGGAACCCTTGCGCGTTGTAATCACGGGGGTCCCGGCGGACATGGCCTCGAGAACCGGCAGTCCAAAACCTTCGTAAAGCGAGGGGAATACAAAAACTTCCGCGGCGGCATAGAGGCTGTCCAGTGCATCGCTGGAAACTCCTGACAGGCGCAGGACCCTGCCGGGATTCTTCAGCCTGTTTATTGCTTGTCGGAGACGCTCTTCGCCCAGTCTCGCCCGCCCGACGATCACCAGATTATGGGGAATGCGGTCCTCCAGCATGACAAATGCGTCCACCAGCTGATGCAGATTTTTATGCGGGTAGGAGTTGGCCACGGAAAGAATGTACGGTTTATCCCCCGCGGGATTCGGCCCGTCGGCCGGGTGATGCGGATGCGACGCCAGATGCGTCACGATTATGCGCTCGGGCCTCGCCGCGGTGTATTTCAGAATCTCCTGTTTTGAGAAATTGGAAATGGTCAGGATTCCTTCGCAGCGCCGTACGGCCAGCCGCACAAGAACATCGGTCGCAATGCGCGCCGGAAGAGTCAGGTCTTCCGGGAAGGTTTTATACTGCATGTCATAAATCGTCACGACCTGAGGGACCGGGGAAAACAGGCAGGCGGTGTAGCCGGGAGACCAGAGCACATCCGCTCCGGAAATATTTACCGCACGAGGCAGAAGAATCTGCTCCTTGAGAATGCGTTCGGATCGCCGGGAAGCCGTACATGGAATCCGTTTGAATGCGAACTGGCTGAACATCTGATAACGGCCTTTCAGGCAGGCGTCGTTTTCATTGCTGGTAAAAAGTGTGATGCGCTCGGAGGGGTATCCGGCTGCGATGCCGTCAAGAATTCTGCACAGATAGGTTTCAGAACCTCCGACCTCCCCGGGGATGAGAAACAGGGTGTTCACGCCGATGTGCATGAGTCAGTTCCCCGCCTTTCGGGCTTTCCCCATAAGCGTATAAGCTCCCACGATGCCCCAGCGGACAAACAGATGCGCCAGCGCCTGCGGGGAAACCCGCCCGGCGTCCTTCACGGCGGCATCGAATTCCTCCTTGAACTGCATGTGGAAATGCTGGCCGCTGATGGATTGCTCGTGCCAGCGGAAGGCGGCCAGGGCAGGGGGCGCAACAACAGCCGCCCCGCCGTGTTTCCAGAGGCGGAGCATAAATTCATAATCCCATGCTGCTTTCAGGGATTCACTGAGCGGACCCGCTTTTTCAAAGGCGCTGCGCCGGAAGAACATGGCCGGCTGGGAAACATAGTTGATGCACTGAATCATAAAACGGCATGAGAATGGGAAGAACATGTGCTTGAAACCGGTTATCCCGCGGCGGATTTCCCTGTCGTGCTCATCAATGATGGTGCACCGTCCGAATACCAGAGCGGCTTTCGGATGTTTGGCGAATGCCGCGGTCACCCGCTCCAGAGTTCCGGGGGAATAAACATCATCGGCGTTCAGCCAGCAGAGGATGTCTCCGGTTGCGCGGCGCAGCCCTTTGTTAATGGCGGAAGCAGGTCCCGCATCCTGCTCGGACACCACTTCATCCAGGTCCCCGGCATATTTGCGCAGGATATCCTGCGTTCCGTCTGTGCTTGCGCCATCCATCACAAGGTACTCCAGTTCACCCCATGCTCCGCGCTGGCGGATGACGCTTTGGATCGTGCGCTCGATGAACGCCTCTGAGTTCCGGCATGCCGTTATGACGCTGATTTTCATTTATGCCGATTATGATAAGGTTAAACTTGAACAATACGATGCAAAAGATTTTAGTAGTCCCGTGGCAGTCATTGCGACTCAAAATTTGATGAATTGACAGGTGGTATTATGTCCTTTTGGGAAAAAAAGAATGTGCTGGTGACAGGCGGAGCCGGTTTTCTGGGTTCGCATGTGGTGGACGAACTGAAACGAATGGGCTGCAAAAACATATTCATTCCACGCAGCGCACAATACGATCTCAGGGAGAAGGGGGATATCCAGCGCTGTCTGAAGGACAGCAATCCCGATCTGGTGATTCATCTGGCCGCCGTGGTGGGCGGCATTGGTGCGAACCGGGAGCATCCCGGAAGCTTTCTGTACGACAACGCGATCATGGGCATTTCCCTGATAGAGGAGTGCCGGAAATTCGGCGTGGCAAAAATGACCCTGCTGGGGACGATTTGCGCCTATCCGAAGATCACTCCGATTCCTTTCCGCGAAGAGAATCTGTGGAACGGCTATCCGGAGGAGACCAATGCGCCCTACGGGCTGGCCAAGAAGCTGATGCTGGTGCAGTCGCAGGCCTACCGGCAGGAATACGGCTTCAACTCCATTTATCTGCTGCCGGTTAACCTTTACGGCCCTCGTGACAATTTCGATCCGACCTCGTCTCATGTGATTCCCGCTCTCATCAAGAAAATCCATGATGCCAAAAAGGCGGGCGACAGCCAGATGGTCTGCTGGGGTACCGGTTCAGCCACAAGAGAGTTTCTTTATGTCGAAGACTGCGCGCGGGCTATCGTGGCGGCCAGCGAGAAATACGACGGGTCTGAGCCCGTCAATCTCGGCAGCGGCATGGAGATCAGCATTTACGACCTCGTTCATTTGATCGCGAAACTGATGGATTTCAAGGGAGAGATTGTTTGGGACCGGTCGAAGCCCGATGGGCAGCCCCGGCGCTGTCTGGACACCTCGCGCGCCGAGAAGTTCTTTGGGTTCAAAGCCTCTGTGCCTTTCGAAGAAGGCCTCAGGAAAACCATCGAGTGGTACACGGCGCAGGTCGGCTGATCGGGAATATTAAAGGGAAAAGAAAAGGGCCGGTCTTTCGACCGGCCCTTCAAGTTTGTATAATGAGATTTCTGAATTATGCGCGACGGCGCTTGCGCAGGTACATCAGGCCCGCGCCGATTGCCAGCAAACCGAAGGTGGCAGGCTCAGGAATCGGGTTGATCGTGAGAGTTGCCGAATAGTTCGCGCCGCCATTGGACAGAAAACTGTCACCCTGCCCGCCGCCGGTGTCCCAGCTCTTGGCGTAAACTTGCAGAGTATAGGATCCTGTGCCAAGCCCGGAAGCAACATCAGTGACCGAGTCTGCAAGCCCCTGATAGTCGTTGCCGCCCAGCGGTGTCTGCGCCCAGATGACTTCGTGTGAGGTTGTCCAGTTGTCAATCGTCCAATAGAAGGCGCCGCCGCCCCGATCCTGAGTGTCACTCCAGTATCTCATGTCGGCGCCCAGTTCAAACGTGTCGCCCAGTGTGATTTCAAACGTTGAACCGGCGAACTGTGTGCCGTAGCTTGGATCGGCACCAATCCAGTAATACCCATCGGCCGCGCCATTGTCGCTGACCAAAAGGTAATCCGAATACCAACCTGTTGCAGCAAACACGCCACTGGCCATCATTGCAGCCATTGCAAACACCACCAACTTCTTCATGACCTATTCTCCTTATTGTCTCCGACCAATTCGATCCCCATTACACTGTCTATAATGGATTCTTGATGCCTCTCTACATGACAGCAGATATTATGTCAAGCGTTTTACCGGATTATTTTAAACTTATTTTGTATCCGGGGTGTCTTGATTACATTCGGGAAATATCTCCTTCAGAAGGGCAAGCAGCTCCGCATGGCCGCGCAGAGCTCCCGCATAGCCCGGAACCGTGCTGATTTCCAGACCCGGATGCTTTTTTATGAGCCGCTGAAGGCGAAGCAGAGAGATGCGGGCTTTTGTGATTTCCTCCGATTGTGCATAGGCGCAGGCCAGTGCAAACCGCGCCTCGGCGTTGACCGGATCAGCCGACACGGCCGCTTTCAAATGCCGGACCGCCGCGGCGGTCTGTCCGTCCTCAAGACATAAAATGCCCAGCGCCGAAGGAATGGAAGACTGCTCGGGATGGCGGGCCGAAAGGGATTCCAGCAGACCGCGCGACTGTTCGTGCTTCCCGCTCATCCATGCATATCTGGCCAGGTCCTGATAGACGGCCGGGGCTGTCGCACCGGCCAGTCTGGCCTTGTTCAGGTCCGCGATGGCCCGCAGCCAGTCCTGCTCTTCAGCCGCAAGGCTGGAGCGGTATATGTGTTCTTTCACCTTTTTGAGCATTTCGGAAATATTGCGCTTTTGCCCCTGCTCATTTTCGGCGGTCGAGCCCGTCAGCGCGATCGTCGAAAATTCGTTGAACCCTCGCCGGCCGAGGAGCCGGAGCACAGATTGATATTCTCCATCAATCCATGAAGCGAACTGCCCGGTCTCGATCGAGGAGCGCGCTCGCAGGAGTTTCTCCGCCTCGCCGGTTTTCCCCTCATGCTGACGGACAACGGCCAGATAAAACCGCGCAGGGACACTCATCGGGTCTCTTTTCAGGGCGGCATCGAGCAGCGGTTCTGCTTTTTTTGTGAATCCCTGACGGACATAGATTCCCGCCAGGCCGATCTGGTATTGATCGTTGTCGGGATCGGATTCCTTCAGCCGGTTCCAGCAGTCTTCCGCCAGAATGTAGGCTCCGCGTGCGGTGTAAATCTGGGCGCCGAGCTGGAGCAGGATGGGATGCTGCGGTGCGACGCTGAGGCCGTCATGGATTTCAGTCAGCGCCGCGGAATAATTTCCGCGGGAGGTGTGGTGCTGCGCCTGTTCCAGATGCTTCTGCGCCTGAATCTCCGCCGCCGTCTTTTCCCCGGCATCCATGGCGATGGAGGCGGCCGCGGCGGTATCCTGCCCGGAAACAGCGGCCGGCAGCAGAGCGCACAGGAGCAGGCTCCGGATCACTGGCGCAATTCTAATTTTGAAGGCCCCGTTTTTCATGCGTGCCTCCAGCTTCTTCGGGATCGGCCGGGTTGTCAAGGGCCGGTTACGGACCGGCGGGTGTGTACCAGTTGATTCGGCGGGTCAGGAACATGACCGCTGCAAGGATCAGGAACAGCCCGATACTGCCGAACAGCAGCGCATAGTCTCCCAGCTGAAGCAGCACATACAGATACACATAAAGAAGCGCCAGAAGGGAGCCGACCATCAGCGCCAGGCTATTTTTCTGCAGCACGCTCCGCGCATATCCCGTGATCAGCCCGATCGAGGCGGCGCTTGCGATCAGGTAGCCCTTTGCAAACCCCAGATGCTCGGCAATAGAGATCAGCAGGGAATAGAAAATGATCAGTGCCAGCCCGACCAGCAGATACTGGAGCGGGTGGATGCGGATTCGATTCATTACTTCAGAGAAAAACAGGGTCAGGAACGTCAGCACGATGAACAGGGCCGCGTATTTGACTGTGCGCTCGGCTTTCTGATAAGCGTCTGCGGGAATCACCAGCGTGACCCCGAAGGAGGATGAGGTAATGTCGTACTTCTTGTCCTTCCATGTCTGGGGATAGTTCCGGTTCAGGCTCAGCACATGCCATGCGGCCGTGAATCCGTCGGATTTGATGTAGCGGTTGGCCGGCAGAAAATCGCCGGTGAAACTGGGATCCGGCCAGGGAGAAGACAGACTGACAGATGTTTCCCGGCCGACCGGGGAGAAAGAAAGCAGGGTGCTCCCGTTCAGGTTCAGCGCGGCGCTGAAGGGAATGGTTTCGGCCTCGGGATCAATGGAAAGTCTTGCGCCGACGCCCGCATTCATCAGGTTGGGCGCTTCGATGCCGGGATTCATGACGAAATCCTGTCCGCCGGCATTCATCGTGACCGCGGCGCGGACGCCCTTCAGGTCGCTGATCCCCATGGAGATGAAGGCTTTCTGCCACTGCACGGATCGGGGTTTGATGTCCAGCGCCTGCAGATCGGGCCGCCGGAATTCCCCGGTCAGGCTCATCTGCGCGTTATAGAGCACGGCCTCATAGATTCCCCGGTAGCGAACTTCGGGCAGGACTTGTCCGCTGATATTGAGCATGTCGGGCAGGATGTGCAGATGATGGACCACCTCCACCGGCTTGCCTTTTTCGGCCCGGACTTCCTCGATGTACGGAACGGTCAGAACCGGTCCGGTGATGTGCTGCGTTGCGCCCCATTTGGAGCTTATTTCTCGCACCACGGCGGCCCGGCGATGCTCCCGCTCGCGGATCAGCGAGCGCACCATCGCCGCCGGAATCAGGAGTCCCAGGACAAGAAAGCCGATGATGATGATTTTTACGGTGACCGAATCTTTCAGTCTGCTGCCTGAAGTCTGCATGGCACTCTCCTTGTCATATGGCGGTTAGACCGCCCGGCCTCCGTGCCGTTCACGGCAGCGGGCACAATGTTTTCCTCCGTTTTGAAAACTGAAGCGAATGGGCATATCCCGCCTCTTTTGCCAGCGCGAGGGCGTCCTCAAAGCGGTTCCCGACCCGTTCAGGCTTGTGCGAATCCGAGCCGAATGTGATGGGGATGTTCCGCTCGCGCGCCCAGCACAGGATCTGTGTCGAAGGATAGGCTTCGGCCACCGGATGGAAAAAGCCGGAGGTGTTGATTTCGATGGCGGTTCCGGCGCCGGCGATCACATCGAGAACCGGAAGAACAATTTCCCTGAACTCGCTGTCGGGCGGGCGGTGTCCGAATTTCTTGGGCAGGTCAATATGGCCGATGATGTCGTACATCCCGCTCGCGGTGAGCTGGCGGATCAGTTCAAAATACTGCCGCCAGACCTGGCCGACATCCTCGCGCTCCCAGAGCTGGCCGATGGAGGAATGGAAGAATGCCCAGTAGTCCAGATAATGCACGGAACCGATCACCAGGTCAAAATCCTGCGCGGCGAGCCACTCCGCCATGTACAGTTCGCATCCCGGATACCAGTCCGCCTCGATGCCGAAGAGACAGGGCAGGGCGTGCCGGTCCTGTTCCTCCCGGAACCACTGCTCATAAACCTCAAATTCATCCGTCGTCATGCGGTGCTCCGGGTCGAACCCGTCGGGTGCGGGCGAGTGATCCGTGCAGGCGACGGCCGGAAGCCCGCGCGCGGCGGCGGCGCGGAAATAGTCGCCGGGGCGTCCCTCCGCATGCCGGCAGAGCTCCGTGTGCGTGTGATAATCTGGCGGAAGCTTTATCATGGCCGCAATGTAGCAGTCGTGAAGGGGAAAGTCGTTACCAAAACTTCCAATGGCTGGAACTTTTTGCAAAAAACTTCCAATGGTTGGAACTTTTCCGGCAGAAACTTCCAGTCATTGGAACTTTGTGAAATTCTCTGCGTCACTGTGCCGGGCGAAGGTTGGCATGCGGTTTTGACGGAGCAAAACCCTCCAAAGAAATCATGGAGGGTCGCGCTCAGTCGCGACCTTATGAATTGGGACTGACCCTGTTCTGGTTCAGGTAGGGCGGTCACTCCGTGACCGCCGCGGCGCGCACGGAGTGCACGCCCTACCCATCAATGCAAACGGTTACAATTTAATTGCCCGAGTAATAGTCCCGGATTTGGCTTGAACTTGTACACTTGTTCCACAATCATCGCCTTGAAAGGAATGGCGGGACAGCCATTAGGGGCCTTCCCGCTGGGTCTGATAAAGTCATAAGTGGAACAAACTGGTCATATTTTCCATCTTTATCGCCTTGATATGACAATAAGAGGAAAATATTCCACTCTGTAACCGCAACATGTGAAAACATTCAACTTATTGCACTGTTAGCGAAAAGAAATGAAAGGACACACCGCATGAGCGAGTTCACATTCAACTGCCCACATTGCGAGCAAGCGCTCGAAGCGCCTGAAGACATGCTTGGCCAAACGATCGAGTGCCCGTCCTGCAATGGTTCGATCCAACTTCCCGAGCCGGAACCCCAAGCACCGCCTGAACCCGGGCCTGCGCAAGCCCCAAAGAAAAAGGTCGTCACCAACCGATCAAAGCCATCAGGCAGTACCATGCTCTGTCCCTATTGCGGAGAACACATTCTGCGCTCCGCGCAGAAGTGCAAGCACTGCGGAGAATTTCTCAAGGGTCGACACGAGGTGAAGACGAATGTGAAGCAGGGCGCGCTCATCGGTGCCGTGGCCTGCTTCGCAATCGGCAACATCCTGATGTTCATCAGCCTTTGGTCGTTCATCATCTACTCCCCCCTCTTTCTTGCCGCCTTCGTCCTGAGCATTGTCGCCATGTCACAGAAGCGCGTCGTTGGCGGACTCGTCATGTTGCTGCTCACCCTGATCGTGCCCCCGATTCTCTTCTTTGGTCTCGGCGCGGTCCGGGGGAAGACGGCCGCCGACAAGATGTCAAAGGCGCTCGACGAAGCGAGCGCCGAACTTGAGAAGTCATTCAACGTGGAAACGCCAAGCGTTTCCACGCCCGTTTCAGCCGAACCCGAAGAACCAGCCAAATTGATTCCGACAGTGCCCATCGGGTCATCGGTGGTAATTGATGAGGTCAAGGTCACGGTGCGTGGCATCAGGCAGGACCATATTGAGAAAAAGTCCATGTTCGGGGACTCCACCCGGACCTCGGCCGACAAGTACCTCATTGTTGACCTCGCAGTTGAGAACACATCCCCCGGCCGGATCGTTTACCTTCAGCAGATTTGGGAACACACAAAGATCTTCGACAACTTCGACAATATCGAAGGTGCGAAGTTCTCGGATGGATTCATGACGGAGTCCATCGTCGGATACATTGGCTCCACGAAACTGAAGCCAGGTGAGAAGCAGAACGACATGATGATCTTTGATCTTCCTGTCGATGCTGCACAATCCTTCCGGATTGAATCCGATCCGCGTTTCTGGAAAAGCACCGGTGAAGACACCGTGCGAGAACTGTCCGATGATTCCTTCAAGATCGAGTTCACCCGGAACCAAATCAGATGAAGAAAGAGCTTCGCTAACAAGCGCATCGAGGCTATTCGGTAACCGCTGCGCGGTCACCTCAAGCCTCATGCGCAGCGTTGGCCATGAACTATGAAAAAAATATATATACCGATAATCGCATTGTGTCTTATAAGTATAATCCACTCTAGTGCCGATGACGCAACAAATATATTGTCGAGCATAGACTTCAAAGATATTCAATCCGTGAAATTTTTCGGCGAAGTTAGTCCTGTTCCAGGTCATCACGTTACGATCACAGATCGTGTGGAAATTGAAGTCCTGTATGAACTTGCAAAATCGCTTTATGACGAGCAAATGTTCATCACGATGTGTGGTAATTTAACTACTGCGAAATTTCTATCCTCAAACGGGAAAATATTAGCAACTCTTGTGATCAATGCAGATGGGTCAACGGTTGTACTTCACAACTCAGAAGATGATCCTTTAGATTCTATTGTTTCATCCAATCGAGCATTGTCACTTCTCGCTTTTCAAATATTACGCCTGCACTCGCCAGAGGTTTTGCACAAGGCCCGTGATACTGGAGGTCTCTGCGGTAAATCATTCCCCTTTAATGAGCTAGAACAAAAGGCCAACAATGGGAGATAGGGTCAGGTCTAAACATTCAACATTCGCGGCAGGATTCTGTCTGCACAGGGTGAAAAGAATGCGATGCTGAGCATGATTCAGCGTGGGCCTGAAAATCGCTCAAAAAGGGCTCAAAAAGCCTCAAAAACGGCCAAAAACGCTCAAAAAGTGCCCAAAAAGCCTCAAAAACGGCTAAAAACCATAAAAAAGGCCTAAAAAGCTCGAAAACATGCATATAGGACTAAAATGGTCCTATATGACTGAATCTGCAGAAATCGCGATACAGAGCCATGCCCGTGAAAAATGCGCGCCGTCTTTGGGGGAAGGGGTCTGCCCGCACATTGTAACGATATCATATCGGGCTGATCGTTGGCCATGTGGAGCGTCAATGAATTCCCCAGAGCATATTATGCAGTCAAAACAGGGAT
>JAKQHR010000134.1 GCA_029557905.1 Verrucomicrobiota bacterium
GGAATCGGACGCACCAGCATGAGCACAGCATACCGCCGGCCCCAGAAATGATACCGGTTGTAGCGGGCCGCAAGAAATAGTCCGGAGCCATAGATGTAGTCATTGCCCTGATCCACCGCATCTTCTGAAGGCTTCAGCTTCGCCACAAACCGCTCCCGGTCAAACTGGAAATCTGACCCAATGTAAATCTGACCGCGATGGGAAAATAGGAACAACACCACCACGCCGACCAGCAGCAGTGCGGTGAACACCGTTCTCAGCGATGGCCGGCGCGAACGGGTCATAAACCAGGGGACCAGCAGCGCCACCATGATGCTGAAAGCGGGTCCGCGGCGCGCTCCAAGAAACGCATGGAGAAAATGAGGCATGGCGAAAGCCGCCAGCAGCGCATAGTGACGGAAGCGCCATTTTTCACCCTGCCGCGAGAAAATATACAGAATGCATGCGGGGATGGTCAGGAGCGTGCTCTCGCCGATATAGCCGCTCACCGCCACCAGCGCCCCTTTGTACTGGCTGTAGGCTTTCAGAATGCCCGGGCCGGCCGCCGACATGTAGGCAAACCCCAGCAGGCCGGAGGTTCCCATGATCAGCGCGGCCCGCCGGAAGAGGGCCTTCACGCGCGGTGACGGATCAAAGGGATGGGATGTAAGGCTGCGAAGCGCTTCGGAAGGGATGCTGATCTTCAGAAGCCCCAGACAGAACACCAGGATAAACAGCAGTACTGCCGCCTGAACAAATTCCAGAGCGCCTTCATCCGGGAAGTAGTAGTTCAGCAGTCCGGCTTTCCCGAGCATCAGCGGCTGATAGACATAGACATAGAAGCAGAGTGGCCCGAGGAACATCAGCGGATGCAAAGGATCCCTGAAACGCAGATAAGCCCGGGCCATCGCAATTACAATTAGGCCGCCGGTGACGATGACTGCAGACTGATTCATCGGGATATCCGGTCCTGTTTCTCAAGCCACAATCCAAGCGCAAGAGCATCATGCGCCGCTGCGTACAACCTCCCGCCCGCCATCAGATTCTTCCGCCACATGCCAGAATACATCTTCTTCATCTCTGGAGTATGCGGCAGGCGCAGATTCTGAGGACGCATGGCCCAGAACCGCATGGGAGAAGGGAATGCGCGTTTGTTCAGCGTCATGCCGGTTTCCTTGCGCAGCACCTCACGCAGGAAACGTTTGGTGCCGCCGTCTGAATAATGAAACTCCAGCGGAAGCGAAAAACCAATCCGCACGATGGATATATCTCCGAAAGGGCTGATGAAATTCATGCCATAATGCCGTTCAAGCAGCAGATGTTCCGCCGCCCAGAGATCGCCGATTTCCTCCTCGGAAAGGATCATGATCAACTGAAGGAAATCAATATTCCCGTATTCCCTCACATGCTCCACACATCGCTCCTTGAAATCCCGAATCCAGCAGTAGTACTCGTCTAATGAATATCCCGCAGCAAGGACCACCTGCTCCATCAGCTTTACACGGCGGGGCTGCGGATAACAAAGCATCTCCGCTATCCTGGCAGCAGGGAGCGATGCCGCGGAAGGATTCAAGGCGCGCGAATATCTGCGCGCCATGTCCGCCCAATGTCCGTGTCCGCAGTACGGGCGATCCGCATTGAATCCGGTGAAATATACCCCGGGCCGCTCATTCCCCGCGCGCTTCAGGGAAATATACTGAATCGGCATTGCCCGGTCGCAGGGAGGGATATCCGGGTGATCAGCCAGCAGTTGCTCCAGGGCATTATAAAAATCCGCGGCGCAGCAGAAGGCTTTTCTCAGGGGCAGGGATAACTTCTCCGCGTTGATGGCCGCCTGCGTATACTCTGAATACCGGGGGCTGAAACACCGGGGATAGTCAACCGACCATCCCGCCAAAGGAAGGTCCGGGCAGCAGCGCTTCAGCAGCATAACAATCAGTGCGGAATCTATTCCAGAGGAGAACAAAGACGCGGCGGAAGGTTCTCCGCCAGCCGCAGCCCGAAGGTAGCTTCCCGCCAGATTAAGGAACTCGTCATGCGCATCTTCCGTCCGCAGAATAGGAAGACCCAGCAGATCCGCCAGACGGAAATAAGGTTTCACCCGGACTGATCCGCCAGCCTCCATCAACAAAACCGAACCCGGCGGAACACGCACAGCATCCTCGTACATCCCGCCAGAAGTCGCATTCTTCCCAAGGGCGGCATAACTGAAAAACGCTTCCCGGCTCACACGTCCCGACGCGGAAACCTTCCGGGCCACGGACGACACTTCGGTTGTGCTGTAATAGAGCGGATAGGTTCCAAGCGGGTCCGTAACTGCCAGAACACATTCGGGGGCGCGGCGGATCAGCGCATACTGCCCGCGAAGCATCCGGGCAAGGCCTGCAAGGCTCTCGACATCAGATATTTCATTCAGGATCTCGGGGGACAGAATGCCGTCGCGATAAACCGGACGGCCGAAGACTTCAACCTGGACTTCGCTGCTCATGTCAAAGGGGCTGGCAGTACAGTATTGATCAGTCGGGGTGCATGGCCTGGCAGTCCGCGAAACGCCCTGTAAGTTTTGCGTGAAACCGGTTTCCTGTGTCCGACATGAAAAACAGCAATAATCGCAGCCACAGGCACAAGTGCAAGCCTCAGGAGAATATTCCGCCGCATATAGAAGCAGAGCCCCAGACAGTCCTTGATGAAACGCCCCCAGACATACGGGGCTGGGATATTAAGCACATCAAACAGCAGTGTGTTTCGGATCCCGTAGTACCGCATTCGCATTGGTGTGCGCGTAGGGCTGAAATCATGCACTATCGGCGGCGCCGAGCCCATAATGATCTCATAACCGGCTTCTCTCAGACGGATGCAGAGATCACGCTCTTCCCCCTGATGAACCAGATCGTCTCGATATCCCCCGACGGCCAGTGCGACCCGACGCCGGATGGCATGAGCGCAGCCGCGATAGCTGGATACACGCTGGCCGGGAATCATATCGCCGCCATCAGACGGTTTTGCCCCGGCATCCGCTCCGAATTTTTCCATAAAGGGAATCGCCACGGCGGCCGCGCAGGCGTTCCCTGCAAAATCTTCCACCGTTCGCGACACCGTGCCCGAATCCGCGAAATACGCATCATCATCAAGAGAAAACACAATTTCGCCCCGTGCATCCCGAAAACCCCGGTTGCGGAGAACGATGAGGCCGACTCTTCTGTCAGCCACGGCCAGATGCACTCCGGGGAACTCGGAACGGACCACAGCCGGCGTTTGGTCTACAGATGCGTCATCATACACAAGGATTTCCAGAGGCAAATAACTCTGCGCCATGCAGGATCGCAGCGCGCGGCGCAGCGTGTGTGCACGGTTGCGCGTGACAATGACAATTGTAACAAGAGGGTTTGCCGCATTCATGGCACTTTCAGTTCCCTGCTCTTCAGTGTGCCGATCAGATAGGCTCCGAATATATAGGCGGCCCAGTCACGATTAAGACTCATGATCAGTCTGCGGTGCAGCGGGATTCTTGTCCCGCGCGACTGGCCGTATTCGCCCGCCAGGAAGAGCCCGGTGTCCTGCATTTCCCATCCGGCAGCTTCCGCCATACAGCGGAAACTTCGTTCATTGAAGAACGATACATGCCCCCACTGACTGCGCTGGGCCCGGTAGTTGGCATGACGCCAGGTTGAAAAGTTCTCCTGCAACGGCTGACGAAGAATCACAAAGCGGCATTTTGAGCGCAGCTTCCTCAGCCATGCATGAGGATTTTCCAGGTGCTCAAGAACATCAATCAGCAGACATACATCCCAGGGGCCATCTGCATCGCCGACTTCCCGACAATGGAAATTCAAATCCGGAAACAGCCGCCGGCCCTCTTCCACTGCAGACGGTGAGAGATCAAAGCATTCAAACTGAACATCTGCATCCGGCCGCTTCTGCCGCAGGAGTTTGTTGAGTTCCTCGCTGACACCGCCCATTCCCGCCCCGATGTCTGCAATTCGGACAGGCCGGGCGCAGTCATCCAGAATCCGGATAATGAACGGCATCACATCCACCGCCTTGCCGGTTGCATCCTGACTGTGCCAGTCAGGATTCTTTTCGCGATAGGTCCCGTCAGAGTATATATTCGCGCTCTGTTCAGAAGTGTGTATAGAATCCCCCTTCAGGTTCCCAGTCTTCCAGTTTCTGGAAGTAACGGTCATTGCTGATCCGGCCTTCGATACGCTTAATAAGCGAAAACAGGTGATTGGAGGCTTTGTAGCTTGGGGCGATTCCCACATCCATCTCCCTGTACAGGCGATAGCGCTGTACAAACTTCAGCACTTTGTGGACACAGCGCCAGCCGCAGTCATTGAATCCCACTATGCCGGGAACGCTCAGCATTTTATCGAGATAGAAAAAATCAAGCAGCGCATAATCGAAACTGTGCCACCCGTCAATATATCCGAAATCAACCTGCAGCCCGTCGGCGAGAAGTGCCGGAAGGGCCTCGTAAGACTTTTTTTCAATAAGCGTATGCAGTCCGTCCAGCCCGGCGCGCTTCACATTCAGCAGGCCTATGCCCTTTTCATGGGCCGGGTCCGTCTGAAGCGGATCAATAGATATCAGCCGCCCTCCGTTTGCGTTTTCATGCAGCGCAGTCAGAATGCTGAGCGCAGAGATGCCCAGGCACATGCCGATCTCAACGCACACCGCCGGTTTGTGCCTGCGCACCATTTCATACAGCACACGCGCATGCTGACGGGATATATTCGAATGAAGCGGGATTTTTCCTCCGGTGCCATCTTCCGCATAACCGGACTCAAACATATCTTTGAGAATACTGCATGGGGGCAGCATCATGAGGTCATTCCCGGCATGAGATGATAAGCCGTCAGCACATCAGCAACCATCTGTTTCATCGTAAACCGCTCGATAATCCTTTTGCGCGCCGACGCAACACAGTTTCTCCGGAACGGCTCGTCTTTCATGAAGGTCACAATACCGTCGGCAATGGCCTGCGGAGACCTGGGTGCCACCAGCAGCCCCTCGCGACCGCTGCGCACCACCTCGCAGCTCCCGCCGACATCCGTGCTGACAATGGCACAGCCCGAAGCCATGGCTTCGAGCAGTGTGGTTGGAAGTCCTTCCGAATCAACAGATGAAACAACGAACACATCCAGATGCCGATAGAACTCAGGCATGGAGGATGAAAAACCGCAGAAATCAACGTGGTCGGAGATATTCAGCCACTTGGCGCGCTGTTCCAGCGCCTGGCGCAGCGGCCCGTCGCCGTCAATAACGAGATGGTAATCAACCCCCTGATCCTTCAGCAGACGGGCGGCTTTCAGCAGATAGACCTGGCCCTTTTCCTCAACCATCCGGCCGGCTGCCCCGATTCGCACGGGAGCCCGAAACGGCCTGTTTTCGAAATGATAGTTCTCTGGATCAATGGAGTTGTATGCGAGCGAAACAATTCTCTCGGGGACCCCCAGATAACGGCAGGCATAATCCGTGCAGGCCTGAGAGACGGAAATATATTTTGTTCCGGCGCGGCGCAGAAAGTACCGGACCAGATTCTTTTTGAGCCTGTGTTTCCAGCGGGAAGATGCAAAACCAGTCCGTCGGTCGACGATATGAGAAATGTGCCGGCTGTCGGTCTTGAAAATTGCGGCCGCTGTGATGACATCCGCGAGCCAGAGATAGCTGTGCACAATATCCGGCTTCTCCGCCCGGATATGACTCCGGAGCCGCCTCGCAACGTCCAGCATCTCAAGCATATGGCGGTAGCGGCACGGGCATTCAAGATAAACAGGTTCAACCACCGGATGATACTTCCCGCATGTCTGGGCCGACCGTCCCAGCACGCAGATTTGAACTTCACAGCTTCCGCTCCGGTGCAGATGTTCCGTCAGATCCAGCATGAGTCGTGGCGTGCCTCCCAGCGCAAGAGTGGGAATCACATGCATCACGCGAATCTTGTCTCTCTGTATTGAGGGCATGTTCAAGTCAGTTTCCCAATCAGTTCCTCCAGGGCATTGCCGTATAATTGAATATCCAGATGCTCACGCGCCGTTTCAAGACATCTTTTCCTGAGGTTTTCAGGGTCGGCGTTTAACTGCCCGAGAAATTCCGCGATGGCATTGCGTGCGCTGGACTCAGCGGCATATGCCGGCAGCACGCAGCCGGTTCGAGTACGGCGAACCAGCTCGGATGCATCACCCACCCCCTCGCTCATAATAATCGGCAGTCCGGCGGCCAGATATTCCCCCGCCTTGATCGGTGATGAAAATCCATTGACCCGGGTCAGGCCCTTGAACAGCCCCCGGCCAATTAATCCAATATCCGCAGCCGCGAGCCATTCCGGCACTTCTTCGCGGATGGTTTGAACCAGTGCATAATCCGCTGCATTGATACCCGACCCGCCCAGAAGTCGTTCAAGTCCGGCGGTTCTGTGTGGGAGAAGCAGAAACAGAGCCTCCGGCTCAACAGATTTAATGATTTTGAAGCAGCGAATCAGCGCATCCATTTCCTGCCATGCATGCACAGCTCCGCAAAACACAACAACCAACCGGGATTCCCAGCCCATCTTTGAACGCACGGAATGGCGGACGGACATATCTTTGCAGAAAAAGGCTGTGTCCGTCACACAGGGGATAAGGACTATCCGGTCGTTTCCGCCCCGCAGCCCTGCAGCATGATTTTTCATGGCTTGCGATATACAAATCACCGCATCCGATTGGACATAAGCCGCATGTTCCCATGCACGAAGCACCTCGCGGCGAGCCGAATCCTCCGGTGACAACGCCGCGTTTTCAGCACCGGCACGGGCAAGAGCAAATTCCTCCGCGATGGGTCCTAATGAATAAAAAATGAGACGGACACTGCTCCCAGTTTTGCGACGGGCTTTTAGAGCGGAATATGCCGCAGGGGCACCGCAGCATATCAACAAACGATCATCGGGAATTCGCCTCATCCATCGAGCCAGGGGCTGTGAATCATCCAGCCATCTGCTGAAACGGCTGGGACTGACGGGAATTCGGTTCAGGCCGCCCGGGAGCTTCTGTTCTGCGGTGTTCATGCGGTCCTGCCAGCGCTTTCGAAGCGCCGGCCGGACATATTCTCCAACGGGGGCCATGCATACAATATCTGCTTCACAGCCCCGTCGGCGCATGTTTGCAGCGGGAGCCATGGCAATGGAATCGAAAACAGCCCCGAGAGAATCCCGACAGACAATAAATGTGATGTGCCTGCTCACAGCCCTTTCTCCAGTTTCCGGCAGTGGCTCCGGCTCAACATTGCAAGCTTCTCTGTCAGAACCGGACCCAGAAGGTGGAAACTGATGCGTGACTTCGGGCCGGGATACGCCTGACGCACAGCAGATGCGGCATCTAGTTCACGCGCACGACTTAACTGTGCCAAGCCCTGCTGCCGATGGCCCAGTTTAAGATAACGGCGGGCATCCTTCGCCATCTTTCCCGCAAAGGCGGCACGATGCGCGGCGGACAAGGGGGATTTGCTGGTCAATCGATCCATGGCTGCATCATAGACCGGCTGCAGCTGATTGAGAACCTTAAGCATGGAGCTGGAGAGGCTGCCCTCAATGCGGCGATGGGTCCAGAGCGGTTCGTGAATCACATGGATTCCAAATCCTTCGCAGGCCAGGCGCAGCAGAAGGTCATAGTCCTGACAGCAAGTCAGCTCATCCCGGAATCCGCCGACCGCCTTCAGTGATTTCCTCCAGTGCAGCGGGCCCGAACTCAAGGGAATCGAATACAGCGCAAAGACCACGGGATCATCGGCATCCGGGAGACAGATATGCCGCTCAACAACATCTGGCCCTGTCTGCAAGAGATGTTCGGTGCAGGTAACGGTTTCGGGGCATTCGCAGGCAAGCGGGACCTGCCGCTCCAGTTTCATGGGGTCCAGAAGGTCATCCGCATCCAGAAATTGGATAAGATATCCATTCGCAATGTTCATGCCGTGATTTCGTGCGGCAGATGCGCCGCAATGGTTCTGTGAGACCAGACGCACACGATCGTCAAAAGAGCGGGCAATCTCCGGTCCGGCATCGGTTGAACCGTCATCCACCACAATGACTTCAATCGGGCGGTAGGTCTGGGCCAAAGCGCTTTCCACCGCTTCTCGGAGATACTTCTCCGCATTGAAGCAGGGAATAATAATGGAAACC
>JAKQHR010000136.1 GCA_029557905.1 Verrucomicrobiota bacterium
CCGTAGCCCATTGATTCCAGTTCTTCGGCGTTGAAGCGGCTGTCGGCCATGACCACCTGCGCTGTGCCCGCCAGCATTTTCATTTCCTCCCTGCCGCGCGCCAGATGTGATGCGATCTGCTCCTGAATGCCCTGCAGAAATTCCGGAGGGGTGATGTTGTGATAGAGAATTGCTTTTTTGCAGGGAAGTTCCGCGAATATCCGGTTTACAGGCGATCCGATGGAAAGATGCAGAAGCACCACGTCATCCGAATGGCAGTTGGCGGCAAAGGCGGCCGCGTCGTGCGCTTCCCTCCGAAGCTCCGGCAGGATGCGCTTGGCCTCCGAGAAGATTTCCGACTGATATCCCCACGACCGGAAGATGTCCCTCAGCATCAGCGTTTCATTGCTGATGGCATCCCCGTGACTGAACCCCGCGACAAATTGATGTATGGATTTCATATATTTCTGACCAGCGAATCAAGGCCTTCAAAGAATCTCTGGCCGACTTTTTCCCATGAGTAGGTTTCCTGAACATATTTCCGTCCCGCCGCGCCCATTTTTTCGCGCAGGGCCGGGTTGTCGAGCAGGAGCAGCAGTTCCTCCTCGAATTCGGGATAGGACTTGAACCACAAACCGCCGCCGCTTTTCTGGCACTGATATTTCAGCACCTCGCTTCGCGCATGCACCAGCCCCGGTGTTCCCGCCAGCCACGACTCCAGCAGCACAATTCCGAAACTCTCATTCACCGAAGGATGGCAGAAGGCCAGCGCCCCGGCCATGGCATCGTGTTTTTCCCGTTCGCTTACAAAGCCGGCATCAAAAATGTGCCCCTCCAGCTCCGGCGGTCTCTGGAAATCGCCGCTTCCGGTCAGGATCAGCATGATATTGCGGCCTGTGCGCAGACGGAAGGCGTTGACATAATCGAGCAGAAGCGGCGTGCCCTTCAGCGGTTCCCTCCGCCCCGAATAGAGCAGGTAGGGGACATCAATCTTGTGCCGCCGGGCGAATTCGGTCGGGCTGCATTCGAAATCGTCCATGCCCATGCCGACCACGCGGCACCTGGCTTCCGGAATTCCGAAGATCTTCTGCGCGAGGAATTTTTCCGGTTCCGAGTTGAACAGGCATCCGGCCGTCTCTTCAAACATGGTCCGCATGATCTGGAGATAGGCGAAGGCCTCGTCGTGCAGGCACGGCACCAGAAGCGTCTTGCGCGGCCAGATTCGGCTGACGGCATAGGTGATCCCAAAAAGATACGGGCCTGTGATGACGGCGTCGTATTTCTCGCCCTCCTTTTTCAGGTGATCGTACATCGCCCGGCTGTGGACGCTGTTTTTCATCCACAGCTTCTCTTCCTCGATGGACACCGGCTTGCCGGCGCTGATGGCCTGCTGGGCCCGCAGGAAATCCCCCGTATTGCGGTTTGAGTCCACGGGAAAATAGACGACCTCAAGGTCCCCAATCATTTTTGACCCGGCCGGGATCGAGTTCTCCCATGTAAAATGGTTCTCCGCGCAGGTCGCCAGGAAGGTCACCCGGCAGCCGCGTTCGGCGGCGTGCTCGGCCAGTTTGCGCAGCAGCGTCTCCGCGCCGCCGAGCGTGGCGCCGGCCGCAAAGCGGGGCGAAACAAAGGCGATATGCGCGTTTGGCTTCATGGATGCGGAACAGCCTATTTTTTCTCCAGCTCTTCGATCCGTTTTTCAAGGGCCTTGATTCTGGAGGAGTACTGCTCCTCCAGGCCCTGCACGGCGGTCACCAGTAGTCCGTTGACCTCGTTCTGCTGCGACCAGAGACGGTAAGTATAGAATTTCAGCAGCTTCCAGATGGTCTTTTTCAGGATGACCAGCGGTGCCGCAAGCCCCCGCCTGCGTTCGCGTATCTCAAAGTCGGAGATGTCCACAAAGACGGCATCCCGGAGACATTTGAGATAGAATCCAAGAAACTGCTCCTCGTTGCGCAGATGGGCAAGGTTCGACCGCTCGGCGCGGGCTACCCGGGCGTCGGAATAGAATCCCTCCTCCTGCTTCTTCGCCACCGCCGCTTCGATCTCGCGCACGATCTTTTCCGTGTCCACTCCGGGTGCATGGATTTCAAAGGCCGCACTGCTCATAAAACATTCCTTTCAAAGTGTCCGCATTATTTGACCATTGACCGGCAGTGTCAATGCCGGATGAAAGGTTTGACCCGGGCAGGCGGGGATGGTACCCTGTAATCAGAGAGGCGGTACGGATACAGGAAGGAGGCTGGTATGCACAGTCATCAGGATCCCAAGCCGATTGGGAAATGCGGCGGATGTCCGCTGAATTTGAAAAAAAGCTGCGGCATGTTCGAGCATCCGGCTGAACAGTGGGCGCACGGCCGGTGCAAGGGCTTCATGAACGCCAAAATGTTCGAAGCCTTTGTTGCGGCGCAGGCCCGGGAGCATGAGAAGACGCACAAGGAGATTCGGCGCGAAAAACAGGAGGAGAGGAAGTCCATTTCTCATGTGGACGGCATTCCGAATCCCGGGGGAAGCCGCTGGTAAAAAATGCCGGAAATTGGCCCAAAATGGCCAAAAAGGGCCCAAAAACGTCAAAATAGTGAAAAAAATACCGAAAACGTGATTTTTTGGAAATAGTACTAAAATAGTACTATTTATTGCCGGGGAACTGTTCATGACCTGCAAAAAAAACAGGAAGGACCTGCGTCCTTCCTGTTTTCTGTAAAAAGACAAACTGATTATTCGGCGAGGGCCGGGACTTCTTCTTCGACAACCGGAGCGACCTCTTCGAGGACGGGCTCATCAATCATGGCCGGGACTTCTTCGATCATCTCGACTGCCGGGGTAATTTCTTCAACAAAGGCTTCTTCAGCCATAGCCGGAGCAATTTCGACCGTCTCGGCAGCCGGGACGGCGGCTTCACTGCTCATTTCTTCTGCGATGGCCGGAGCTTCCTCGATTGACGGGATTTCCTCGATCACTTCCTCAGCCATGAACGCGGCTTCGTCAGCGACCATCTCCTCAACGGCCTCTTCGAAAGCCGGGATGGTTTCATCCATGGATGAGATGTCGTCCATGACAGATTCTTCAACTTCAGGAAGGGGCTCTTCAATGACTTCTTCGACCGCTACAGGGATTTCCTCGATTATTTCTTCAACCGCCGGGAAATCTTCACCAGCCGGAACTAACTCGATGTCATCTGAATCCATGGCGGCTTCTTCGACATCTTCTTCTGCGGGAAGCAGTTCATCCATCGCCATTGAAGGGATATCTTCAGCGACTTCCTCCACTGCCTGAACCGTGCTCTCCACCGCTCCGGCCGCTGCCTCAAGAGCGGTATCCAAGGTCTCTTCAACAACGGCTTCCGCCTCAACAGCCGCGGCTTGCGCGGTTTCCAGCACTTCCGGAGCGGGAACCTGAGCAGTTTCCGTCTTTGCCTGACAGGCGCACAATCCGCAGACCGCCGCCGCTAAAAACATCGTCAAACCGAATTTCACCATTTTCATAGTCCAATCACCTTTCTTTATTCTGGGAATCACGTATTTGCCGTCAATCGACAGCAACTGTTCCATTGGGGGAGGGATTCTTGTGAAATATCTGCGAAAAGCAAGCAGAAAACGACAAGTGTGCGCGCGAGCAATCAGTCGAAACGCACAGAAATATCGAAGCGGTCGGGATCGGCGTGAGGCCGGATGTTAATGATGGTCAGATGTCCCTCAATGATGTCCGCATCGCCGCGCCATGCGCGGTCTCCGCCCTGCTGATCAAGAACGAGGCGCCGGACACCCGGCAGGAGGTCGTACTTGCGATTTGAATCATCGCGGACTTTGGGCTGAATGACCCCGTCTATGGCCACCGAGATGTCGTCAACGGTGTCGTTTTCCAGAACAAGTGTTCCCATGCCTGCCGGCGGCTTGTGATCATAATCGTCGTCATCCTCACATCCGGCAAGGGGAAGCAGCGCTGCGGCCAGCAGCGCGCAAAAAATCATGCGGCGAAAGATGTTTTTATTTCCGGACATGCTTCACCAGTTTCAGGCAGTTGCGGTTGTCCGGGAGTTTCTCGTAGGTCACCTGATCCACCGTTTTTCTAATCAGGAACAGTCCGACGCCCCGGACATTGCCCTCGTCCCAGTGATCCGGGAACTTGGGCAGCACATGGGCATTGAAGTTGAAGTGTTTTCCGCGGTCGATGATCTCAATGATGAAGTCATTGTCATCCACATAAATGGCAAGATTGAAGCTGGGATGCGGATTCATGCCGCTGTAGGCGTGATCCACCACGTTGCTGCACGCTTCATCCACGGCCAGTTCGATCTCGCCAATCCGGTTTTCGTCCATCCCCGCCATTTCGGCCAGAGAGGTGACCACCATGCGGATGAGTGCAAGCGAATGGGCTTCACCGGGAACTTCCACTTCGCAGGGTCCAAGGGATATCATGAGTCCGAACCTCCTTTGTCCGTCGTGCCCAGGGTGTCGATCGCATCCTCAAGGGTGGGAAGCACCTTGAGCATGGCATTCAACCCCAGCAGTTTGATGATATGTTCGATTTTCAGGGGCACGCAGCACACCAGGAATATGCCGCCGTTGGATTCGCAGGTGTGATGAAAACGATAAAGCAGGGCAAAACTGCGGCTGTTCATGTAGGATATGCCGCCGCAGTCCAGTATGATCCGGCTGTTTGGGGTCTCGCACCGGGGCATGATCAGGGAGCGAAATTCCTCCACATTGGAAGTATCCACAGCTCCTTCAACGGAAATCAGCGTGAATCCGTCCTGATCTTCGGCGCGAACTGTTAGGGGGCAGGTTGTCATGAATTCCTTTTCCGGCCCGTCGTCGGCACTAAACCTCTTTCCTCATAAAGGATTTCACTCTTCACAGTTTTTGTAATATATTGATCTGAACAGTTTTTGTCCAGTGCGGCTCAAAACAAAAAAGGCTTGGATTATGGCTAAAGCAAAAGTATCAGTCCTGCGGACTTCACCGGCCACGGTATTGGCCGATTATCACCGGTTGATGAATCTGGCGGGATATCAGGATTTCCTGCCAAAAGACAAAGAAACCGCCCTGAAAATCAACATCAGCTGGCATTTCTTCTATCCCGGAAGTTCCACGACTCCCTGGCAGCTCGACGGGGTGATCCGTGCGCTGAAGAAAGACGGATATGACCCCGCGCGCATTCACGGCTGCCACAACCGGACCGTGGTGATAGATGCGCACCTGGGCGAGCGCGAAAACAAGCAGGTGAATGTCACTGATCATCATGGCCTGAAAAATGTTCATCTTTATGAGGGCGAGGACTGGATCAACGTGCGCGAGGCCGTGGGAGATCTGGCCGACAAATTCCTGTGCCTCAACCAGGTCTATCCAGACGGATTCATGATCCCCAGACGCTTCATCGGCGAGAACATCATCCATCTGCCCACCGTCAAGACCCATGTCTTCACAACGACCACCGGCGCCATGAAGAACGCCTTCGGCGGTCTGCTGAACGAGAAGCGGCACTGGACCCATCCGGTTATCCATGAAACACTCGTGGACCTGCTGATGATCCAGAAGAAGATTCATTCGGGCGTGTTCGCTGTCATGGACGGGACTTTTGCCGGTGACGGCCCCGGCCCGCGATGCATGATCCCGCACATCAAAAACGTCCTCCTGGCCTCGGCCGATCAGGTGGCCATTGATGCCGTGGCGGCAAAGCTGATGGGCTTTGACCCCTTGAGCATCAAGTTCATCCGTCTCGCGCATGACAAGGGGCTTGGCTGCGGCGATCCGCGCGAGATTGAAATCACCGGGGATGAGGAGGCCGCGCGCGAGAACTGGCATTTCACGGGGCCCTTCAAGAAAATGACCTTTGCCAGCCGCATGCAGCACGCCATCTACTGGGGAAAACTGAAAAAGCCGATTGAGTGGTCACTGAAAACTATTCTTGCGCCCTGGGCCTATATTGCCAGTGTGCTGTATCATGACATGTTCTGGTACCCGATGCACCAGCGCCGCGTGCATAAGATACTGGGCAGCGAATGGGGCCGCCTGTTTCAGAACTGGGACGAAAAGGCGATGCCTCCTGAAGACCTGGCCGCTCCCGGGTGGACGGATGTCGGCACGGCGCCTGCGGAAATGAAGACGGAAAGCATGAAGCTGTTCGGGCGGTCGCTCAAAATTCTCGGCACGTGCATCAAAGAGGCTCCCGAATTTGCCGCGAAAAAGCGCCACAAGGATGAAAAGCGAAAAAAAGAACATTGAGGTCCGCTGTCCGGCCTGCGGCCGCGAAACCCTGCTGCTGAAAAAGCCGCTCTATGAAGGGTTCACTCGCGTGGGCGAGGAGCTGAGCTGCACGCTGTGCGGCCACGTGTTCTCCGGGGAGGAATCGGTCGAATCTGTTGAGCGCTCCGGTCCGGAGATATTTTCCGATGACGACCGTCCCGCGGAGGTGGAGATTTTCGGCGAGGAGGACGCGCCCGCATTTTGCAGGCAGTGTGAGCATTATGTGGTGAATCCCTTCATGCAGTGGTGCGCGTTTCACAAGCAGAAGGTGGAAGCAACAGACACCTGCCGCGATTTCCGGCGGGCGGAGAAAAATGAACCATGAGAAAAGTATTTTGTTTGATCTTTCTTGCGGCCCTCGCGGCCGGCGCGGCAGCCGCGGACATCAGCGCTTCTGCGCCCCAGGGGATAACCCTCACTGTTTATGACACGGGACTTGCGCTTGCGCGTGACCTGCGCAGGGTGGATCTGCCCCGGGGCGAGGTCTCTGTCCGTTTCGCTCAGCTGCCGCGAACCATTCAGCCGGAAACGCTTTCCTTCTCGCCTCCGCCGAATGTCTCCGGCATTGATGTGAGAGAACAGCAGGTGGTTTATGATCTGGATTCTCTGCAGTCAATGATGCGCCGCTACGAGAGCCGTCTGCTGACCGTGACGACCCCTGCGGGCACGG
Organism: Verrucomicrobiota bacterium; assembly: GCA_029557905.1. GTDB lineage: Bacteria > Verrucomicrobiota > Kiritimatiellia > JAKQHR01 > JAKQHR01 > JAKQHR01. The sequence goes on from JAKQHR010000136.1 coordinate 6,895, forward strand.
AAAGCGGGGTGCTGCAGCCCATGCAGGACACGTCCGGAGCCTTCGCCCTGCGCAAGAACGACGGATCCGTTTCCGTCATTCCGGCAGACAAGGTCATGGCTGTCACGTTCCCCGATGCGGGAACCCAGGCCTTTCTGGAACCGGCGCTGCTGTGGCGCGCGGTGGTCAGCACGGAAGGGCCCCAGGGAATCCGTTTGAGCTACGGGCTGTCCGACCTGTCGTGGCGGGCCGCCTACGAGCTGATAATGGAGCCCGGCGGAACCGCCGGCAGTCTCAGCGGCCGCGCCGGCATTTTGAACCGTTCCGGCGCCGATTTTTCAGATGCGCGGGTCCGGCTGGTGGCGACCGCCGGCCGGGGTGGAGCGGATTCTGCCGCTGCGCTGCGTTATGCGTACGGATGGCGCCATCCCTCGGCCGGCGCCGCGGCGACATTCCCGGCTCCAACCGGATCTTTTGATCTGCCCCAGCCTGTAACCCTGAAAAACAATGAGGAAAAATTTGTAACCTTCTGCTCTGCGCCGTCCATCCCGGTCAGCCGTTTTTATGTCTACGACGGTGTGCAGTTTGACCGCTTTCAGCGCAACCGGCGCAACGACTGGAACTACGGCACGGAATATCAAACCGTGGTGGATCAGCGCCTTGAGTTTGAAAACAAGGAACAGTACGGCCTGGGCTTTGGCCTGCTTCCCGGCGTCTTCCGCCTGTATGAGCGTCGCGGTGACGGTTCTGTGGACCTGGCGGGGGAAAACCGGATGGACGAAGTGCCCGCAGAAGGGAAGGGAAGCGTCCTGCTGGGTCCCGCTCGCGGCCTGCGCGGCGAGCGTGAGAGGACGGGCTACAGCGAAGTGGTTCCATCGCGCGCGTATGAGGAAACCTTTGAAATCCGGCTGGAAAACGACACCGCTTCCGAGGTTGAAATCCGCGTGGTCGAGCATCTGTACCGTTGGAACAACTATGAAATCGTGCGGGCTGATGCGGAGTACACGGAGACCGCCCCGCAGACCATCGAGTTCCGCCCGATCCTGAAGCCGGGCGGCCGCCGGGCCATTCATTACACAGTTCGCTACAGCTGGTGATGCATTTCCGCTCATCCATCCGCCTTGCCGCGATGTGCTCCCTGGTGGCCGCATCGGCCATCGCGGAAGAGCCGGTCACGCTGGCCGTCGGGCCCGCCTCCACGCTGGTGCAGGAATGGCGCACTTTGGTCCTGCAGCGCGGTGAACAGGAAATTGAAGTCCTGAATCTTCCGGCGGAGACCGATATGTCCTCGCTGCAGCTGCGCCTCAAGCGCCGCGCCCTTCCGGTGCTTTCGTGGAGCGCCGGGGAAGCCCCTGCGCCGGACGGTTTCTCGCGCCGTGGCCGCGATGCCCGTTGGAGTCGTTCCGGATCCGGGGATTCTGCCGCAGGCGATTTGCAAACCGTCCGGCTTCGGGTGAATTCCCCGTCATCCGGGAGGCAGGATGTACAGTTGATTTATCTCGTCAGCAACATCACATGGTCCGCGAGCTATCAGGTTGCGGTACGGGGAGAAGTCGCCGACGACCGGCCCGTCAGCGTGGATCTCTGGAGCCGGATCACGCTGGTGAATTCCACGGCGCTGGCATTTGACCGGGCCCGCCTGTATTTGACCGGCCTGCCGCCCGCTCCTCCCGCGAAAAAGCCGCCCGGGTTTCTGATGCTGAACCGTGAAAGCCCGCTGTCCGACCTTTGGCGGCCGGCTGTGCCGCGTCCTGAGCCGCAGTATACCTATGAAATTCCGGAACCGGTGCGGATCATGCCGGGCCGGTCCGACATCAAATTCACCGTGGCAGAACGTCTGCCGGCTCTTCCTCTTTACCGGCTGACTTCAGAGGCGGTCCCCGTCAGCACGCGCCGCAAAGGCTGGCCGCTCGAACTGCTGCTGGTGCTGCGCAACCGGCGTGCGTCGGGACTGGGGGTGGCGCTTCCGCCGGGACCGGTGGATATTCATCGAGGGAGTCTCTGGGGCCCCCTGACTGACCGTGGATGGCTTCCGCACACGCCGGTTGACGGCGAAATGCGGATCAGCCTCGGGGCCAGCGAGGATGTGCAGGGCTGGCGGCGCGATTTGGGGCGGCAGCGTGCCGATGTGGATGCCTGGCACGTGGACTACGAAATTGAAATACAGAATCTGCGGAAGTCGCCGGTCATGATTGAAGTGGAGGAGGCGCCTCCCGTGGTGCTGGCTTGGGAACTCTTCAGTTCAACCGAAAGCTGCGTCCGCCGCGCCGGCCGGCTGATTTTCCGTCAGGAGGTTCCCGAAGAAAGCCGCCATCGGATAGAGTATCGACTGCATGTTCGCGAGGCCGCGCTGTAGCGTCTTGTAATTCCGGCCCGCGCGGTTTCCCGGGGAAGGCCGTCAGTTGCCGATGCGGACGGACCAGTCGTGCCCGGCATAATCCGGTGTTCCGATCCACTGCTGGCCAAGGGCATTTTCCTGGCTCTTTTCGGGCACTGCGTCACGGAGAAGATAAGCCTCTTTGGTATCGCCGTCTTTCCATCCCTTGGCCTGGATCACATAGTAATTCTCACCGGGCCGCGTGATGTCCGCGCCGATTTCAACGCGCCACAGGTCCAGCATGGCCTCACCGGCCAGAGGCAGGCCGTGAAAGGTCTGCGCGTTGAGACCCATCGGCGAGAGGGGAATATTCTTGATCCACTGTGCCATGACCCAGTGTTCGGTCTCGCCGTTCCACCAGCGGACAAACACCTGTTCATCGAGGTCCCCCGCAAAATTGTTGGCGGTGAGGACATAGATGACGACGGGCGCATCGTTGGGGATGACAATGCCGGAGGGGGACAGGAAAGTGAAATCTTCGCCGGGCACCTGCTCTGTGGCGCGATCATCCACATCGTCGGCGTCATCATGATAGGTCCAGTCCATGTTGATCTGCGCGGAGGCGGCCGCGGCGGAAAAGCAGACAAAGGCCAAAACGAAAAACCAGTTCTTCATGACACGCATCCTTTCATGCAAAAAGCGTTCAAGGCCTTTATTAAAACGTTAAAGCCTTCCGGAAACAAGAAAATAGCGGGCGGCTAAACCGCTTGACTTCGCCGGCTGTTTGTTGGAACCTTCCCCGGTAAATTTTTTTGAACAGGATTGATCATGAAACGCCCAACAATCAGTGATATCGCCGCGGAGTGCGGAGTTTCCCTCAGTACGGTTTCTCTGGTGCTCAACAACAATCCCCGCATCAGCGAGGCCACCCGCGAGAAAGTCTGGAAAGCGGTTGAAAAGTTCAGCTACTATCCCAACGTCCAGGCGCGCGGTCTGGCCATGTGCGCCAGCCAGGTCCTCAGCGTGGTGGTTCCCAACCTGCGCCACGTTTTCTCTGACATCTACTTCGGAGAAATCATCAGCGGCATCTATGATGCCGCCACACAGGCCAACTGCAAAGTGATTCTGGACATTGCCAACGAAAAATTCGTTGAGCGCCATGAGCACATGAGCCTGCTGAAATCGCGCCGCGTGGACGGCATGCTTTTCATTGCATCGTCCGTGGAGCATGAGTATCTCTTTGATTTCGAGAAAACCTCCTATCCCTTCATGCTGGTCAACCATTATTTCCCGGGACACAGTCTCAACTATATCGTTTTTGACTACAACCAGTCGGGCCGCATCTCCGCGGAGCATCTGCTGGGTCTCGGTCACCGGTCCATAGGAATCATCACGGGCCTGAACACGTACACCGGCCGCAGCCTGAGCGAAAGCTTCAGAACCACCTGTATTGGGGCCGGCCTGTCGGAAAAGGATCTTCCGCTGACCGACTGCGGTCCGGAATGGAGCGAAGGCGCAGGCGAGGAGGCCGCCCGCCGGCTGGTTGAGGCCAACCCCTCCATCACTGCGCTCATGTGCGGAAACGACCGCATGGCCATCGGCGCGCTGCGCTATCTGCACACCCGCGGCATCCGGGTGCCGGAGCAGATGTCGGTGATCGGCATGGATGATATTCCCCGCGCGACCTACACGACGCCGGGACTGACCACCATCCACCATTCGCTTTATGAAATCGGCCGGCTGGCCTGCGAGCGGCTTCTGTCGCTGTTCCGCGGCGAGATCAAAACCTGCAGCGAAGTGCTTCCGGTGAACCTGGTCGTGCGCGAATCCACCGCCACGCCCGCCAGCCGCTGAGCATGAACGTCACGCGCCTGCTTGTGGACGGCTACAGCCTGCTTCACAGCGCTCCCGAATTCTCCAAATACATCCGCAGCGGCATGGAGATCGGCCGCGAACGGGTGCTCCAGCGGGTGCGTCTGGCGCTCCCGGACCTGGCGCCGGAGGCGGTTGTGGTCTTTGACGGGCGCGAAGGTTCGCTGGAGGATATGGAGCACATTCAGGTTGTGTATGCTCCAGCGCACAAAACCGCGGATGCCGTGATTGAGCGCATGGTGGCGGAGTCCCCGCACCCTGAAGAGCTGCTGGTGATCACGGCTGACCGCGCCGAGCGCGACACCGCGGCCGGTTTCGGGGCGCAGGTCATGTCCTGCGCGCAGTTTCTGGAACTCACCGGACGCGTGCGAACGGAAAACATGCCGCGCCCGCGGAAGAAAAAACTGGGAACGCTGGGCGACGCGTTTCCGAAACCCCGCTGATCAAAAACTTCCAATCCCTGGAACTTTTCTCAAAAAAACTTCCAATCATTGGAACTTTTTGCGGAAAAACTTCCAATGACTGGAACTTTTGCTCAGGCCTTGTCGCCCCATTCGTCTTCAAGCTCAATCGGTCCGGTTTCCGCGACTTTGCCGCGGTTGACGAACCAAAGCGCCAGCTTGAACAGGCCGATGGGGACCACCGCGCCGTAGAAAAGCACGTGCAGCAGGTTGAAGTGATAGATCGAGGACGGCATGGCCCGGTACAGGTTGTAAAAGATGATCAGGCAGCTCAGCCATACGGTGCCGAAGTTCGGCATGGCGTCGCCGGATCGCATCCAGTGGAGACCGGGGAACCTGATTCTTGTGAAGGGCCAGAACAGGTTCGATCCCATGAATCCAAGCTGGTCCTCGAGCACATGGACGGAATAGCCGGCGGTGATCACGGCGCCCGCCCGCCAGTCCCAGATCAGCGTGCCGATGATGCCGAAAAACAGCCCCACGGTCAGAGCATGCGTCCATTCACGGTGCCACGGGAGGAAGTGCATGATCACACCGCCCTTGCCGTCGGAGGCAAACCCGAACGTCGGGCCGTCGAAGATATCCACGCGGGTAGTGGCGTCATAACTCTGGAACAGCTTGCAGGGGATCTTCGCGCGTCCGATTTCTCCCTCCATTTTGCTGGCGCCCGGGATGGGCACCTGGCCGGTATTGACCACGGGCCCGAACTTGACGAGCACCTCGTCTGTTTCCGTGTCGAACTTGATCACATACTGCTGCCACGCGTCGGCCCCCATGCGGATTGTGCTGCACTTCACCCGCACCAGCTTTTTACTTTCAGAGGCGGCCTTGACGGAGGCCGCGAGCTGGTCGGCGATGCTCTGCGGATCGGGCTTCAGCGGGTCCGGCTCTATATACAGATCGTGCTTGTAAAAGAAGCGGTAGATCTTGAAATCGAGCGTGTCGGGCAGCAGGCCGAAGGCGCCGCCCAGGATGAAATACATCGGATTGCTTTCCTGTGCGGCCTGGATCGCCCAGGGGAAAAAAGAAGTGACGGCCACTCCGGATGCGAAATGTGAAATACCTTTCATGGCTTCAGTTCCTTCCGTTTATATCAGTCCCAGCAGGTCGGCAATTTTGTGCCCGAAGCCCGACATGTTGCAGGCGATCGGGAGCAGCAAAATCCCCAGGCAGTTCAAGCGGCGCGACGCGAAGAGCACCGGAATCAGTCCGATGCCCGTTCCCACCGCCATGATGAACAGGCCCGCCCAGCTCGTGACAAGATACACCAGCAGCACGATAATTGCCAGTGCGACGGCCGAGACATAGCGGTAGTTGTAGCGGCCGATCAGCCAGATCACGCCGCGGGTGAGGGGGCTCATGATGAGGTAGGAGACCGCGCCCGCGATGGCGATGGTGGCCATGATCAGGTAATAGTCGCCATAGCCGACGGGGGTGTGCAGGCTCTTGATCATCCAGGCGCCGCCGCCCCGGGTGACTCCGAGACCCGGTACAAACATCAGCATAAACGCTCCGGTGTAGTAAAGCACCTTGGAGACGCCCTGCGACATGATGAACACCCGCTCGTCGCGCTGGGCGGTGGCGTGGCCCGCCAGCAGGCCGCCGATGCCGCCGGTGATCACCGGAAAGAACGCGGCGAAGCCGCCGCCCAGTCCGCCCGCGGCGGAACTGCGCAGAATGACGCTCCCGTCCACATCCATGGAATCAGCGATGTGCTGCGGGGGAACCTCCGCGCCGCTGATGATGTTCAGCAGGCACCATGGAATGGCAAACAGGCCGACAAAGGCCGGCATGATGTTCTGGAAGGCCATTTCCGTGGAGATCGGCGAACGGTTCAGCAGGATGAATCCCATGATGCCGGAAATGAAGAAGGTGAACAGGCCCGCCGCCAGCGAGCGCCAGGCGTCGCCAAACTTCCGCCAGCCCGCAGGACCTGAATTGCCGCCCTTCGGCCATTCCGAAAGCAGAATATACGTGATGATGACCCACAGCACCCAGTGCATGTGGCCGCGCAGGACGGCCTGCACAACCGGCAGGAGTTTCGGGGCCAGGGGGCCGACAATGAAGACCAGAATGAAAATGCCGGCCAGGCTGCCGACGCCGGTCATCATGGTGCCTTCATAACCGCGTCCCATCATCAGGTATTTCTGTCCCGGGAGCACGGTGAAAATGGCGCTCTCGTCCGGCGCGCCCAGCAGCATCGAAGGGATGGTGTTCAGAATGGACCATCCCACGATCATGCTGGACATGAAGGGGAGATAGACTTCCGCGGGCATGGTGATGCCCAGGTCCGCAAGCCAGTAGATCAGAAGCACCAGCAGGCCCATCACGTTGTAGACGTGCAGGCCCGGCAGGCAGGACAGCACGCATGAGAGCACGGTGCCGACGACTGTTGCGAATAAAGCGAGCAGGGCGGATGTCATGTTTGACCTATTCCTGCACCACGGCGATGCCCTGTTCGTTCTCGGGAACGACCTGTGCAACGCCCTGATAGGGCTTCACGGGTCCGCGCACCTTCACGGTGATCCCCGTGTCCAGCGCGTCGCGGGCTGATCCCGCCACCAGCCGGTCCCACAGCACGATCTTTACAGTTCCGCTGGCGTCGGTCAGCGGATAAACCACGCCGCTTCGCAGCGATTCGGGCTCTCCAAGCACACCCTGCACGGTGACCACCTGACCCTCCATCGCGGTGGTGACCTGCCCGGCGGGCATGGCCTCGCCGAGATCCGCCGGCCCGCCGGCGTAGTCAACATCCATTTGCGCAGCCGCCACGGGCGCCGCCGCGGAGAGAATGGTGATCTGGTCCGGGAAGGTGACCTTGAGCTGAACTTCATCGCGATAAACATCCACATCGCCGCGCACCTGAATGCGCTGCCCAACCTGCGGTTTGTTATTCCCGATCTGCTGCGCGACCTTTTCCCAGTAGACCACCATGCGGTAAGTGCCGCCGTCCTCGATAATGATTCGGGTGGGGGCCTTGGAGCCCGCGGCGGGGTCGTGGACTTCGCGCACGACGCCTTCGGTGATTACCCGGGAGCCTTTTTTCTCGGCGGTCACTTCATCAAGCATCAGGGATTCGGTCTGCGGCCGCCCGCCGGCCGGGGGAGAATAGCGGGGTGTTGAAACAGCAGGGCCCGTGGCCTGGGCCACCATCACGGGCGCTCCGGGCCCGGCGACCATGCTGCGGATGTCCGCCCTGCCTGTGAATTCTATGTCCTTGCCGCCTGCCATGCGCAGCTGGAGGTTGCCTCGGTAGCTCCCAATCCCCGCGCGGACGCTGACCTTCGCGCCGGCTTCCAGAAGATGAGGCTCTTCAATTTCGGCGTGGATGTCCTGCCAGAACGCAACCGGGATTTCGCCGGTGTCGTCCTTTACCACAATGGTCCACGGAGCCTTTGAATTGGCCGGCGGCTCCCGGACGGCTGTGATCACGCCCTCGATGAGAACGGAGGGATCCGTGATGTCCTGGCTGATATCCGCTATCGCGGTGACCTGCAGTTCCGGTTCCGTGAGTGTCAGCTGCGCCGGCGACTGAAGCCGCATGAGCACGTTGTTGTCAGCCGAAACACTCAGGCTGCCGCTGATTTTGGCCCGATCTCCGAGCCGGGGGACCTTGCCGGCATCCACCAGCGCCTGCGCCTGGCTGGAATAGGCGGTCACGGGGATTTCCCCGGTTCCGTCATCAATATCAAAGCGGATGCTGCGGACGCGTCCGGCCTGCTTGAACACGCGCGGCTCACTGGTCACATCTCCCTCGATGGTCACATAGGCGAAATTCATCGTTTCCTTGATGTCGCCGATGCGGATGGTCGGGATTTCCCTGTTCACGGAATACAGATAGAGCAGGCCCAGACCGGCGGTGGCCAGCAGAACGGCGGCATAACGCGTGACATGCACGCTCAAACGCTTGTTGACGCGCGCGCCGCAGTGGGGGCATTTGTTCAGCGGGCCGACAAAGCGGCCGCAGCTGGAGCAGGTGATTCCTTCGGGCTGCTGCTCATGACCGGGGAGTGTGTCTGTAGTCATGGGACTGTTCCTTTCTGTTTGTTTCGCCAATACCTAAAAATCCGATACAGCCTGACAAGACTACCGAAGCGGGCCTTTTTTGGATAGTCTTAAATACAGAATTTCTGTAGGTTTCCGGCCTGTGAATGACTGGAAAGACCTTATGACCGCATACACATCTATTGGCCGGCTGGCGGAAAGAGCAGGGGAAACGGTTTGTCTGCGGGGCTGGCTCTTTGGCCGGCGATCCGGCGGCCGGGTGATTTTCCTGCTGGTGCGTGACGGCACCGGGGTCTGCCAGTGCGTGGTCGAGGCCGCCTCCGCCTCCGCCTTTGCCGCCGCGGTAAAGCTTCCGCATGAGTGCTCGCTGCGGGTCCGCGGCGAAGTGCGCCTGGATGACCGCGCGGCCGGCGGGGTGGAAGTTGCCGCCGAAACCGTGGAGCTGATTCAGGGACAGGAGGAGTATCCGATTTCCCGCAAGGCCCATGGCATAGATTTTCTGCTTAATCACCGGCACTTGTGGCTCCGCTCGCCGCGCCAGTGCGCCATTCTGAAAATCCGGCACACGCTGATTCGTGAGATCCGGCGCTTTTTTGATGACCGCGGCTTCACCCTGATTGACACGCCCATACTGACGCCCGGCGCGGCCGAGGGCGCGGGGAGCCTCTTCCCGGTGGAGTATTTCGGCGAAGAGGTATATCTGGCGCAGACCGGACAGCTTTATCTGGAAAGCGCGGCAATGGCGCTGGGCAAAGTGTACTGCTTCGGCCCCACCTTCCGGGCGGAAAAATCCAAAACCCGCAGGCATCTGACCGAATTCTGGATGGTGGAGCCCGAAATCGCGTTTGCGGAGCTTCCGGATCTGATGGCGCTGGCCGAAGAGATGATCTGCCTTCTGGTGTCGGCCGTGCTGGAGGGGCATGCACAGGATCTGGTCCTGCTGGAGCGCGATACGGCGCCGCTGAGAAAAATTGTGCCGCCGTTTCCGCGTCTCACCTACACGCAGGCGGTGGACCTCCTTCACAGCCGTGAGATGAAGGATAAGGTGGAAGGCGACATCGGGCGGGCGTGTGCTAGCCTTCAGGAAAACATGCTGAAACTGTCGGCGCTGGAGGCGGAACTCCCGCAGGCCGGGAAGAAATGGAAGCAGGACAAGCTGACCGGTGAGATTCAGTACGTGCGTGAAACCGTACGCGAACAGGAAGCCTTTATCGAACAGTCCCGGGAACGCCTGAAAGGCGCGGCCGATTTCCGGTGGGGTTCCGATCTGGGCGGCGACGAGGAAACGCTGCTCTGCCGCTATTTTGACAAACCCGTGATTGTCACGGAATATCCGCGCGAGGCCAAGGCATTCTATATGAAGCGCTCGCCGACGGACCCGCGCACGGTTCTGAATCTCGATGTCCTCGCGCCTGAAGGCTATGGCGAAATCATCGGCGGCAGCCAGCGCGAAGATGACCTGGATGAACTGATGCGGCGCATGAAGGACGAGAAAATGGATCCCGCGCCCTATGAGTGGTATCTGGACCTGCGCCGCTACGGCTCCGTGCCGCACGGCGGCTACGGCCTGGGCATCGAGCGCACACTGGCGTGGATCTGCGGACTGAAGCACATTCGCGAAGCCATCCCGTTCCCGAGGCTGATGGGGAGGATATATCCGTGAAGAAACGCGCCTTGAAGATTGGCGTGCTGGGCCCGCACAGGTGCACACCGGAAGAACTGGAGCAGGGGCGGCAGGCGGGCCGCAAAATCGCCGAAGCCGGCGCCATTCTCGTCTGCGGCGGATTGGACGGAATGATGGCCGCCGCCGCGCAGGGCGCGAAAGAGGCGGGCGGCCAGACGCTCGGAATCCTTCCGGGCGATTCGGCGGATGATGCCAACGAGTTCATTGACATTGCTCTGCCCACGGGCCTGGGACTCTACCGCAACGCGCTGATTGCGAAGGTCTGTGACTCAGTGATCGCCATCGGCGGATACTACGGCACCCTGTCAGAAATCGCGTTTGCCCTGCGCGCCGGAAAAAGAGTTGTGACTCTGGGATCATGGAAAATCGGACGCCATGGGGATTCTGATGCCGGTATTGTGGAGGCTGCGACACCGGAAGAGGCGGTTGCTCTGGCCTTAAGCCCGGGGGAATAACTATTCGTCCAGCGGGATGCGCTCGGTGTCGGCCAGCTTCTTCGGCTTCCTGGGGGGCGGCCGCAGTGTGATTCGCTCCGTGTCCGACATTTTCTCCGGCGCCGCTTCAACTTCCTTCACGAGTTCCCGCATGATGGTGCCGTAGCCCTTGCCGTGCTCCATTTCGTCCTGCACTTCCTGCAGGGCGGTCTCCGATCCGGGGGTGAACAGTTCTTCAAGCAGAAACACGGTCCCGCCGATCTGAAAGGTGTCGCCGGGGGTTACGTAGGCGGTTTCCACGCGCTCTCCGTTGACGAGGAGCCCGTTTTTGGACTTGAGGTCGCGCACGAGGCACTCGCCCTCGAAAGACTCCACGGCGCAATGCAGCCGCGACGCCTTTTCATCCTTGAGCACCAGGTCGGCGTTCAGCCCGCGGCCGATCGTGACAGGTCTGTCCGGCAGAATAAAAACCTGCTCGATGCCGTCTTTAGCTGTATATCTCAATTGCATGGGGCCATACTGGTTCAAAGGATTTCGGAGATCAAGCGTTTATATCAGCCCCTTCTCCAGAAGATTCTTAAAATAGGCGATGGTGGACTGCAGGCCGTCTTCCAGATTCATCACCGGTTCCCATCCCAGAATTTTCCGGGCCTTGTCAATATTGGGGCGGCGCACCTTCGGGTCATCCGTGGGGAGCGGCTTGTTGACGATCTTCGATGAGCTGTTGCAAAGCTTGATGATTACTTCCGCAAACTGCAGGACCGTCATCTCGTTCGGGTTGCCGATATTGGTCGGGTCGCACTCCCTGCTCATGGCCAGCCGGTAGATGCCCTCAATCAGGTCGGACACATAGCAGAAGCTTCGGGTCTGGTCGCCCTCGCCGAAAACGGTGAGCGGTTCCCCCTTGAGCGCCTGCATGATAAACGTGGGCACCACGCGTCCGTCGTTCGGCCGCATGCGCGGGCCGTAGGTGTTGAAGATGCGGACGATGCGCGTGTCTATTCCGTGATAGCGGTGATAGGCCATCGTCATGGCCTCGGCAAAGCGCTTGGCCTCGTCGTACACGCCGCGCGGGCCGACCGGGTTCACATTGCCCCAGTAGGTCTCCGGCTGCGGATGGACCAGCGGGTCACCGTAGGTTTCTGACGTGGACGCCAGAAAGAAAGTGGCATTCTTCGCGCGCGCCAGTCCGAGGGCTTTGTGCGTGCCCAGCGATCCCACCTTCAGCGTCTGGATCGGAAGTTCCAGATAGTCAATCGGACTCGCCGGCGAGGCGAAATGGAATATGTAGTCAACATCGCCCGGGACGGTGATATAATTCGTCACATCGTGCTTGATGAACTGGAAATTCTCATTGCCCGCGAGATGCTCGATGTTGGTTACATTGCCGGTGATGAGATTGTCAATGGCGATCACCTGGTGGCCCTTGCCCAGAAGATAATCGCACAGGTGCGACCCGAGGAAACCCGATCCGCCCGTCACCACCGAAACCAGTTTGCGATCCTTTGCCATAATGCCCGTCCTTCCAAATGGGAGTCTTCAGACTAGCAGATAACCCGGAAAAGTACAGCGCCCGTGAACAAAAACCGGAATGCCCAAAAAACGGCCAAAAATACTCGAAAAATGAACAAAAATGGCCCCAAAAAATCAAAAACCCTCAAAATTGCAGAGTTGGATTGAAAAATTATCTACGCGGTTATAGCATGTGATTTCAGTCAGCACCGGAGGCAATATGACACAGGATGTTGTGCCCGCAGAGAGAATCCAGAAAGCGATCTATTTGCTTCGCGGCCAAAAGGTCATGCTTGACCGGGATTTGGCGTCGCTCTATGGAGTTGAGACGCGTGCACTCAATCAGGCCGTTAAACGCCAGCGCAAGCGGTTCCCGGATGACTTCATGTTTGAACTGACGAGGGATGAAATTCGGAACATATCACAAACTGTGACATGTCTGTCTTCCTTGAAACATGCGAGAAGCGCTTATGTTTTCACAGAACAGGGCGTTGCTATGCTTTCCAGCGTGTTAAACAGTGACCGCGCAGTTCAGGTAAACATTGCCATCATGCGGGCGTTTGTCCAGTTGAGGCAGCTTCTGGCCACACATGCGGATCTGGCCCGAAAACTGGAGGAACTTGAGAAAAAATACGATGCACAGTTCCGGGGAGTGTTCGATGCCATTCGCCGGCTTATGGCTCCGCCGGCGGCACCACGCAAGGCCATAGGCTTTCATGTGCGCGAAAAACAGGGCGTTTACCGAGTCAGAAAGAATAAGGGTGCAGTGGTCCTATGAAATGATGTTTTCAGCCGATCGAAAATGATGTTCCGATTTCCCGTTTTTCATCTGCCGCGGCAGGTCAGTATACTGGTCGCCTGCTCTATATGCAAAAACCTTCAGTCATCAATTCGCGAGAAATTAACATTAATAGAAACTATAAATAAAATATAGTTATAGCAAATGATTAAAGAGGGCAAAGAATGTCTGGATACCTGGGCGGGGGAGCTCGGGGGTATTCACGCTGTTTGACGAACTCATTGCCGGTGAACTGAAAGACTATTTGCGCGCTGAAGAATCAGTCGGTCTGGGCATGCGGTTCCGCGCAGAACTCGCAAAACTTTGAACATCCCCAAATTGGGGCCGAAAAAAAACAGCCCCGGGTTTTGCCCGGGGCTGTTGGTTTTATTCTGAAGGAACGATCAGATGAGCTTCATCTCGATCATTTTTTCGGCGATCTGGATCGCGTTCTGCGCGGCGCCCTTCCACAGGTTGTCGCCGGAAACGAAGAGCGCCAGGCCGTTTTTCACGCTGTCGTCCTTGCGGATGCGCCCGACATAGGTGATTTCCGAGCCTGAGGCCACGGTGGGCATAGGATAAACGGATTTCTCCATGTCGTCCACGACCTTGAGGCCTTCGCCTTTGGCCAGCACCTGGCGGGCCTTCGCCACGCTGAGGGGCTTTTTCAGCTCCAGATGAATGGCTTCCGAATGTCCGTTGAACACCGGTACGCGCACGCAGGTGGTGGAGACACGGATGGACGGGTCGCCGAGGATTTTGTGGGTTTCGCGGCGGAGCTTGGCTTCCTCGGTGGTGACACCGGGAATATCCTTCACGCTACCGATTTGCGCCAGCACGTTGAACGCGATGGGGTGGGGATAGACCGAGGCCTTCATTTTTTTGCCCGCGGCCCATGCGCGCACCTGGTCTTCGAGTTCGCGCACGGCGGCGGCGCCGCTGCCGGACACGGCCTGATAGGTGCAGACGACCATGCGCTTGATGCCCGCAGCCTTCTGAATCGGGGCCAGCGCCATCAGCGCGATGATGGTAGAGCAGTTCGGGTTGGCGATGAGGCCTTTGTGTTTTTTCAGCGCCTGGGGATTCACTTCGGGAATGACCAGCGGGACGCGCTTGTCCATGCGGAAATCGTCGCCGTTGTCAATCACGACGCATCCTCGCTTCACGGCTTCCCAGCCGTAGACCTGCGATGCCCCTTTTTCGCCCTCGGTGCCCGCGAAGAAAGCGATATCCATGCCGTTGAAGGCGTCCATCGTGGTTTCCTTCACGTCATAGACTCTGCCGCCGATTTTCTGCCTGCGGGCGCTGCGGGCAAGCACGGTCAGTTTCTTGACCGGGAACTTGTGCCGCTGAATCATCTTCACCATTTCTTCGCCGACGGCCCCTGCGCCGACCACACACACGTTGTATTTCTTCATTGTATTTACTCCGAACTGAATATCATGCGCATCCGCGCAAAATTCAACCTGCAATCTGCTTCGCCACCAGGTCGCCGACTTCAGATGTGGAATATCCCATCTTGCCCGCGCCAAGGCTCTTCAGCTTCTTGCCTGTCACAAACATGACGGCTTCCTCGATTTCCGCGGCCGCCTTCTTTTCGCCCAGCGTGTCGAGCATCATGCCGCCCGCACAGATGGCCGCCAGCGGATTGATCACGTTCTTGCCGGTGTATTTGGGCGCGGAGCCTCCGATCGGCTCGAACATGCTGACGCCTTCGGGGTTGATGTTCCCGCCGGCCGCGATGCCCATGCCGCCCTGCGTGATGGCGCCCAGGTCGGTGATGATGTCGCCGAACATGTTGCCGGTCACGATCACATCGAACCACTCGGGATTCTTGACCATCCACATGCAGGTCGCATCCACATGGTAGTACTCGCGCTTGATGTCCTTGAACTCCCTGTCGCCCATCTCGTGAAACGCCCGCTCCCACAGGTCATAGAGGAACGTGAGCACGTTGGTCTTCCCGCACAGCGCGAGGGTTTTCTTTTTATTGCGCTGCCGGGCATATTCAAACGCGTAGCGCAGGCAGCGGTCCACCTGGAAGCGGGAATAGACGGCGGTCTGGACGGCCACTTCGTGGGGGGTGTCCTTCATGGTGACGCCGCCGGTGCCGGTGTAGGCGTCGCCGCTGTTTTCGCGCACCACCACATAGTCAATATGCTCGGGGCCCTTGTCCTTCAGCGGGCCCTCCACGCCGGGGAACAGCTTGACGGGCCGCAGGTTGATGTACTGGTCCAGTTCAAAACGCAGTTTAAGCAGGATGCCCTTCTCAAGGATGCCGGGCTTCACATCGGGATGGCCGATGGCGCCGAGCAGAATGGCGTTATGCTTTTTCATGTCGGACACGGCCGAAGCGGGGAGTACCTCGCCGGTCTGGAGATAGCGTGCGCCGCCGAAATCATAGTCGGTCAGGTTCAGTTTGAACTGGTGTTTGGCTGCGGAGGCCTGCAGCACCTTGACGGCCTCGCGGACCACTTCCGGCCCGGTGCCGTCGCCGCCGATCACGGCGATGTTGTACGTTTTGCTCATTTCCTTTTCCTTTTCATTTGCCGGTAAAAAAATACGCCCGTGCCGACGGACGCTCCGCAAATAATCATTACGTCTGGAAAATGGCGACCCCAACGGGACTCGAACCCGTGTTGCCGGGATGAAAACCCGATGTCCTAACCACTAGACGATGGGGTCGCTCCAACCAACGTGCGGGACAATTTAACAGAGAACACCCGTCACGCAACCCAAAAAAGGAATTTTTCTCACTCCGCCGCGCCGGCCGCCGGGCCTTCATGCTCCTGGCGTTTTCGCGTGGCCGAGCGGGCCTTCGGATTCGGATTGATCTGCATGGAGAGTGTGCGGCCCATCATCCGGGGGGCCTGCTCGACAATGCCGATATCGTTCAAGTCACCGGCCAGCCGGTTCATCACCTCAAAGCCGATTTCCCGGTGCGCGTTTTCGCGGCCGCGGAAGAACAGGGAGAACTTGACCCGGTGTCCCTCTTCAAGGAAGTCGCGCGCATGGCGCAGTTTGAAGTCGTAGTCATGCTCCCCCACGTTGGCATGGAATTTGATTTCCTTGAGTTTGCCTGAAACCTGGTTTTTCCTGGACTCCCGCTGGCGCTTTTCCTTGTCGTATTTGAATTTGCCGTAGTCCATGATGCGGCAGACAGGGGGCTTGGCCATCGGGGAAATTTCCACCAGATCCATTCCCGCCTCCTGGGAGAGCTTGAGCGCTTCGCGGGTGGCGATGACGCCGATCTGGTTTCCGTCCTGATCAATACAACGGACTTCCGGCACGCGAATGGCGTGGTTCCGCCGTGTACGATCTTTCATTGCGCTGTCGTATTTGCTGATAGGAGCCTCCGGGTTGGGGTTTATTCTTCCGTGCTGTTCAGGCCTTTGGACGCGATTTCGGCATCCAGCCGGGCCATCAAATCTTCCATGCGGACTGCGCCCTGATCGCCGCCCAGACGGGAACGAAGGGCCACAACGCCCTTTTCCTCCTCCTGCGGGCCGACCACGAGCATATAGGGGATCTTCTCCATTTGCGCGGCGCGGATTTTGGCGCCGATTTTCTCCTGGCGGTGATCCACGGTCGCCCGGAAATCCGCGGCGGCGAGTTGTTCGGCCACCTTTTCGGCATAGGGCATCTGCTTGTCCGTCAGCGGCAGCACGCGCACCTGCTCGGGCGCGAGCCAGAGCGGGAAGGCCCCGGCGTAATGCTCCACCAGGATTCCGAAAAAGCGCTCGATGCTTCCCAGCAGCGCGCGGTGGATCATGTAGGGCCGGTGCTCCCGTCCGTCTTCTCCGATGAAGGACATGTCGAAGCGCTCAGGTTCGTTGAAGTCAAACTGGATGGTGCTGACCTGCCATTCACGGCCGATGGCGTCGCGGACCTTCATGTCGATCTTGGGCCCGTAGAACGCGCCGCCGCCCTGATCCACTTCGTAGGCGATTTTTTCCTCCTTCAATGCGGCTTCGAGAGCGCGGGTGGCGTCATCCCACCGCGCGGGATCGCCGACAGCCTTGTCGGGGCGGGTGGAAACAAAAGCCGAAATTTCGGTGAATCCGAAGTCCCGCCACATCTGCCCGGCGAACCGGACGGCGTTGCGGATTTCGGACTCCATCTGGTCCGGGGTGCAGTAGATGTGCGCGTCGTCCTGCGTGAACCCGCGCACCCGGAAGAGGCCGTGGAGCACGCCGGCCTTCTCATAGCGGTACACCGTGCCGAGTTCCGCCCAGCGCAGGGGCAGCTCGCGGTAGGAGCGCTTGCGCGAATTGAATATCTGAATATGGAAAGGGCAGTTCATCGGCTTGACGAAATACTCTTTTCCGTCCACATCCATCGGCGCGTACATGCTTTCGCGGTAGAAGCCGAGGTGCCCGGACGTTTCCCACAGCTGTGCCTGGCCGATGTGCGGGGTGAAGATCAGTTCATAACCCGAAGACAGGTGCTTTTTGCGCCAGTAGTCCTCAATGGCCACGCGGATGCGCGCGCCTTTGGGGTGCCAGTGCACCAGTCCCGGCCCGACCTTCTCCTGGAAAGAGAACAGGTCGAGTTCGCGGCCGAGCTTGCGATGATCCCGCTTGGCGGCTTCCTCCAGCTGGCGCAGATAATTGCGGACTTCCTTTTCAGACAGAAACGCCGTGGCGTAGAGCCGCTGCAGCATCGGATTGGTTTCCCGCCCGCGGTAATACGAGCCGGCCACGGAAAGCAGCTTGAACGCCTTGATTTTCCCGGTGCTCTCCACATGGGGCCCGCGGCAGAGGTCCATGAAATCACCGCATTTGTAGAAGCTGATCGTGTCGCCCTCGGGGATGTCGGCCAGACGCTCAACCTTGTAGCGCTGCTTGCGGTCCTGCAGGATTTTCAGAGCCTCTTCGCGCGGCACTTCAATCCGCTCAAAGGGGATGTCCTCCTTCACGATCTTCTGCATTTCAGCTTCGATCTGCGGGAAATCCTCGGGGGTCAGGCGGTGCTCCAGATCGAAATCGTAGTAGAAGCCTTCGTCGGTGTCGGGACCGATGTCCAGCTGGACATCTTCATAAAGTCTGCAGACCGCCGCCGCCATGACATGCGCCGCGCTGTGGCGCATCCTGTGCAACTCTAAATCCTTTTCGGGCTTCATGCCTGTACTGCGTCTGCTTCCTTCTGTAATGGTGGGCGATACAAGACTCGAACTTGTGACCTCTTGCATGTCAAGCAAGCGCTCTAACCAACTGAGCTAATCGCCCGCGTTTTTTCATCAAAATCGGTGTGAATATAGGTTTCCGGTTCCGCGATGTCAATGAAGCCTTGTAAAAAACTGCCCGCCTGCTACGCTCCGTTTGCGGTTGAGGACGGCCGCATTCGGAACGGGCATATGGATCCAATCATACATGCGCTGGATGTGATCGGAACGGCGGTGTTTGCGGTCACCGGCGCGCTGGCGGCCGGAAGAAAACGAATGGACGTGTTTGGCGTGGTGGTGCTGGGCTGTGTCACGGCGCTGGGGGGCGGAACAATGCGGGACCTGATTCTCGGAATCCGGCCCGTTTTCTGGATCACGGAAACACCTTATCTTGCTGTCGCGGTCCTGGCGTCGGCGGGGACCTATCTGCTGGGCCGCCGATTCCGGTTTCCGGACGGCCTGCTTGTGCATCTGGATGCGGTTGGACTGGCTGTCTTCACTGTTGTCGGGTTCCAGAGGGGCCTTCACACCACCCATAATCCCTTCATTGCCATTGTCATGGGCATGACCACGGGCGTGGCGGGGGGTATGATCCGGGACATTCTGTCGGCGGAAATGCCGCTGATCCTGCAGCGGGAAATCTATGCCTCCGCGAGCCTGTGCGGCGCGGCCCTGCTTGCGGCGCTGTCGCAGCTCAAGGTTCCGCCCCTGGCCGCTGTGCCTGCTTCGGCCGCTGTGACGCTGGCCATCCGGCTGGTTGCGGTGCGCTGGAAACTTTCGCTCCCGGTTTTCAGTCTCAGGGAATATCCCGGAGACGGGAAATGATGACCGGGAGATCCCCCGAACCCCGGTTTTTATATAGTACTGATTTAGTACTGTTTCATGGCAGCCGCCTGTCCGCGGAAATTTTCGTTTGGGTTCGGCGGAAATAAGGCGTACAATACGGCAGAATTTTTTGAAAGGACAGCATCATGAGAAGCGACAAGGTTAAAACCGGATTTGAACGCGCCCCCCACCGCAGCCTGATGCGGGCCACCGGCCTCACCGCCGAGGACATGAAGAAGCCCTTCATCGCCGTCTGCAACTCCTACACGGATGTTGTTCCGGGCCATGTTCACATGGCGAAGGTCGGAAAGATCGTGAAGGACGCGATCCGCAAGGCCGGCGGAACGCCGATGGAGTTCAACACCATCGCCATCTGCGACGGCATTGCGATGGGGCACACGGGCATGAAGTATTCACTGCCCAGCCGCGAGCTGATCGCCGACTGCGTTGAATCCATGATCGAGGCCCACCAGTTTGACGCAATGGTCTGCCTGCCGAACTGCGACAAGATTGTGCCCGGCATGCTGATCGGCGCGGTGCGCTGCAACATTCCTACGATCTTTGCGAGCGGCGGCCCGATGCGCGCCGGCAAAATGCCCGACGGGCGCACGGTGGACCTGATCAGCGTGTTTGAAGCGGTTGGTCAGCTCAAGACCGGGAAAATCAGCGAGGACCAGCTCGAAGAAATGTCCTGCTATGCCTGTCCCGGCGCGGGCTCCTGCTCGGGCATGTTCACGGCCAACTCGATGAACTGCCTCTGTGAGGCCATCGGCATGGCCCTGCCCGGCAACGGCACCATTCTGGCCGACGATCCCGACCGCGAGGCGCTCTGGCGCATGGCGGGCACCCGCGCGGTGGAACTGGCTTACGAGAACAAGCTGCGTCCGCTCGACATCATCACTCAGGATGCGGTCGACAACGCGTTCATTCTGGACATGGCGATGGGCGGCAGCACCAACACCGTGCTGCACACGCTGGCCATTGCGCACACGGCGGGGCTCAAGTACGACCTTGAACGCATCAATCAGCTTTCGAAGAAGACGCCGAACATATGCAAGGTGTCGCCCTCGTCGCCCTATCATATCGAGGATGTGCAGAAGGCGGGCGGCATCAGCGCGATCCTGAAAGAGATCAGCAAAGTGCCCGGTCTGCTGAACCTGGACGCCATGACGGTGACCGGCCATACGCTGGGGCAGAACATCTCCTCGGCCGAGAACCGCGATACCGCATGCATCCGCACCCCGGACAAGGCCTACAGCAAGGAGGGCGGACTTTCGATCCTGAGCGGGAATCTTGCGCCGGACGGAAGCGTGGTGAAAACCGCCGGCGTGGACCCCAAGATGCTGGTACACAAGGGCCCGGCGGTCATCTTTGAAAGCCAGGAGGACGCCTGCGAAGGCATCCTCGCCGGAAAGGTGAAACCGGGCGATGTGGTGGTGATCCGCTATGAAGGGCCGAAGGGCGGCCCCGGCATGCAGGAGATGCTGGCGCCGACCAGCTATATCATGGGGCAGGGGCTGGGCGACAAGGTCGCGCTGATCACGGACGGACGCTTCAGCGGCGGCACGCGCGGCGCCTGCATCGGGCACATCTCGCCCGAGGCGGCCGTGGGCGGGCCGATCGGCCTGCTGAAGGACGGCGACATCATTGATATAGACATTCCGAACCGGAAACTGGCCGTGCAGGTCAGCGACAGCGAAATGGCCGAGCGCAAAAAATCGTGGAAGGCGCCGGAGCCGCGTTTCAAGAAGGGCTGGCTCGCGCGCTACACCCGGATGGCGACCAGCGCCAACACCGGAGCCTCGCTTCAGGAATAGCGGGCATGAGACTGGTTCACGGCCTGGAGAGCAAGCTGAGCCCGGGCGCTGCTGTTCTTTATGGCCTGCAGCATGTGCTGGCGATGTTTGTCGGCATCATCACGCCGCCGCTGATCATATCCGGCGCCCTGGGCCTTGATGTCGCCACCACGGCTTTTCTGGTCAGCATGGCGCTGTTCGCGTCCGGGCTCACGACCTTCATCCAGGTGAAGCGGCTGGGCCCGTTCGGTTCCGGCATGCTCAGTGTGCAGGGCACCAGTTTCACGTTTGTGTCACCCGCCATTCAGGCGGGCATGGCGGGCGGCCTGCCGCTGATTATCGGGCTGACGATCATCTGCTCCCCGATTGAGATGCTCCTCAGCCGCATGATCCATGTGGTGCGCAAGCTTTTCCCGCCGATTGTCACCGGTTCGGTGGTGACTTTGATCGGCATCAGCCTGATCAAGGTGGGCATGACCGACATGGCCGGCGGATTCGGCGCAACGGATTTCGGCAGCCTGCCGAATCTGGGCATGGGTTTCTTTGTGCTGCTCGTGATTGTTCTGCTGAACCGCTTCGGGCGCGGCTATATCGGAACCGTCTCCATTGCCCTCGGCCTGATTGCGGGATATTTGCTTTCCGCGCTGCTGGGGCGGGTGAATTTCACGCCGGTCGCCGAGGCCGGCTGGCTGACGCTTCCCCGGCCGTTCAAATTCGGCATCGCATTCAATCCTGTCTATCTGATGCCGTGGGTCATCGGCTATGTCATCACCACCATTGAATCCATCGGCGACCTGACCGCCACCTCGCAGGTTTCGGGCGAACCCATCACCGGACCAGTGTTCATTCGGAGGCTCGAGGGCGGGATCCTTTCAGACGGCGCCGGGAGCATGATAGCGGGCATTTTCAATTCGATGCCGAACACGACCTTCTCACAGAACAACGGCGTGATTGGCCTGACCGGTGTGGCTTCGCGGCGGGTGGGCCTAGCGGTGGCGGGGCTGCTCACGCTGCTGGGGCTTTTCCCGAAGCTTGCCGCCCTGATCAGCGTCATGCCTTCACCGGTGCTGGGCGGAGCCACCGTGGTCATGTTTTCAATGGTGGCGGTGGCGGGCCTGCGGATCATACAGCACGAGGGATTCAATCCGCGAAGCGAATTCATACTCGCCATTACGCTTGCGCTCGGACTGGGTGTTGAGATGGTGCCGGATGCCGTGGCCGCCATCGGGAAAATACAGACCGATCATTCCTTCCTTAACGCTATGCTTCCGGGTCTGCAGGCTCTCATGCAGTCCGGTCTGGCCGTCGCCGCGGTCACTTCCACGCTGCTGAATCTGATTCTGCCGTCCGAGCCCTCCGGAAGCTCCCCAACGGATCCGCAAGCGGGAAATGACTGAAAAATCAGCTGTTTTTGCAAAAAAATGCCCCAAAAACGCAAAAAACAGCCCCAAAACGGTCAAAAATGGTCAAAAATGGCCCGAAAAGCACCAAAAATGAATATAGGACCAATTTAGTACTATTTAACTTAAATCGTAAAATCTTGCCCATGGCGGCTACTGATGGAAGAGCGTCAAAGTGGAAGACCCCCGCGACCTTGTGTCGCGGGTGAAAGAGGCCGGTTTCTGCGGCGGCGATTGTGATTCTCTCACGGCACGGGTTTTGACCTTCTGCTCCGGCGGGACAAGCCCGCCGGGGGCGAGGTTCCTGCGCCGTCCGCCGGCAAGGGCGGAAAAGACGGACCCCGCCTCCCGCTCAAGCCGGATGTCCCGACAGGAGAGGGCGGGTCACGGCCGTTTACTCCGCCGCTGCGGAGCGAAACGGAATGACCGGGGCTTCGTATGCTTTTTCCCTCAGGAACGACGAGAAGGTTACGAAGAACAGTCCGGTCTGGAGCAGGCAGCGCAGGCCGGTGGCCTCCGTGTCGCTCAGCGTGATGCCCAGTTTGCGGGGCGTTTCCGAACCGTTCTTTTTCGAAATCGACAGGTGATAAATGCGCTGCTCGCGGCTGGCCTGAAACGATATCAGCGTGTTGCCGTTTCCGGCGGCATGATACAGCCCGTTTCGGCTTCCGCCCGCATTGTCACTGCGGCCTTCCAGCACCGTCAGGATTTCCGCCACATCCAGGAATCCGAGTTTTACGGTTATTTTCGCGGCCCAGTCGAATGTGGCCGGCACACCCGCTCCAGCCTTGAGATTGGCGGCGGTTTTCTGGCCCGCCAGCTCCATGAAGAAGCAGTTGTAGCGGTCACGATCGTCGCGGTTGATGCGCGGCTCGAGGCGCATGGCACTGCCTGTGCCCTTGCCGTTCGGATGGTAAAAGGCGATGGCCCGCCCCTTGTAATCGGTTATTGTCTCGCTCGCCGCCGTTTCATCGCGATGATTGCTGCTTTGGTTCCCGTTCATGTTCTTATCCTTTCATATGTGCGTTCATGAGTGTTTAATCGCGGTTCCATACTTGGTTATGGCCTTGTCCCGCTGGCCTCCTGCCCGTCAGAACGGCAGATTATCTTCCGCGTCCCCGATTTCCGGAGCAGTCGCATCGCCGGTCCTGTTTGTCGCGGGGCGACCGATGAACTGCACCCGGCTGGCCCGGACGCGCAGCCTGGAGCGGGACTCACCCTTGTTGTTCTTCCACTGGTCAAGCTGCAGGCGGCCCTCCACCAGCACGGGCGATCCCTTGCGCAGATATTGAGAACAGGTTTCCGCCTGCCGCCCCCAAACCACCACGTCGGTGAAGCAGGTGCGCTTGACCAGCTGCCCGTCCTTGTCCTTGTAGTCGTCCGACACCGCGACTCCCAGGTCGCCCACCACCGCTCCGGACGGTGTTTTACGCGTTTCCACATCCCGCGTCAGATTGCCCGCCAGTATCACGCTGTTCAATGAACTCATGTTTTTCCCTTTCGTGTTTGTTTCAACCTTATGTGATTGAGCACCTGCTCAACTCCATGGTTCCAAAGCCATAAAGAAACGGGCGGAATGGTTTTGCGGAAAAAGTTGAAAATTGTTTTACCTCGACAAAAAGGCGGTTCTGACGGAGCAAAACCCTCCATTTTTGGAAAACCGGCGGTTTCCTCCCTTTGGAGGGTTGCGCTCCGTCGCAACCGGTACTTAATCAGCGAAATCGAGGATCTTTCATGACACCATGCCGGTCGCGATTTGACTGGCCAATCATCCCCTTCTGCGGTAAGGGAGTGAATCAGTGGAGCCAGGCAGAGCATGGACGAGAAGAACGTTCTGGACAACGAAAGCCGCCGGACGCGCGAGGCAAGCTGGCGCGCATGGAAGAAAATGTGCGCGGCCGGCCTGTGCGATGCGGAATCCGAGGCGGACTTGCGGAAATTTGGGGCGGCCCGCTGTTTTCTTTATATGCGCCGCTATGGCTCGCAGGCCGGGGGCGCGGAACACCAGAATGCGGAACACGGCTGGCATTTGCTGGAAACCCATGCGGCAGCCGCGACAGACCGTCGGGGCAAACGCTACAAGGACTGGCTCTTCACGCGTGCGGATATGTCTTCAGACTGGCACTCGGCGGTGGAATCCGGCGCCAGCCTGCTGATGCGCGACGCCGTGCGCGAAAATCTGCGGCGTGAATGCTCGCCCGCGTGGATGACCTCCATCCAGCAGCCCCTTCCCGGCGGGGACTCCAGTCCGCTTACCCTTGAGGATCTTCTTCCGGACAGCGCAAATCCATCAGATGAAGCGGCTGAACGCGAATGGAACGAACTGGCCCGGGCACTTGCGGTCGAGACGCTTCCGCACTTGACGGAATGCGAACGCATGGTCATCTGGGCGCGGGGAGAGGGGCTGACGCTGAACGATCCGGGCCTGTCCGCCCGCACTGGCGCAAGCGCAAGCATTCTCTATAAAACCCACCGCGCGGCCGTGGAAAACATCTGCAGTGAATTGAAGAACCGTTATCACGACACATCAGCGGCCTGTCTGGTCCATCTTGCCTGGCTTATCCTGCAGGAACTTCACCGGTTAATTTCAAAAGAAAAATCTTCGCAAAAAACCGATTCCGGTTTCTTTAAGGAATCATGAACTGGCCGTCACATAATATTGTGCCCCGTCCCGCCCGTCAGCGGCGGCAGCTGGCCGAATGGCTGGCAGAGCGGGCCATTGACCAGAAGTTGCGGGATTTGGACGAGGTGCCTGCTGATCAGGCGTGCGGACCGCCTGTGCGATACATTCAAGCGTCGGAAATCCGTTCCGGCGACATTCATATTCTGAAACCGGTGCCGTCAGCAAAATCCTTCGGGCCCGTGTATGTGCTGCTGCTCTTGCTTGAAGAGAACAGTCGCATGCTGGCAGTTCCCTTCAGCCGCTATGCGTCGCCGGCGGTTCCGGGGGAATGTCTCACAGGGCTCCGTGCCGTGCCGCTCCGAACGCTGTGCTGCTGGAATGCGAGGCCCGTGCGCGAGGCGCAACTGCTGCCGGGATATGTGAAACGGTTGGCGGGCGGGAAGCTGGAGGAGCTGCGGAGGAAATGCGGGCATGTGTTGTACAACCAGCCCGTTGATGTCCGTTTGACCCGGGGTTTTGGGCCGCCTGTTGCGCATCCGGCCGATCCCCGGTATGCGTATCTCGACGAAGAGCGCCTGCGGCTGGATCTGCATTTAAACATAAATGAATCTGACGAAAGGAGGATCATCGAATACAGAGAGCAGAACGCCGGGCAGAAGACATGGCTGATGGCGGCCGAGGGCCGCGCTCGTTACGGAGAAAAACCGCGGGATGAAATATGAGGACCCCGCGAGCTAGTGTCGCGGGTGAATGAGGTCGGATTTCGCGGGGGCGCGGCGCGGGGCATCTGTTGCCCGAAATAACGCACATGGAAAGCTAAGCGCCTGCAGGTTGACAATGACAGGCTGTCAGATGCCGTAACAGAAAAACCGGCGTTTGATTCTAAACTTGTGATTTTGATGTGCATTCCGGTTTCAACAAACATAGTATGGCGACTTAAAGGACAGCGGAAAAGGAGACAGATATGACAGCAATCGGCAGATGCGCACTGGCGGCGGCCGTTGGTCTTTGCATGATCACCGGCACGCTTGCGGACGACAACACGGTCACGGTCACGGGCAAGGCGGAAATCAAGAAGAAGCCGGACGTCGCTTACGTCACCCTGTATGTGAAAGGCGAGGGGATCCTGATGGTGGATGCGGCGAAGAAGGCCGACCAGAAAGTGGAAGAAATCAAGATGGCCCTGCAGGAGCAGATCAAGGGAATTTTGGCCGTTGAAGTTTCCGATGTTGCAGTGGGCGAGGCCCAGCGCGAATACTGGGGACCCGATCGGAAAGAGGAATCTCCCCGCCCTGAAATTACCCGCCGTCTTCGTATTACCATTTCGCCTGATCCGGTGCATGTGTATGAGCTGGTGGATGTCGCCATCCGGGCCGGCGCCCTGATGCAGATTCCTTCGACCGTCCACTATTCCGGGGACGTGCGCAGTGTGGTCGTTTATGGCCTGCTTGATTCTTCCGGTGTCGAAGCCGAGGCCCGCGACGCGGCCATGGCAGACGCCAGAAAAGAGGCGCAGAGTCTGGCGGCTCTGGCCGGGAAGTCGCTGGGGGATGTGGTCAAGGTCGGCTGCGGCGGAACGTTTCCATCCGGGTTTCCTGTCCACGTCATGGGGCGTCAAGCCGATTATCCGACAGCCTATGTGGGCCAGAATCCCTCCGAAATCGCGGTGAATTATTCGCTTTCCGTTTCGTTTGATATGAGAAAGGGAAAAGGCGATACAGTCCGTGAATAGCGAAAGACGGGCTAATGCTTTTCCCGTTCACATGTGTGTTTATTCGCGCTGATTTGCGGTTCTATATTGGGTTGACCTGACCTTCCGCTCCGGCGGGACAAGCCTGCCGGGGGCAGAAAGCGGCGCGGGATGGAGGCCTTTGCGGGCTTGCAGTTTTACTTCGCGGAGGGATCAGGCTTTAATAAAGCCCATGATCCGCCGCGCGGCGATTTCTGCCCCGCCAGAGGGGAGTGTCTCTTTTGGAGGCGGGCAGTCGTCAAGGGCGTTGAGAAATGGTGCAAGATTTCCTGCATAGAGCTCAACCTGCGGAATGTGAACGGCGCGCATGTATTTATTTATGTTCTCCACCATGACCGGATATTCAATGAAATCCCTGCGGTCGGTGTAGATCATCGGTTTGCCGTTTGCCACGCATTCGGACATGATGCCGAACCCCGGCTTGGTGATGACGGCGTCCGATGAGGCAAGTATTGTTGAAAACGGAAAACTGTCACGCGGGACCGGCCGGATGTTTTTCATTTTCCAGTTCATCGGCTCGACGACGAGGAATTCGCAGTCCGGAATCTGTTCGATCCGCGCCAGCGCATCGGGTTCCAGATCGAGCGATGTGAAAGATATCAGCACCATTTTTTTTGAGGGATCGCATCCGAAGTGTTCGGCGATTTCCGCCCTGCGTGGAATTCCCGCGCGGGCCAGCAGGGGAACATCCTCGATCACGCGGAAATTCTTCATCTCCTCCGCGAACGGGAGGCGCAGCAGCATATCCGCCTGCGCGTAGGCTCCGGCAAAGGAGTCCACAACGGGCTGCCAGCGCCGGTCGTTTTCCGCGAATGCGGAATAGATCCAGTCCCAGCCGAAATTGCCGACGGCCACCGCCGGCCGGCCGGCCTTTTTTGCGGCCCGGAGCGGAATGCCGGGTATGTCTGCGGCGACGGCCCGGACATCCGCCAGACGCAGCCACGCGGCTTCCTCCTGCACCAGGTCATTTTCGCGTGAAACAATCTGCTGCATTTCACGGAGCGTTGCTTCCACGTCCACCTGAACGGAATCAAGCTGGATCATTCCCGTGTCAAATGCCCTGTTGCGGATGCGCACACGGTTCATGCGGCGGATTCGGACGGAAAAAAGCGAGGCGGGCAGGGCGGTCACCAGTTCGACTTCGAGGCCGGGATTCTGTTCCAGAAGCGCGTTGAGGATGTCGCAGGTCCGCACGCCGTGGCCGAAACCGTGCGCCGTGACGTAATAGGCCAGCCTGCTCATGGTCAGCGGGGCTGCATCAGTTCGAAGCCTGTGGCTGGTTCAAATCGGCGCACGGCAGTCGAATCGAGCAGTTCGAAAAGGATAACTTCCAGCACGTGCCAGACCTTCACGCCCTTGCGGATGCATCCCGTGACCGTTTGGTCCCTGCGGCCCGCGGCCATGTGCATGTGGATGATCATTTCGCCCTTTTCATTCGGAAAGAGTGTGCCGGTTCCCGCGACCTCATGCACGCCCGTCAGCACGTGTTCGAGAGGGTTCACATCCTTTCCCCGGCCGGTTTCCGGTCCGACGACGAAGCGGCTTCCCTCATCGGCGCCGCCCACAGCGATCAGCGCGGCCGCATGGATTCCGTGCTCATGCGCGAATCTCTCAATGGTCTCATGGACCACATCGCCGTCCTCCAGCCGGAGGATAAAAACGCGCCCATGCTTTGCCTCGGAATATTTCACGGCGCGTCACTCTCCCGACAGCGTGGCGATCAGCTTGCCGAGCTTCTCGCTTTTTTCGATGAGATCCTTCTTCATGTCCTGCTGCTTGGCGACGACGTCCTTCGGAGCCCGGCTGATGAAGTCCATGTTCCCGAGCTTGCGCGTCACGCGCTGCAGGCTTTCGCTGACCTTGGCGAGCTGATCCTCCAGCCGCGCGCGTTCGGCGGCCGTGTCAATCAGGCCCCTGATGGGCATGCAGACCATGCCCATGCGCGTCAGTCCGCTGGGCATGGCGGGAGGGGGCTCGCTGCTCTCGTCCACGGTGACTTTCCCGGCCCGCAGCAGGGACCGGACGGAATCCAGGTCGGCCTTGAGCCGTTCGGCCAGCTTTGCATCGGCGGGCCGGACAATGAATTCCACGTTGTGCTTCGGGAGCAGGTTGTAGTCGGCCATCAGGACCCGCGCCACGCGAATCAGGTCGTGCTTTGCGTCCACGTAGGCCACGGTGTCCTGGTCAATGCCCCAGTCCTCGAGTCCGGCGTCGTCGCGCGCCTGCGGCCAGGGCGCGCGCATGATGGTTTCGTGTTTCCGGTTGTATCCCATGCCGGTCCAGAGTTCCTCGGTGAGGAACGGCATGATGGGGTGGAGCAGGCGCAGCGCGCTGGAGAAAGCATAGTGCATCACCGTGAGCACCTGCTGCTTGCGGCCGGCATCCTCGCCGTAGAGCACCTGCTTGGAGGACTCGACGTACCAGTCGCAGAACTGGTGCCAGAAGAACTCGTAGAGCGCCTTGGCGGTGTCGTTGAACCGGAAGCGCTCGAGGCTTTCGGTGCAGGCAGAGATGGTCTCGTTGAGCTTGGCGAGGATGTGCGCGTCGTCCGGGCTCAGGCTGCCCGCCGTGAACTCCGGATTGTCGAAGCCTTCCGGAAGCTCTGGAGACTGCATCTGCATATAGCGCGCCGCGTTCCATATCTTGGTGCCGAAGTTCCGGCCGATTTCAAACTTGTCATCCGAAAGAAAGACATCCTGGCCGGTTGCGGTCAGCATAATCAGGCTGAAGCGGAGCGCGTCGGCGCTGTATTTCTCGATGATCGTCAGCGGATCAATGGAGTTGCCGAGGCTCTTGCTCATCTTGCGGCCGGTGTCGTCGCGGACCGTGCCGTGGATGTAGACATCGGTGAAGGGGATGTCGTCCATGAATTCCATGCCGGCCATGATCATGCGGGCCACCCAGAAGAAAATGATTTCCGAGGCCGTGACCAGCGAGGCGGTCGGATAATAGAACTTCAGATCCTCGTTTTCCTCCGGCCAGCCGAAAACGCTGAACGGCCACAGCCACGAGGAGAACCACGTGTCCAGCACGTCCTCGTCCTGGCGGATGCCGGCGTCGCCGCATTCCGGGCACTGATTGGGCTGGCCTTTGGCCGCCCACTCGTGCCCGCAGGCGTCGCAGTAGAACACGGGGATGCGGTGGCCCCACCAGATCTGGCGTGAAATGCACCAGTCGCGGATGTTTTCCATCCATTCGGTATAGACCTTGGTCCAGCGGTCGGGCACGAAGCGGATCCGGCCGGCCTGAACGGCTTCGAGGGCGGGCCCGGCCAGCGGTTTCATTTTCACAAACCACTGCGGAGACAGGCGCGGCTCGACCATCGTGTGGCACCGGTAGCAGTGGCCGACGGCGTTGGCGTGATCCTCGATCTTGTCAATCAGTCCGGCCTCCTCGAGGTCGGCCAGGATTTTCTTGCGGCACTCAAAGCGGTCCATGCCGGCATAGGGGCCCGCCGCCTCGTTCATGGTGCCGTCATCGTTCATGACGTTGATTTCGGGGAGGCCGTGGCGGCGTCCCATTTCAAAGTCGTTGGGGTCGTGCGCGGGCGTCACCTTGACCAGGCCCGTGCCGAACGCGGGGTCCACAAAATCGTCCTGGATCACCTTCAGTTCGCGCTTCAGGATGGGCAGCTCAAGGGTTTTCTCAAGCAGGCTGCCGTAGCGCTCGTCACGCGGATTGACGGCCACGGCCACATCGCCGAGCAGCGTTTCGGGCCGTGTGGTGGCCACGACCACGTAGTCCTTCTTGCGCTTTCCGCCCTTGATGGGATAGCGGATATGGTACAGTTTCCCGGCCTGGTCGCGATGCTCGCTCTCCTCGTCGGAAAGAGCGGTCTGGCAGCGCGGACACCAGTTGATGATGTAGTTCCCGCGGTAGATCAGCTTCTTTTCATAGAGCCGGATGAACACTTCCGCGACAGCGCTGCTCAGGCCTTCGTCCATGGTGAAGCGCTCGCGGTCCCAGTCGCAGGAGGCCCCAAGCTTCTTGAGCTGACCGATGATGGTTTCGCCGTACTGCTCGCGCCACTGCCACACGCGCTGGATGAACGCTTCGCGGCCGAGATGGTCGCGGGTGAGTTTCTCCTTGTGGAGCATGCGCTCCACGACGTTCTGGGTTGCGATGCCCGCGTGGTCGGTGCCGGGCACCCACAGGGCATTCCGGCCCTGCATGCGCCGCCAGCGGACCAGCACGTCCTGAATGGTGTTGTTCAGCGCGTGGCCCATGTGCAGAATGCCCGTCACGTTCGGCGGGGGAATCACAATGCAGTAGGGTTCGCCGCCCTCGTCAGACGAGGCATGGAAATATTTCTTTTCCAGCCAGCGGGCGTACCACTTTTCCTCGATATGTTTCGGATCGTAGTTTTTTTCTAGCTGATTCATTTCTTGTTGTTCTTCTCTTCCAGCAGGAGCTTGTATTCCACGCTGTCCACCAGCGCCTCCCATGATGCTTCAATCAGGTTTTCGGACACGCCGACCGTGCCCCAGGTCTGTTTCCCGTCGGAGGACTCGATCAGCACGCGTGTCTTGGCCGCGGTGGCCGTTTCAGGATCGAGGATGCGCACCTGATAGTCGCGCAGCGTCACTTCGCTGATGGACGGATAAAAGGCCGTCAGCGCCTTGCGCATGGCCTGGTTCAGCGCATCCACCGGGCCGTCGCCTTCGCCCACGGTGTGGGCTTCCTGGTCCTTCACCGTCAGCTTGATGGAGGCCTCGGAGATGCAGGGCTCGTCCTTGTGCCGTTTTTCGACAATCACGCGGAACCCTTCGAGGTTGAAGAACGGCTTGTGCGACTTGAGGAGCTTCTGGATCATCAGTTCAAACGAGGCTTCAGCGGCCTCGAACTCATAGCCGTTTTTCTCCATGTGCTCGAGCTGCTTCAGGATGTTCTTCACCTCGGGTGATTTCTTGTCCACATTGAGGCCCATCTCAACGGCCTTCAGGAAGACGTTGCTTGCGCCGGAGAGTTCGGAAATCAGCACACGCCGCTTGTTGCCGACCTGCTCCGGGCTGATGTGCTCGAAGCTGAGCGGATTTTTGCGCACGCCGTCCACATGCATGCCGGCCTTGTGCGCAAAGGCGCTGTCGCCGACGAACGGGGACTTGGCATTGAGCCGCTGGTTGGCGATTTCGGAGACAAACTGGGCCACTTCGCGCAGCTTGACCAGCCGCCCTTCCGGCAGGCATTCCCGGCCCATTTTGAGGATGAGGTTCGGGATGATCGAAATCAGGTTGGCGTTTCCGCAGCGCTCGCCGATGCCGTTGATGGTGCCCTGCACATGCACGGCGCCCGCGCCGATCGCGGCCAGTGAATTGGCCACGCCGGTTTCTGAATCGTTGTGGGCATGGATGCCGACGGCCGCCGGGACGGCCTTGACGACCTCGGCGGTGATCCGCGCGATTTCGCCGGGGAGCATGCCGCCGTTGGTGTCGCACAGCACAATCATGTCCGCGCCGGCCTGCGCGGCCGCCTGCAGGGTGCGCAGCGCATAGTCGGCGGAATCCCGGTAGCCGTCGAAGAAGTGCTCGGCGTCATAGATCACTTCCTTGCCGTGTTCTTTCATAAAGCGCACGGTGTCGGCGATCATGGCGCAGTTTTCCTCCTCGGTGGTGTGCAGCACATCGCGGACGTGCAGCTTCCAGCTCTTCCCGAAAAAGGTCACAACGGACGTATCCGCCTCCAGCAGCGCCAGCAGGCCGGCGTCCGCGCCCGCCGCGATCCCGGCGCGGCGCGTGCTTCCGAACGCGGCGATTTTGGAGTGCTGGAGATTTTCCTTTTTGATCTCCTTGAAAAAAGCCATGTCTTTTGGATTCGAGGCCGCGAAGCCTCCCTCGATATAGTCAATGCCGAACGCGTCCAGGCATTTGGCGATGCGGATTTTCCCGATGCCGGAAAAGGAAACGCCTTCCGCCTGCGCTCCGTCGCGCAGCGTGGTGTCATAGATGGCTACTTTGCTCATAACTTCCTCCTGCCGCTATTCCAGAAGATCCGCAAGCCGGCTGAGCTTCACGCTGCCCAGCGCCCCGCGGGCGGCTTCTTCTTCATTCCAGTTTTGTGTTTCGTCCGCTCCGATTCCGTCGCCGGCCAGCACGAACGGGATTCGTCCGGCTTCCGGCAGGCCCGTTGGGGTGGAGACCCCCCGGTTGGCGGCGAGGATGATCCGGCAGGGGCGGTGCGCCGCCAGCACGTCTGACAGCGGCCCCAGCAGATTGGCATCCATGGCCTCGATGGCCCGGACTTTTTCCACCGCGCTGCCGTAGCGTCCGCCGGGTCTCGGCGCGCCCGCATAGACCAGCAGCAGATCCTTCTGCCGGAGTTCCTGCACCAGAAGCGGAAGATTGAAGGCCATGCCGCCGCCGGCCGTCCACACATCCCTCATTTCGATGGTTTCCATCCCGGCCAGGCGGGCAAGGCCGGCAGCCATCGGACACTGGGTCAGCATGGCGCCGCTGATGCGAAACCCGGTGAAGAGTTCATGCATGCCGCTCATGGGGCCGCCGCCCCACAGCCAAAGCGCGTTGGCGGGATTCTCGCCCAGGTCCACCCGGATTTCATTCAGCGGCTGGCTATCCAGTATCCGGCGGGATCTTTCGAAAATATCGCGCACGATGTTGTCCGCCCTTGAGCGCCGGATGAACTCGTCCGCGCGGGCGCCTTCGGAAAGATGGGGAGGGTGCCCCGGCTGCGGACGGGCCCCGCCGGCCGTGGAATAGAGCACCAGCAGCCGGGACGGCTCCGTGGCGGCAAACCGGACCCGCTGCGCATCCCATTCCCGCTGAAGCTGTTCAGCGAGCCATCGGGTTTCTTCAAGTGAAAGCGACCGGACCAGGCTGTCGCGGAGCACGTCGCCGTCCATGGTCACGAAATGTCCGCACCAGGCGAAATCGTAGTCGGAGAGGTCAATGCCGGAGGCCATGGCTTCGAGCGGTCCCTGCCGGAGCGCCGAGGCCTGTTCGCGGGTCATGCCGGCAAAGAGTCCCAGAAGCTGTTCGCCGTGGTCTTCAGTTCCGGCCCGGGGCAGGGTCAGCAGCCCGGTCTGTCCGGTTTGCGCAAGCCGCGAGGCAAACGGGCAGCGCGCGGTCTGAAGCGGGGTCCGGCCGTCCAGTTCCTCCAGCGGGGCATCCGCCACGCTGTCGCAGACTATGATTATCTTCTTCATCCGGTCTATTCAAAATCCTCAATGGCCATGCGGATAGTGCGGGCGCCGACCACGTCGAGCGCGTCTATGATCCGCAGCGCCTGCCGGAATTTCTTTTCCGGCGCGCGGTGGGTCACCACAATCACGGGAGCGTAATCGCAGCCCTCGCCGGGCTTGTTCTGGATCACCGAGGCAATGCTGATTCC
This sequence comes from Verrucomicrobiota bacterium, assembly GCA_029557905.1. GTDB lineage: Bacteria > Verrucomicrobiota > Kiritimatiellia > JAKQHR01 > JAKQHR01 > JAKQHR01. Next base: position 40,839 of record JAKQHR010000136.1, read on the forward strand.
GTTCTCGCCCAGCACCTGGGCCACCTGGGCCAGCACACAGGGGTGATCCTTGAGGGACATGCGCAGATAGCAGCATGACTCCAGATCCTCGAGCTTCTTCATCTTTCCGTATTCGCCGTGGCGCACGAGGGCGGGCACGCGCAGGTTGGAGCTGCTGGCCAGGTTGCGGGCGACATCGGCCAGATCGCTGACCACGGCGCTGGCCGTGGGCAGACGCCCCGCGCCGCGCCCGTAATAGAGGGTGTCTCCGACCACGTCCCCCCGCACCATCAGGGCGTTGAAGGTTCCGCTGACCGAGGCCAGCATGTGTCCCAGCGGCACAAGGGTGGGGCAGACGCGCACTTCGATGCCGTCCGCATGGTGGCGGATCTGCGCCAGGAGCTTGATGCGGTAGCCGAGTTCCTTCGCATAGCGGAGGTCCAGCGGATCAAGTCCGCGGATGCCTTCCACGTGGACCGCCTCCATCGGGACGGGAAACCCGTACGCCAGCGAGGCGAGGATCGCCGCCTTGTGGGCGGTGTCGATGCCGTCAATGTCAAGGCTCGGTTCGGCTTCGGCATAGCCCCGGGTCTGGGCGTCCGCCAGCACCTTCTCAAACGGAAGATTCTCCTGCTCCATCCGGGTGAGGATATAGTTGCAGGTGCCGTTCATGATGCCGTACATGCTTTCTATGTGGTTGGCAATCAGGCCTTCGCGCAGACTGCGGATGACGGGGATCCCGCCGCATACGCTGGCCTCGTAATAAAGGTCGGCGCTGCTTTCGTCCGCGACGGCATAGAGTTCGTCGCCGTGCTCCGCCAGCAGGGCCTTGTTGGCGGTCACCACCGGTTTCCCGGCCCGCAGGGCTTTCAGGATCACCTCGCGGGCGGTCTTCACGCCGCCGATGAGCTCCACCACAATGTCCACGGCCGGATCGTCAATCACGGCCATCGCATCGCGGGTGAAGATGGAGGGGTCCACCTTCACGCCGCGGTCGCGGTCGAGGTCGAGGTCGGCCACCCTGCGGACTTCGATGCGGAGCCCCGTGCGCGCGGCGATCAGGTCGCCGTTGAGCTGAAGAGTTTCGATGACTCCGGCTCCGACGGTGCCGAATCCGAGAATGCCTACTCCATAAGTCTTCATGTGTTCATTCCAGTTAAAAAAAAACCCCTCTTCCGAGGGGCGCAGAATCACAACCAGCCCCTCATCGGCCTTTGACTACAATGACATTGATAATGGTCCGGTTCATAAATAATGGAAAAAAGATTACCCCAACCGCCCCGGGTTTCAAGTAAAAACGGAGGAAAATGAGAGGACAGGAGACAGGAGTCAGGAATCGTGCACCAGTAAAGCCGCTTCAAGCCTTGGCCGACCCCCGCGACCTTGTGTCGCGGGTGAAGAAGGCTGGGATCGCCTTTTTTGCTGCCTGACCTCTCGCTCCGGCGGGGCAAGCCCGCCGGGGGCGCAGACTTCGCTTTCCGTTTCGCTCTTACCTCTTCCCGCTGGCCGTGATGTCGCGCATGCGGCGGATGATGGCCGGGGTGAGCTGCTCCCAGTGGAAGCGCCAGCCCCAGTTGCCGCCGGCGATGCCGGGGCGGTTCATTCGCGCGGAGGAGTCCAGTCCCAGCACGTCCTGCAGCGGCACCACCGCCGTGTTGGCGCGGGAATGGGCCGCCAGCGAGATCATGTCCCAGTGAATCTGGCTTCCGTCCGTGTGCACATAGTCCAGGATGCGCCTGCGCTCCTCGTCTATGTCCTGCTGGGTGCGGGTGCTGCTTTCGTCGGGCTTGCTGTGGAACCAGCCCACGGTGGTGTCGTTGTCGTGCGTGCCGGTATAGACCACGCACGAGGCGGGGAAGTTGTGCGGGCGGAAGTTCTCCGCCTGGGGATCGTTGCCGAAGGCGAACTGCAGGATGCGCATGCCGGGGAAGCCGAAGTCGTCGCGCAGCTTCTCCACCTCCGGAGTGATCACGCCAAGGTCTTCGGCGATGATGGGCAGGGGGCCCAGCTGCTGCAGGAGCGAGTCGAAGAGGCCGTGGTTCGGGCCCTTGACCCATTGGCCGCTGATGGCGGTCTCGGCGTCGCCGGCCACCTCCCAGTAGGCCTCGAATCCGCGGAAGTGGTCAATGCGCACCACGTCCACCATCTGGAAAATGTGCTGCAGCCGCGCCGCCCACCAGGCGTAGTTGGACTGCGCGTGCACGTCCCAGCGGTACAGCGGGTTGCCCCAGAGCTGGCCGGTCGCGCTGAAATAGTCGGGCGGCACACCCGCCTGCACGGTCAGGTTCCCCCGGCCATCCAGATAGTACAGGTCCGGATGCGCCCACACGTCGGCGCTGTCGTGCGCGACAAAGATGGGAATGTCGCCGATGATCTTGATGTTCTTCCTGTGGCAGTACGTCTTCAGCCGCCGCCACTGGTCATGAAAAATGAACTGCAGGATTTTCACGTTGCGGATGGAGGTCTTGAATTTCTTGACCGCCTCGTTCATGGCCTCCGGCTTCCGGCCCGCCAGCGCCCGCGGCCACTTGATCCACGGCTTTCCGTTCTGCGAATCCTTGATGGCAATGTAGAGTGCATAATCATCCAGCCAGCGCGCCTGCCTGCGGCAGAACTGCTGAAACTCGCGTTTCATCCTGTCCGTCGCGCAGCGCTCAAACGAGCGGCAGACTGTTTGCAGAACCTTCATCCGCTCAATGATGACGGGGCCGTAATCAATTTTTGAGGGATCAAACTTCGGGAAGCGGGCGAGACGCGATTCGCTCAGAAGGCCGTCCTGCACCAGCAGGTCAAAGCTGATGAGCAGATGGTTTCCGGCGAAGGTGGAAAGAGCCTGATAGGGGGAGTCGCCATAGCTCGTGGGGCCCATCGGGAGAATCTGCCACAAGTGCTGCCCCATTTCATGGAGCGTGTCCGCGAAGCGGCAGGCTTCGGGTCCGATCTCGCCGATGCCCCAGTTGCCGGGAAGAGACGTGGGATGCAGAAGAATGCCGCTTTTCCGTTCAGAAAGCATAAAAAGTCTCCAAAATCAACAAAAAACGACCAAAAAACGCCCAAAAACGACCAAAAAAGCCAAAATTTGCCCCAAAAAGCCCAAAAAACAGGACTTTTTATCAAAAAAGCGTCGCAAATCCTAAAAAACGCCCAAAAAATCCAACCCGCGAATTTTGCATTAACTATGAATTTCTTCGCCGGTTGTCAATCGTTTTACTAAAATATTTTCCGAAGACTTTTCGAGGGGCGCGGCCGGAGGCCGCAGAACAGGCCGGCATGGCGGGCGGCCGCCGGTGTTCCTCTGACGTTTTTTTCCCGGCGGACTTTTTTCTGATGCGGCGTGGCACAGGACCTGCTCTTGAAGATGGCATGAATGAGGCGGACATGATTTTCGTGGAGGACAGGTCTATCCTGATCTATTCATCAACTTTGCTTTTGGGGCGCGATCTGGGGTCTGGATTATGGGGCGCGAGACTTCGAAAGGGCTGAAGGCTCCAGACAGGGGCGATTGATCGCGGTGAAGACAGGATCGGGGCAAAGCTCCGCCATCTCCTCCGTATTTTCAGGACGCGGAGGCCCGCCGCAGATGAAGTCCTATGCCGTGGACAACGCCTTGAGGATAGTTGAGATTCGCCCGAGCAGCGGCTGAAGTGGATAACTGGCTGGGAAGTGGAAACGGATGAAGGTCTTGCCCACCTCAACGCGCGTCCCGATCTTCAACAGACGCAGACGAATGGTGTCGAACTGGGCGGTGGCCAGTTCAGAACCGCGCAGAAGGTTTTCACGCATCGCATGCATCAGCACATAGGCGGCCGAGTGAATGAACAGCCGGAACTGGTTGGCCTCTTTCCTTGTGCAGCTGGTCCGGTCTGACTTCAGTGCCACTTTGTGGTCTTTGATCATCAGCTCCATTCTTCCGCGGCCGCAGAAGACGACATCATAAAGATATTGGGCTCCCGCATCCCGGAAGGAGGTGACCACATAACGCACATCGGTTCCTTCTCCGGAGGCCTGTACGCGGCCAATCACCCGACGGGATCGGCTCCAAGATTCGGCCGCATAATCAACGGATGCGTAACGTCGGCAGGTGTCTCCAAAAGAGCGGTGCTTTTCCGCATCCTGTATCGCCAGCGCAAACATCGTTTTGAGCCTGTTATTGGGAGTTAAGCCTATAATGAAGTCCACCCGGTGCGCATCCATCCAGTCCATCGCCTCCGGTCTGGCATGATGACCATCCGCGCGGAAAATGATTTTCACCTCCGGCCAGACCTGCCGGATGCGCTTCACGATGCGCTTGAGCACACTGATGATCTCTGCCGCCGTGGGAGTCTTCCCGGCCCGGAGCACGCTGGCTATATATTTGCCGGACTGGCCCTCATACACATGAAAGGGCATGAAACAGTATTCGTCTTCATACGCATTGAAAAGCGCCAGCTGTTGATGACCGTGAACAATGTCCGCGGTCGGATCCATGTCCAGAACGATGACCGTCGGAGGTGCGTCATAAGAAGCGATGAACTGATCAATGAACGCATATCCCATCCGCAAAAGATCCCGGGCCGTTACCGAGTTCTCCAGCCGCGTCATGGTCGGCTGTGAGCCCAGGTCGGGATCGACCTGCGGATCGCGCCCCACCGCCGCTTTCAACACGGGGTCCGCTCTCAGATGATCGCAGTCGTCCGCATCTTCGTAGCCGCAACTGATCTGATAGGCTCTCTGGCGCAGCAGATCGGTGACCTCGTGCGCTATATGGCTCTGTCTGCGGTTGTCGCTAATCACTGCGGCCAGCCGATCCAAAAGCCCAATCTGCTGATCCACTTCCCGCAAAAGCATCGCTCCGCCATCAGAGCTGACTCGGGGATCATCAAAGCGGGCTGTGATTTTCTTGCCTTTTAAGGGTGCAAATTCCAACTGAATCGTGTAATCTTCTTTCATGAGTGAGTCTTTCTTCTTTTTACACAACCCATTCTATCAGAATGGGTAGAGAAAGCTCACTCATTTTTTCCTGAATCTTGATGAATAATTCAGGCTATACATGATCCCCCTTTGGGGTAACTTTTTCTTAAGAAAACCATTGTTAAAAATTTTTAACCGGTTATATTTTAACATCCGGTGAAATTTTATTTTTGCAGAGAAGGTGACGTAGAACGGAGAGGGTTACATTAATGAGATTATTGTGCTTCATAATCGCTTCAGGGCTGGTTCTCCTGATGGCGCCTGCGGGCTATTCCCAGGGGGCGCTGGAGACACCCCTTCACATTAATGCCCGGGATGTGATCCTCGATGAATTCGGGGAAGTCCTCCGGGGCAGCGCCACCGCTCCCGGAGACCTCGTGCAGGTGCTTCGCGCCGAAGACGGCGTCATCTTCCCGCCTGCCGTGGACGGCCGGCCGCATTCCTCCAATCCGCTGATGGACCGGGGCACGGCCGGCATCGGCAAGTTCATGCCCCTCAGCCAGACGCGTCCCGGAAAGTTCGGACTATCCCTCGGCGGCCTGGCGCGCCCGGTCGAAAGCACCAAACTCTTCATTCGCGTATTCAACGCGCCCACGCTGGCAGAGGCCTCGTTCTACGCCGATTCCGAACTGCTGACGGTCAAGGGCAACAGCGTTCTGATGGCCGGGATCGGCCGCACCACCAATGCGCTGGACAAAGCCGACGATGACGGCGACGGCCTCAACAACTCGTGGGAGAAGAGCTATGAATCCGATCCCGGCAATGCCGACACGGACGGCGACGGCATGCTGGACGGCGACGAGCATCTTGCCGGAACCAGTCCGACGGATGAAGGATCGGAGTTCGTTGTGGCGCGCATTTCACGGGGCAGGCTCTCGTGGAAATCGGCCCTGGGCCGGCGCTATCAGATCCAGCGGGCGGACGCCGCCGGCGGGGAATATGTGAACATCGGCGACGTGGTGGATGCCGATCCGGTGCTGGATGAAACCGAAATTGATATTCCGGACGGAGCCGGCAGCGGCATGGGCTTCTATCGCGTCAAGCTGGTGATTGAATAATGGGGGAGCATTCAGCGCGTCACAGGGGGGCGCACAATTAAACAAAAACCGCGAACAGACGCGAATGAAATTTGAATAGGAAGAATTCTCGCGCAGGGACGCGGAGACGCGGAGAAATGCAGCAGCCGCTCTGCGAGCGGCAGTTGGGAAATCTGAATAAGGAATGACGGAATGGAGGGACGTGCGATGCCTGCCCGCCATCGCTTTGCGAAGGCGGGTCACGTCCGGTAAAACATGGTAAGGGATGAAAAGAGAATGGTGGCTGGAATCAGTCCGGTTTTGCGGGCGCAGATCACCGAAATCATCTGTTCGCAGAAGCCTGTGAACCGCATCATTCTGTTTGGCTCCCGCGCGCGCGGCAAGGCCCGCCGGACATCGGATATTGATCTGGCTGTGGATGGTAATGGCTGGACGGACCAGGATGTAAACCTTGTCCATAACCGGCTGGAAGAGGAAGTCCCGACCGCGCTGAAGTTTGATTTGGTGAATGTATCGGACATAAGCCGTCCGGAACTGAAAAAAGAGATCTTTGAAAACGGCAAAACGATTTATGAGCGCTGACCGCGTCAAGATGTGGATTGCGGAGTATGACCGCGCCCTGGCGCGATTGCAGGAGGCGGCAAATGCTGATCCTGCAGAAAATGATGTCGTTGTGGACGGCACGATCCAGCGCTTCGAGTTCACTTTTGAGCTGGCGTGGAAGCTGATGAAGGCGGCGCTGGAGCATCAGGGGATAGTGGTTCAGTCGCCGAGGGCCGCGATCAAGGAAGCCTTCAAAGTCGGACTCATCGCGGATGGCGATGGATGGATTGACATGCTGGAAGACCGGAACCGGACCACGCACCTGTATGACGAAGAACAGTGCCGGCAGGTGTATGGGAAGATTAAAGAGCGGCATATTGGCTTAATGGAGAGTTTGGGCCGGGAAGTCGGAAAAACTGAATAGGAAGAATTCTCGCGCAGGGACGCAAAGGCGCGGTGAAACGCGAAGAAATTTGAATAAAGAAGAGCTGACACCGGATCAACAGGATGAACAGGATGGTTATCCGGTAAATCCAGTTAATCCTGTCAAAATGAATTTCGAAGAGAATGGCTGAAAAAGTGAGAACGGAAACGAGAATGGTGGAATAGCCGAAAATGGCGGAAAAACCGACAGTCTATATTGAGACCACGATACCGAGCTTTTTGACAGCCCGGCCATCGGGGGATCTCATTGCGGCTGGAGAACAAGAGGTTACGCGGCAGTGGTGGGAAAAGAGGCGTGAGGCCTTTCAGTTGTTTGTCTCACAGCTTGTTTTGACAGAAGCCGCCAAGGAAGACAGCGCCGCGGCCCGGAGACGGCTGGATGTCTTGAATGACATTCCAGTTCTGGCCGCCGATGATGAAGCAGACAGCTTGCTTGAAGTCATCAGGGTCTCGGGCATTATGCCGCCCAAGGCGTCGGCAGATGCGGCGCATGTAGCCGTTGCTGCGCGTCATGAGATGGATTTTCTGATGACCTGGAACTGCAGGCATATTGCCAATGCAGAGCTGATACCGCGTTTGACTGCGATTGTCAGCGGGGCGGGTTATGCGATGCCGGTTATCTGCACGCCAAATGAGCTGATGGGAGGGCTTGGCGATGACGCATGATGAGATAGTTGGCGAGGTTAGAAGAGCCAGACAGGAGATTTTGGATTCCTATGGCGGCGATGTGCACAAGATGTTTCGAGATGTCATGAAGCGCCAGTGGGAATCCGGGCACAAGGTGGTGTCGTTTCCTCTTAAGAGGGAGAAGACCGCGGCCAGGGTCGCGGAAGGCCAGGCGGAATACAAGGCGGGAAGCGGGAAGAATTGAATAGGAAAAGTTCGCGCGCAGGGACGCGGAGATGCGGAGAAATACAGCAGCCGCTCTGCGAGCGGCAAAATGAAGATGCGCCTCACAGAGGCGTTACTACAAAGGGATTTTGATGTAGCAGCCGCTCTGCGAGCGGCAGATGAAAAACTGAATAAAAAAGTTTTGGAGTGCGGCGGCTGGACGCCGCTTTGATGATCGGAAGAGAAAGATTAGAGAGAAGAACGGCAAGAAGCTGCTGAACGGTGCGATGAAGGTTTTGAGAATATATCTGGATACGTCGGTTTTCGGCGGATGCTTCGACGAAGAGTTCGCAAAGGAAAGCCGTCGCCTGATCGAGGAGATCAAGGCTGGCCGGTTCCGTCTGCTGCTTTCCGAGGCGGTCGTGGCGGAAGTGGAGCGCGCTCCGGTTGATGTCCAAAAGGTGCTTGCCGGTATCCCCGAAGATTGCATTGAAGTGCTGCCGCCCGATCCGGCTGTGAAGATCCTGATGCGCGCCTATCTGGACGCCCAAATCGTAGGACCGGCATCCGCGACCGATGCAGAGCATATCGCTAGCGCCACGGTCGCCCGGGCTGACATGATCGTGAGCTGGAATTTCAAGCACATTGTCCACTACGAGAAAATCGAAGGCTATCTATCCGTCAACCGGCAGTTGCGGTATGGAGAGATCGGCATTTATTCCCCCAAGGAAGTGGTGGACTATGAAAACTAAGACTTTTGATTGCGTGAAGATGAAAGAAGAGTGCCAGCAGGCCGTCCTGAAGAAATATGGCGGGTTGCCGCCCGGTGACCGGGAAAGACAGATGGAGGCCGATATCCTGGCCAGTCCCATTCTGGGAGATTTCTATCGTCGGATATTTTTGGCAGAAGCGGGCAAAGTTCGTTCCCGGGTGGCGGAAGGACAGGCAGAGTACAAGGCAGAAAGCGGGAAGAATTGAATAGGAAAAGTTCGCGCGCAGGGACGCGGAGAAATACCGCAGCCGCTCTGTGAGCGGCAAAATGAAGATGCGCCTCACAGAGGCGCTACTACAACGGGATTTTGATGTAGCGGCCGCTCTGTGAGCGGCAGATGAAAAACTGAATAAAAAAGATTTGGAGTGCGGCGGCTTGACGCCGCTTTGACAGACGGGAATGGAAGTGCAATTGAGCAAGACAGACAAGAAAGACCGGAATGAGGCAGGGCGGAACTTCCGCGGGATGCCGTGGATGCTCCTTGCCCTGGCCCTGCTCGCATTCATCCCCTATCTGCCGGCGCTCAGGGCGGATTTCCTTGATTGGGATGATCCCTATTACGTGACCCATAATTTTCGCATACATCAATTTTCTCCGGCGACCGTAGCGGACATCTTCCGGTTGGAGCCGCAACTGGGTCCCATTCCGAACGGGCAGTACACTCCGCTGACCGAATTGACTTTGATGATTGAGCATAGGCTGGTGGGACTGAGTCCCTGGCTGTTTCATCTCAATAATCTGCTGATTCATGTGGCGAATGTTTTCCTCGTCTATCTGCTGATGCGGAAGTTGCGTGCGGACCATCTATGGGCATGGCTGACAGCGGTATTGTTTGCTGTTCATCCGCTGCATGTTGAATCGGTGGCGTGGATATCCGAGCGCAAGGATGTCTTGTGTGCCCTGTTCTATCTGATTACGATGGTTCTATATCTGCATTTCCGGGATACACAGAGAATCCGGTATTTTGCAGCCGCGGTTTTTTCCGGGCTTCTGGCGCTTTTGTCGAAACCGATGGCGGTAACGCTGCCCGCGGTGCTGGTACTGTGCGATCTTTATTTGAAACGGCCCCTGTCTGAGCAGTGGAAGAAGCCATGGATGATCCCGTTTGCGGGACTGAGCCTGTTGTTTGTCGCAATCACCCTGCGTACGCATACCGGCTATGGCATCATCCGTGGAGGAGAGGTGGGCAATATCTTTCAGAATGTGATGATGGCCTGCTGGAATTTCTTCTGGTTCGTTGGGAAAACTGTTTGGCCCGCCAGTTTGAGCGCCTACGTGCCGGTTCCTTCAACAACCCCGGCGACTTTTGCGGCCTATCTTCTGTCCTTGTTCGGAGTGATGGCGCTGGTGACTGGCCTGGGCTTTTATTCATGGCGGCGCGGTTTCCGTCTGCTGCCTTTTGCCGTTTTCTTTTTCATCGCAGCTCTGCTTCCGGTGTCGCGGCTGGTGCCGATTGGAATCCGCTACATGGTAGCCGACCGCTTTTTCTATATTCCCGGCATTGGATTCCTGATGCTGATGGCCTATGGATTGGTTCACTGGATTCGCAGCCCGGGTGTTCTGCGGGCTCTGCGGGTGACGGTTGTGGCGCTGCTCGTTCTTTTCTGGGGAGTCCTTTCTTTCGCACAAAGCCGGGTCTGGCAGACGAGCGAGACGCTGTGGGCCCATGTGCTGAAACGGGTGCCGGATGCTTCCGTGGCCTTGAATGGTCTGGCTCTGGCTTCTTTGGATGAGGGGCGTCTCGACCAGTCGGACACGTTTCTTGAACAATCGCTTCGGGCGAATCCCGATTTCGAGGAGACCTGGGCATTACGCGCACGACTTGCGTATAGGAAAGGGGATTTGCCCGCCGCCCGCAGATATCTGGCGGAGGCGGAAGCCCGGAATCTTTCCCCCTTGCTGGGCGCGGATATAAAGGCAAAGCTGCTGAGCCTTTCGGGTGATCATCGTGGCGCCATTTTGGCACTCGGCTCATATGTGGAGGTGGTGCCGGCTGGTTACTGGTTTTATTACAGCATGGCGTGGGAAGCTCTCCATATAGGTGAAGTTGAAAAAGCGATCGCTTGCATGGAGAAGGCGCAAGCGCTGGCTTCGGTGCAACAGTCGGCATTGGGCCGCTATCTTGCCCAGAACGATCCAGAATGGCTTCAGCAGCCGGTGCTGGTCCGCCATTGGGCGGCGGGCATTGATGCCTTCAGAAACATTTACGAATTTTCTCGGGAAATCCACTTCTGGGCAAAGGATGAGGACAGGGCTTTGAGGGAATATGACCTGATTTTGACGCATTTTGAAGATGCACTGGCCTGCTGGCGCCGCGCGGCTGCCGTCACGACGGCAGAATGTCCCATTCCAAGCGCGGAACTCAAGAATTTTGATCGTAAACTTGGCATCGTTTTTTACAACAAGGGCTGTATTCTGGCTAAGGCCGGAATGGAGGATGCCGCTCTTGCGGTTTTGGCGAAAGCGGTGCAGCTTGATTCGCGGCTTAAGACAAATGTCATGGCGGATGCCGATTTATCATCACTTCGTCAGCGATTTGAATATCAGGAAATGATTTTATAGCTTGAACAGGACGCGTGAAATAACGCAAATGAACATGAATAAAGCTGAATAATGAATATGATGGAAAGGCAGGGCGCGCCCTGCCTGATGAGGAATGTTGGAGTGCGGCGGCTGGACGCCGCTTGGGTGAGCAAAAAGTGAGAACGGCTATGAAAACTAAAACTGAAAACAAAGTCAGCATTCGGATCCGCAGCAGGCGTGCATCCGACGCGTTGGCGCGCGGCTTGTGTCTGGCTGTTGCACTGATTTTTGCTGCTGCCCCGTTCTCTTCCCTCGCTGCAGTGAGTGAGAATTTTGATTCCCTTTTTGGCACTTCTTATTCAGATCAAACATCCTCGGGCTGGCGCATCAACAGCGGCGTGCGCAGCTCGTCCGCCCGGTCGGGTTCTTGTGCCCGCACGGCGTCCACGGGTTCGGCCAACTACCTGCAATATCAAGGCTCCGACGGAAGCGGCAAGGACGGCGGCGTGGGCGCGATCACGTTCTGGTACCGGGCGTGGAAGACAAATCCCCAGCCTACTTTCAAAGTCCAATACAGCGTCGGCGGCGGCGCGTTTACGGACATTGGCAGCGCGATCAGTCCCACCACGACTTATACCCTGTGGTCGAACGACCTGAACAACGCCAGCGACAACATCATCATCCGCATCCAGCAGACCGCTGGCGAGCGCATGTTGTTCGACGACGCTTATATCGGAGACTATGCGGGCTCCGGCACGCCTCCTTCTGTGACGACGGTGGCGGCGAATGCGACGAACACCACAACGGCGACGCCGCGCGGAAATGTG
>JAKQHR010000146.1 GCA_029557905.1 Verrucomicrobiota bacterium
GGCCGCCGCGGCGGGAGCGGCCGAAGAGAAAGAACTGGGCTGGAAGAACAGCGCCGGAATCGGCCTTTCCATGACCGATGGAAACAGCGAAACGCTGGTGGCCAATGCATCGGCGAAATCCGAACACACCGCCGAGGCCGGAATCCTCACGCTGGGGATCGAGGGCAACTACGGCGAAGCCGACGACGAGAAGAATGTCGAAAACGCCAAGGCGATGGCCAACTACAAGCGCACCTATGACGCATTCTACGCCTATCTGGACGGCAATGTGCTCTATGACGACATCGCCGCCATTGACTACCGCGCAACCGTCGGGCCCGGCCTCGGAAAGTTCCTGGTAGACACCGAAAAAACCAAGCTCGGCGTTGAAGCCGGCGTGGCCTGCATCTTCGAGGATGTTGCGGATGTCACGGAAGACTACGCCGCTCTCCGCCTTGCCCAGAACTTCTCGCGCCAGATCAGCGAGACCGCCAAAGTCTTTGAATCGGTGGAATACCTTCCCGAGATCGAGGATTTTGACAACTACCTGCTGAACGGCGAAGTCGGCATCGAAGCCGCCATCAACTCCAGCGCCAGCATCCGCGTGTCCGTGAAGGACAAGTACGACAGCACCCCGGGCGAAGGCCTCGAGGAGAACGATGTCTCCCTGATCGCCGCGCTGAACTTCATTCTGTAAACAACACGAAATACAAACAGGAGAAAAAAGAAATGTCATTTGCAAAGGAATTCAAAGAGTTTGCGATGCGCGGCAATGTGATGGACATGGCCGTTGGCATTGTCATTGGCGGCGCATTCGGGAAAATCGTCAGCTCGTTTGTCGCCGACGTCATCATGCCCGCGATCGGAATGCTGACCGGCGGCGTGGATTTTTCGAAACTCAAGATCACGCTGAAGGCCGCCTCCGAGGGCGTTGAGGCCGTAACCATCAACTACGGCATGTTCATCAACACCATTATTGATTTCATCATCATCGCCTTCGCGATCTTCCTCGTCGTCAAGGCCATGAACGCGGCGAAGAAAAAGGAAGCGGCCGCGCCCGCGGCGCCCGCCGCCCCGCCCGCGCAGGAAGTGCTTCTGACCGAGATCCGCGATCTGCTGAAGAAGCAATAATTTTCAGGCAGTCTGCATAGAAAGGGACGCGGTTCGCCGCGTCCCTTTTTTTCACAGTCCGACTCTAATGCAGTCCCTGGTAGGGCGGTCGCTCCGCCGACCGCCGCGGCGGGCACGGAGTGCCCGCCCTACCCGTTCAAGACAAAACAATCTTTGCGAATTTGCGCTTGCCGGCGCGGATGATCATGCCGGTTTTGAGCGGGATTTCAGCGTGGATGTCGGAGACCTTCTCGTCGTCAATTTTCACCCCGCCCTGCTCGATCAGGCGGCGGGCTTCGCCCTTGCTGGGCGCGAGTTTTGCGTTCACCAGCAGATCAACGATTCCGGTTTTCCCTCCCGCCAGCGCGACCTCCGGAACGTCATCCGGCAGCTGATTCTGCGAGAAGATGCGCTTGAACTCGTCCGAAGCCTGCGCAGCGGCAGCCTCGTCATGGAATTTGGCGACAAGTTTGCGCGCCAGTTCATCCTTCACATCGCGCGGATGCCGCGCGCCGGTCTCAACCGCTTTTTTGATTTCGGCGATTTCATCCTGCGGCATGCAGAGAATCAGCGAAAAATAGCGCCACATCAGCGCATCGCTCACGGACATGGCCTTGCCGTAGATTTCCCGCGCGGGCTCGTTCACGCCGATGTAGTTGCCAAGGCTCTTGCTCATCTTGTTGACGCCGTCCAGCCCCTCGATGAGCGGCAGGGTCATCACAATCTGCGGCTCCTGACTGTAGGTCTTCTGCAGTTCACGGCCCAGGAGCAGGTTGAAAAGCTGGTCGGTGCCGCCCAGTTCCACGTCGGCCCTGATCATCACAGAGTCATAGGCCTGCACCAGCGGATAGAGGAATTCCACCAGCGAGATCGGCTGGCTGGCGGCATAGCGCTTCGCAAAATCATCACGCGCGAGAATCTGCGCCACGGTGACGTGTGCGGAAAGCCGGATGACATCCTCGAACGTCATCGGAGCATGCCATTCGGAGTTGAAGCGGATTTCCGTTTTTTCCGGATCCAGCACCTTGAAGACCTGCTCCTGGTATGACTTCGCGTTGGCCATCACCTGCTCGCGCGTGAGCTGCGGGCGCGTGGCCGACTTGCCGGAGGGGTCGCCGATCATCCCCGTGAAATCGCCGATGATGAAAACGACAAGATGTCCCAGGTCCTGGAACTCGCGCAGCTTGTTCAGCGGCACCACATGACCCAGGTGGATATCCGGGGCGGAGGGGTCCGCGCCAAGCTTGACCCGGAGCGGACGGTTTTCCGCCAGCGAGCGCTCGAGTTTGCCGCGCAGCTCATGCACGGAATGCAGATCCACCGTGCGGTCCGCCAGAATGCTGATTTGCCGTTCGACTTCTTTGTTCTTCATGACGCGCATATCCTATGAATCCCCCCTCCAATCATCAATAAAACTATTCCACATCGCGCACAAAAAAGTGGACGGCCCGGGGCACAGCGGGTACAAACGCACCTCATGGAAAAAGCGAATCAGTCTGAGAGTGCGTCAAATCCGCTCTGCGGGAAGTGTCCCGCCCTGTGCTGCCGCTACGTGGCCATCGAAATCCAGG
>JAKQHR010000156.1 GCA_029557905.1 Verrucomicrobiota bacterium
TTTCTACTTCCCACGGATCGGGCAAACCCAGTAGCTGCTTGTAGTGTTCTTCAGTGAATTCCATGGCCAAAACCCCTTCTTTTTCACCCCAGTCTATCTCGCGTTTGGGCCAATATTTCCATGAAAATCGTAGAAGAACCCGTTTTTGGCCGTTTTTTGGCCTTTTTTGATGATTTTTGAGCTTTGAGGAAACCTTCTTTGCAGATTCCCGAATGGAGGGTTTTGCTCTGTCAAAACCGGATTTTCTTTTTCCGGAACCGACCCGCCTTCGCCCGGAGGCTTCGGCGGGCAGGCGATGCGGTTCCCTCCATTTTCAGGCTTCGAAGTAGGTGTAGCCGCGCAGGCCTGCTTCGTAGGCGTCGAGGATCTGCTTGCGTTCCTGTGCAGTGATGCGCCCGCCGCTGACCGCCTGTTCCGCCTTTTCGCGAACCCGCAGCAGCATGCCCTTGGTTTCATATTCGACATAGGAAAGCACGTCGGCCACCGAGTCGCCTTCGGTTTCGCGGCTGTAGAGCACTTCGCCGTTTTCATCAATGCGGATACTCATAACGTTGGTGTCGCCGAGCAAGTTGTGCAGATCGCCGAGTGTTTCCTGATAGGCGCCGACCAGAAAAACGCCCAGATAGTAGGGTTCTCCGTCCTTCAGTGTATGAACCCGGAGCACGCTCTGAATGCCCTGATCTCCAATGAATTTCTCCAGCTTGCCATCGCAGTCGCAGGTGATGTCGGCCAGCGTGGCGCGCTGCGTGGGGTTCTCATTCAGCCGGTGGATGGGCATCACGGGGAAGAGCTGGTCAATGGCCCAGGCATCCGGCAGGGACTGGAAAACGCTGAAGTTCCCGTAATAGATGTCCGACAGCGCGGATTCAAGTCCCTCCAGCTCCTCCGGGATGCGGTCCATGCCGCGCATTTCCACCACCACCTTCTCCATCAGTTCCAGAAAGATTTCCTCGGCCTGGGCCCGCTCGCGCAGGGAGGCCGCGCCGTGCTTGAAGAGCTGCCGTATCTCGTCCCGGTAATAGATGCCGTCGTGATACAGCTCCAGCATTCTTCCGGGCGTGAAGCCGGCGACGGTTTCATACAGGTTGATCAGCGCCTCGGGCGCATCTTCCGGAACCGGGTTCAGGTCCGTGTCTTTTTCATAGGAACTGACATCCAGCACATCAAACAGCAGCACGGAATAATAGGCCACGGTGGCGCGGCCGGATTCCGTGATGATCATCGGATGGGGAATCTCCTCGTCGCTGAGCATGCCCATGACCACCTCGATGATGTCGGCGCAGTACTCGTTCAGCCCGTAATTGCGGCTGCTGGAGGAAACCGTATGGGTGCCGTCATAATCCACGGCCAGACCGCCGCCCAGATCGAGGACGCCCATCGGCGCGCCCTCCTTGACCAGCCCGACATAATACCGGCAGGCCTCGACCACCGCTTCGCGGATGTCGCGGATGTTTGGAATCTGCGAACCCAGATGGTAGTGCAGCAGCTTGAGACAGTCCAGCATGCCGGCGGCGCGCAGCTGATCCACCACATCAATGACCTGCGCGGCATTCAGCCCGAACACACTCCGGTCGCCGCCGGACTCCGCCCAGTGGCCGCCGGCCTGCGCCGACAGCTTGATGCGGACGCCGAGAATGGGTTTAACCTGCAGGGCTTTCGCCCGCTCCAGGATCAGCGCGAGTTCGCCGGGGCTTTCCAGCACGAACACGCACTGGATGCCCATCTTGAGCGCGTACAGGCCGAGGTCAATGAATTCCTCGTCCTTGTAGCCGTTGCAGATCAGAAAGGCCTCAGGGTCGGTCAGGAAAGACATGGCCGCAATCAGTTCCGCCTTGCTTCCGGCCTCCAGCCCGTGATGGTAGGGCGCACCGTATTTGACGATGTTTTCCACCACCTGTTCCTGCTGGTTGACCTTGATCGGATATACGCCGCGGTATTCTCCGCGATAGCCGAATTCCCGGATGGCGGCGGCAAACCGCTCGTGAAGAAGCTTGATGCGGGAAGCCAGAATATTTTCGATGCGGAGCAGCACGGGCATTTCCATGCCGCGCTCATGCAGGCCGGAAACAATTTTCATCAGGCTGACCGACGGTCCGGAGGGCCCCTGCGGATGGATGGTCACCTCCCCTTCGGGCGACACGTCGAAATATCCGGTGCCCCAGCCCCGAATGCCGTACCACTCCGCCGCGTCGCGGGACGACCAGGCCAGATTCTCTTCATGCGTGCTTTTGGCTTCCAATTCCGCGATCCTCCGTTCCTAGAAGCCCACCTCCAGCGAGGACACCGCCTCCGCTGTTTCGCCTCCGGAACTGACTTTCTGTCCCTGCGTCTCGATCTCGAAACCTTCCCCGTTCGAACTGATGAAAATGGCAAGGTCGCGTTCCGTGCTCAGCACATTGCCGGCGCCCAGCCGTTCCTCGATAAAGTGGAAGGTGATTTCATGGGCCGCGCGCGCATCACGCGTGCGCTGCTTGTACACCGGACCAGGATTGCCGTAGTCGAAAACAACCTTCTCCGGGCGGACTTTGTCCAGCAGAACCGCCGTGGACCGGTTCAGTTCATCGAGCAGCTGCTGTTTCGGATTGCCGAATCCCGGCGGCGGCGCCGCCGTGCCATGATGAGGCGCCATCAGCACCTGCGCGGCCAGCTTTTCGGGCGGAACCGTTTCGGCCAGATGAAGCTGTCCGTCAAAATGCAGATCTCCGGACACCAGCATGGCGAAATCGCCGTACGAAATGCGAAGAACCAGTGAGCGGTTTTCCATCGGGAAATCCCCGGCCGGTGCGGCCGGCGACGGATTCAGGACCTCCATGGCAAAGCGCTTCCCGTTATGCATTTCCTCGTAGACAACATCGCCGGCCGTCAGCGCGCGATGCGGGACCGTGCTCCCGGCCCATTTGTTGACAAACGTTGCGCCCCGTTTCTTCATGGCTCGCGCCAGAGACGGGCGGTAAGGCATGTCCGACGTGCCGATGATCTCCGCATACAGCGCGCGCAGGAATTCCTCATCGTATTCCGCCGCCAGATTCCCCTCCAGCACGAGGGCGAAGAACTCGTCTTCCGTCATGTCCGGCGTGACGGCCGCCAGCGCAGGCGGAAGATAGAGCGTTCCGATGTGCAAATGCCTGAGCATGTACGCCGCGCCGGCCACGCGCTCCAGATGGGGCGACAGAACAATCAGGCCGTCCAGATTCATAATGCTCCGGTAGGAGAAATAAGGCAGAATCGTGCGTTCCGCCGAATTGAACATGCCGCGTTCATGCTCGACCATGCCCGCATCAATCAGGAACTTCTTGTCGCCGGGCGTTTCGACCAGCAGCGCATTGCCATAATTGACCGAAAGCATCGTCAGATTCAGGTCATTCCCATGACGGTAATGAGGACGGGTCGCGAAGGCCGCGCCCAGCAGCACGATCAGAAGCGCAACCATGGCATAGGCCCAGTGACGGTGGCCCTTTTTGCGGCCGAACTGGGATTTAAACACAGACCAGAGCGGTTCATGCCAGACAAACACCGCAAGGATCAGATAATAGAGCAGCAGGTGCACAGGCGATATTTTCCGCACGAACGGGAAGGGAAACAACTTCACCGAAAAATGCGCCAGCCAGAGAAATCCCGTTGAAAACACCCAGTTGGCCGCGTTCAGAAGCAGGCCGATGAAGGGTCCGATCACGGGGATCATGCCCAGCAGGCCCGCCATGGCGCCAAGCTGCACCACAATACCAATGAGAGGCAGCGCCAGCAGGTTGGCATAAGAGCCGCCGGCCGCCCATCGGCTGAAATAGGCCGCCGAAAGCGGCGCCATCATGCCCCATTGAATCGCAGCCTGAGATGCCACCAGTGTGCCTATCGCCACCGGAATCTGAACATAAGCAAGATTGCCGAACAGTTTTTTCCCTTTTCGGCTGGCCGCGCGCGCACCCAGGCACAGCAGCGTGCAGACAATCAGGAACGGGATCCAGAACCGGAGGGAGGTCACCAGGAACCAGCTCCAGCCCAGGGCCGCCGAGATACCCAGAAGGATCAGGATCGCCACGAGGAAGTTGTTCCCTCGCAGCATCGACAGCAGCTTGTAGACCGGCGGGGTGATCAGCACAAGGGACAGAATCGCCCCGAACGAGAGCGTGAACGAGGGGTCCACGATCATCAGCGGATTGTGATAAAGAATAAGAAATGCCGCCACCGGAACACCCAGCAGCGCGGAGGCCACCAGCCCCTTGTTGAGGTAGGCCCAGGTCAGCAGGAAAAGACTGTTCATGATCACTGCGCGCAGCGTGGAGGGGCGGGCGCCCGTGATGATCGCAAATATCACCAGGATCATGACAATCAGCGGAACGAACGCGCGCCGCGACATGCGCAGCAGCGTGAAGATGCCGGTGAAAAGGATTGTGATGATGGTCACATGCAGTCCCGAAACGGCCAGCACGTGATTCACGCCCGAATGCTTGAACTCGTCCGCTATCGTCTGCTCGCACCGCTGCCCCAGCAGCGGATCGCCGTGGGCCGGGCTGAAAATGCACTCGACCCCCTGCAGGCCATACCGCAGACCAAGGGTTACGGCGCCCACAAAGGCGGAATGGGGATAAGGAAGCGTCTGCTTGAACACCCGCAGCATGTCGTCGCGAATCTTCAGAGAGAAACGCACCAGCGGATGACCGCGGGCGGGCTCGCCGCCCTCGGGGGCCACCAGCACGATGGGCGGAGGCCCGCCCCGCGCCTGCCGAAGCCCCATCTGTCCGTAAATGTTGTTGTTCTGAAGATACTGCCTCTGGTCAAAGTCGCCGGGATTCGCCTGCGGACGGGCCTCAAACAGCGGGGCTGTTACCACCACATCAAGTCCGTAGCCTTCGCTGCGGGCAAAACGCCGGTAGTTGTCCACGCGCGTATCCAGATTGGCGCGGATGGTGCCGCCCTCAACTCTGTAGAAAGGTCCGCCGGGACGGTACTGGATGAACAGCGGAGAAATATGCAGCACAGTCTTAAAGTCATAAACCCACGGATCCTGGGATATCTTTCCCAGCACGGTGACCGGCATGGAATTCATGCCCAGACGGACAAAGGAGGCCAGATGGTTTGATATCCGGTAAATGCCGAGATGCCCCGACGAAGAGCCCTCCACCACCTCGATGCCCGTAATCCGGTCAAACGGCTGCGGCACCAGATAATCCGTGCCGACGGGATCATCCTTCCCTATGACGATGACATCGCTCGCATATTCCTGCTTCACCCGGGTGAAGCGCCAGCGGCCCTCGGAATCCATTTGCGGCACCCCGTCATCCGAAAGCACCGCCAGGCGCGCCTCCAGCACGCCCAGGAGCCGCAGCTTCACGTCTTCAGCCACGGCGGATGTCTTGCGGATGCGCACGCGCGACGTGTCGGTCAGCTGCGCCTCCACCTTCAAATCCGCGGCTGATCCCCGGAGGACCACCGTGGCCATGCGCGTGTCCGGAACCGTGTCGGCCTTGATATAGCGCCCGTATCCCAGCGACAGGGCCGCCAGCACGACGAGAACCCATCCGGCCACCCTGGACCATGCCAGTTCGTACTTGTAGCCCTGCCTGATTTCGCGACGGCGGTTCACATAATGGGCCGCGAGAGCCAGAAAAAATACGCCCGTGAGAATATGAATGGCATTCAGCCATGTCGCATCGGCCGGAACAAGCTTGGCAAAGACAATGCCAAGCAGAAACATATAGCAGAAAACCATGAGCTTAGTTTGAACCATTGTCCGCTCCTTCTTCACGGTCTTCCCCCGACGGGGCCAGCACGACCTCGGGATAGTACCGCTCGTTGTCAATCCAGATCGAAGACTGCTCGGTGCGGCCGCGCAGCATGCTGCGCGCCGTGTCGCGATAATCCGGGTGAATCAGAACCACCAGCAGACCCATCAAAAGCGAAATAACCAGCATATAGGCAATTGCCCCAGGACCACCTCTCATTGCTTTATCCTTTCTTCGGCTTGTTCGGCTGCGCCATCTTGGGCGGCCGCCTGTTCTTCATCCGGCTGATCCTCTTCCTTTTCGGCCGGCTTCCCAAATATGTAAATAAAAACAAAAAAGAAAAGCAGGAACGGCAGCAGATAAATCACGCCTTCCTGCGTGTAAAATATTCTCTTGTTCGCCATCACCAGCCACGACAGATAGGCGAGGCAGCCGACGGCATTAACCAGCAGCAGTATCCGGCCGATCACCGGATACTCGTCCAGCACGCTGCGCGCCCCCCCGGGGCCGTCCGGAGGCTGCTTGTCCGGTTCTGCCGTCATATTTCCGCCCCTGCTTTCCAGTTAAAAGGCACAGAGTAAACCATCATTTCCGCAATAGCAAGTCCACCATCTCCCGCACCTCGCGGGCGCTGTGCAGCGCCGGCGCCTGAAATCGCTCGATGAACCGCGCCGTCGCCTTGACCGGCAGCAGGGGCGTCGTCTGGTTGTCAATCTCCAGACGGGTATGGGGAGAGAGGATCGTGACCACGGAGTAAAGATCGTTCCACGCCGAACCCCGGGCCCTCAGCCAGCTGCGAAGCACATTCACATGCCGCTCGTTCTGGGCGACAGGATTTCCAACCTTGATGATTTTCTTCCGGCCGTGCGAGGGAATCTGCTCCCACATGTCCCGGCGCTCATCCCCTCGCACCGTTCCGCTCCAGTTCTTGGTCTCGATGACAAAGAGTCCTTTGGGCCCCACCACCAGATGATCAATCTGGGCTGATGTTCCTCCGAACTTCACCGTAAGATCATTGATGATATACATGTTCCCGGGGAGCATCTTTGCCAGCATTCTGGACACGCGCGATTCGCCGGCCTGACCGGCACGGACCGATCCCGCATCGCGGAAATTCTCTTTCAGCTGTGCGCGGTGGCCAATGGCCAGAAGAAGGAGAATGCCTCCCGCCACCAGGAAACCCCAGGTTTGATCCTTCCAGAGATTGATCGCGCCGACGGCCGTCAGCGCCAGGGCCAGCGGCCATTCAACAATGCTGATCACGCGCAGGACCCGGCCCTCACGCGCGGCGGACGAACCCCAGGCCTGAAGGGTTTTCTCTCTGGTCAGGACTTGCGCCACAGCCGTTAACGACGTTACTCGGCCGGAACCAGCGCTCCGATGGCTGTGCGGCCCTTGTCCTCGGTCACCTTGAACGTCACGCTCTGGCCTTTTTCGGCCCCGGGAATAAAGACAACCTTGCCGTCAATGCGCACAATCCCGTCGCCCTTGGATCCCACGTCTTCAACGGTGCCGGAGTAGGTCTCGCCCACCACAACCGAACCGCCGGAAGACTTTGGCGCGGCCTTCGACGATTTCTTGGGAGCAGCGGACACGGCCACATCCTCCACCTGCAGTCCTTCTGCCTCTTCCGCGCTGATCTTGCGGCCGGTGGCCACGCGGGGGCCGTCATCTTCAACAATGAAAACAATTTCGTCGCCCTTGCTCGTGCCGGGGATGAAAACAACCTTGCCCTGAACGTGCACAATTCCGTCGCCCTTGCTGCCCATGTCATCCACCACACCCCTGTAGGCCTGGCCGACTTTCACCGGCGAATCCGCTGGCGGCGCGCGACGGGATCCGGAATCTCTGCGGTCCGGGGAACGGCCCCTGCCGGGTTCAATCTTCACGATTTCACCGCCAAGCTGTTCGGCTTCTTCCGCCGTGACAAGCTGACCGGAGGAGAAACGGTCGCCTTCGTATGTGATAATGAATGTGACATCCTGCCCCTTGGTGCTTCCCTCGACAAAAACAACCTTGCCGTCAATGTGAATGATGCCGTCACCCTTGGAGCCAACATCCTCAATGATTCCGGAATAGACTTTCCCGTCAATTGATGTCTCGCGGCTCCGGCCTCGGCCGGCGGCGCGTTTGGGGACTTCCATTGTTCCAACCTTCTCGACAATCACGGCATTGGCGGTGGTGGCCCGCATTTGCGTGACTTCCACGATCAGCACATCACCCACGGCCGGAGTGCCTTCCACGAAGATCACCAGGCCCCCGATGCGCGCAATCCCCGCCGTGCCGGTCTTGGATTCATCTTCAATCACCACTTTGTAGCGGTATCCCGCCCTGGCGACCGCATCCTTCTGCTGGATGGCGTCGATCACCTGCGCGACATTGATATCGCCGGCCGGCCGGGCCGCATCCTCATAGACTTCAACTTCCTTGTCTCCGCCCGTAAGCGCCAGCCAGAGCACGGCGCCAATGGCGGCCAGAGTCACCACGCCAATGATGATCGCGGTGCGGTATTGAAGGAATTTGTTAGAACCCGATTCGGTGGTTTTGTTTTCTGTATTCATAGTGTGCAAACTCTAGCAGTTAATCCCCCTTCTTCAACATAATTCTGCTTTCGGCACGGGAAATGAAAAGGGCACAAATTCGCTGACACATCCCCGACTGAAGGCTATAGTTCCCACATGCGGGTTCAGTGCACACTGTGTCCAAAAGGTTGCGTCATCGGTCCGGGCGAAAGCGGCGACTGCCGCATTCGCGTCAATCTGGACGGCCTCCTCACAGCGGTGACCTGGGGCTTCCCATGCTCCATCCATGTGGATCCCGTCGAAAAGAAGCCCCTTTTCCATTTCCTGCCGGGGACCGCCATCCTTTCGCTGGCGACCGTCGGATGCAATCTGCACTGCAAAAACTGTCAGAACTGGGAGATCTCGCAGGCGCAGCCGGAGCATACCCGGGTCTCTCCGCTGGAGGCGGCGGATTTGCCTGCGCTGGCGCAATCCTGCCGGTGCCCTTCGGTGGCCTATACCTATACAGATCCGGTTGCCTACTACGAATATGCGCTGGACTGCTCCCGGCGAGCCCGCGAGGCCGGCCTGAAAAATGTGCTGGTGACCGCCGGCTATATCAACGACGGACCCTGGCGCGAACTCTGCCGCCACGTGGATGCCGCCAATATTGACCTGAAAGCGTTCTCGGACCGGTTCTACCGCGACATCTGCGATGCGACGCTGCAGCCTGTACTGAATTCGCTGGTCACCGCAAAATCCCTTGGTCTTGCGGTCGAAGTAACCAATCTGGTGATCCCCACCCTCAATGACAGCGACCGGGATCTGCGGGAGCTTGTCCGCTGGATCAAAACGAACATGGGTTCAGACACGCCTCTTCATTTCTCGCGTTTCTTCCCGCAGCACCTGATGCGGCATCTCCCGCCGACTCCACCCGAGACGCTGGAACGCGCCCGCAGTATCGCCAGGGCGGAGGGCCTTGATTATGTTTATGTCGGAAATGTGACGACGGAAGGGGGCAGCGACACATTCTGTCCAGCCTGCGGCAAACTGCTGATTGCCCGGCGAAGGTATCACATTCTTGAAAACAGCCTGCAGCACGGACACTGCCCCGCCTGCGGAAAGGAAATAGCCGGCGTATGGTGACTGCACGGAGAGATTTCCTGAAAATGATGGCCCTGGCCGCAGCGGCAGCCTGCAGCGGGGTCAGCTTTTTCATACAGAAGGTGTTCCGCGCCGCGAGACCCCGCGAATGGACCGGCCGGACAAAGTCCCTGCCCCGCAGGGTGATCGAACGGCCGGGGCGGTGGGCCGGATAATGGAGGAAGAGAAGCCATGAAAAAAATGACACACATTCTGAAAAGCATTCTGGCCGCCGGCTGTCTGTGCGCGGCATCGTCATGCGACAAACCGGCCACAGCGCTTCCGATCCCAGAGACAGAACAGACCCCGGCCCAGTCCCCCGCCGCGGCGCGCGAAAAAACCATCCTCCGCTCCCGGCTGATCGGCCGCTGGTATCCGCGAGCAAGCTATGATCTCAGTGTTGAAATTGACGGGTTCCTCAAAAACGTGCCCGACACGCCGCGCGAACCGATCATGGCGCTCATTATGCCCCATGCAGGCTATCGCTATTCCGGCCAGATCGCCGCCCATGCCGCGAGGCAGATTCAGGACAAAGCCTACCGGCGGGTCATTGTGATCGGACCGAGCCACAGTCAGCCGATGAAGAACTTCTGCAGCGTGCCGGATGTGACACATTACGAAACCCCGCTGGGTCAGGTGCCCCTGGATGTGGAATTGATTGAAAAACTGCGCGCGAGGGGTGACTTTTTCCAATGCATCCCGGAAGCCCATGTGTGGGAACACAGCGTGCAGGTCCAGGTCCCCTTCCTGCAGCACATGCTGAAGGATTTCACTCTCGTGCCCATTCTGACGGGCCATCTGGATGAAAAAACCACGCGCGCCATTGCCGATATCCTGAAACAGGAAATGGACAACGAAACACTCCTTGTCATCAGCTCGGACTTCACTCATTACGGCGCCAGCTACGGCTTCATTCCATTCACGACCGATATCCCCGCCAATATCGAGAAGCTCGATATGTCCGTTTTTGATCCCATCCGCAGAAAAGACCTGTCAGGCCTCTACCGGCAGCTGGATGTGAGCCGGGCGACGGTCTGCGGACGCTGCCCGCTGGGAATTCTTCTCGCCATGCTTCCCCGAGACGCAAAGATTCATCTGCTGAAATACGACACGTCGGGCCGCATCACGGGAGACTGGTCCGCATCTGTCAGCTATCTTGCGGCGGCAGTCACCGGGCTCTGGGCGCCGGACCGACCGCCGGCCCCGAAACAGAACACCGTTGTCCGCCCCGCGCCGGCGGCGAAGCCGACGCTCAATCCGGAGGACAAGGAAAAACTGCTGAGACTGGCGCGAATCTCCATTGAGTTCTGGCTCACCAACCGATCAAAACCCTCGCCCAACGAGGTATGGAACGAACTCACACCCGGCATGCAGCAGACCCTCGGGGCGTTTGTGACTCTGAAGAAAAACGGCGCGCTGCGCGGATGCATCGGAGAGATCATTCCTCACCGCGAAGTATACAAGGCCGTCATCGAACACGCCATCAATGCCGCCGCCTTCGACAGACGCTTCGCACCTCTCCGTAAAGAGGAGCTGGACGCGGTCGAAATTGAAATTTCCGCCCTGCTTCCCCCGCGCGCGGTGGATTCATACCGGGATATAGAAATCGGCCGGCACGGCATCGTTCTGAAGAAAGGCGGACGACAGGCCGTTTTTCTTCCGCAGGTGGCCGCGGAACAGGGCTGGACGCTGGAAGAAACACTGTCCCAGCTTGCCATGAAAGCAGGTCTTCCGCCGGACGGATGGAAACAGAACGCCGAGTTCATGGTCTTTGAAGCCATTGTATTTCATGAGGGCGATGAATAAAACCGGTTTCCGACAGGCCCTGATCCCATTCGCGCTGGGGTTTTTCTCCATCGCGGCGCAGGCCCTGCTGTTCCGCTGGTTTTTCACCGCCTTTGAAAGCAATGAACTGGGGATCAGCGCTTTTTTCTTCTCATGGCTTCTGTGGGTGACCGTCGGCGCGCTCGCGGCGCGACTGCCGGTTCTGCGCGGGATGACGGGGCCGAATTTTGCACGGAGTCTGTGGGCCTATATTCCGGCTTTTCTCCTTCAACGGCTGCTCATTCTGAACGCGCGGCCGATCTGCGGTGTTGCCGTCTATGAGGCTTTCCCTTTCGCCCGCCTGTTTGCGGCCGCCATTCTGCTCAATGCGCCCGTCAGCTTCGTCACCGGACTTCTTTTCACGCTTTCCTGCCGCTGGCTGGGGCCCTCCAGCGACCAGCGTGTCGCTCGCGTCTACAGCGCCGAAGCCATAGGGAGCGTTCTGGGCGGAATATGGGTCACCGGCCTGCTCGCCCTCCTGCCGGATACGGAAAGTGCGGCATTGCTCACCATGCTGGCGCTTGCGGTCCTCTATGGGCTTCAACGCTTCGATTCACGAATGCCTCGCTTCCTGATCCTTGCCGCGGCGCTGGCACTTTCGGCGGGGCTTCCGCAAGCGGGCCGATGGTGGGGATTCAGGACGGCCCGGGCGCGCTGGGCGGCGCTCCTGCCCGGTTCTGTGTGCGACGGTCGCTTCACCACTCCGCAAAACACTTATCTGCATGGAATTCAAAACGGGCAGTTCAATGTCGTCTGCGGAAGCACGATCATCGAAAGCGTCCCCGATGACGAGCGCGCCGGGGAACTCACGGCCATCCATCTCGCGCAGAAACCGGATGCAAAGAATATTCTCGTGGTCGGCGAAGGATCCTATGCCCTCGCCCGGCGCCTGCTCCTGATCCCGCAGGTTGAGCAGGTGACATGGCTCCCGACCGATCCAGCCTACGGACGGAAACTCCCCGAGGCGCTGCCGGACAAGTTGAAGGCGAACGGCGGGCGCTTCAGCATTCCCGGCCAGGACATTCAGCAGTATCTGTCCCGCGCCGGCCCGCTGTTTGATCTTGTGATTCTTCATCTTCCCGACCCGGTCGCGCTTGACCTCCACCGCTTTTTCACACAGCAGTTTCTCCGCAAAATCCGCGCCCGCCTGTCTCCAAACGGCGCGGTCAGCCTGCGAACGGCAGGCGGCGAGAACTTTCTGGGAAGTGAGCGTGTTTTTCTGGGAGCCTCTCTGCTGGCCACGATGGAATCGGTATTCCCTCATGTCGTCTTCAAGCCGGGCGACGAAACGTGGTTCATGGCATCCGCGGCGGATGGGCTATCCCAGAGCGCACAGGAACTGGCCGACCGGTTTGCACGGATAGACGGCGCAGGAGCCGTTTATCCGCCTGAAGGGCTGCTTTCCATCTTCTCCGAAAACCGCGTCGCCTTTCAGCTCGGAAAATATCGCGAGGCCATGCAGGACCAGCCCCCCGGGTCGCTTATCGCCACAACCGACAGCCCGCGCGCGCTGTTTCACACCCTTCAGCTGCTCACCCGCGAAATCAGTCTGGATGCCCGGATAACGCCCCGACTGCTCCGCCTGTCACGACACGGCTGGCTGCTTTTCATCTTTGCCATCGCCCTCTGCGTGCTGCTGCGGAGCGCGCGCGGGCCGGCGGGCCTCACGGAATACGACGGACGCTATCTCGTCTTCACAACCGGTCTTGCAGGACTGGCTTTGAATATCATGCTGATGATTCTCTACCAAAGCCGTTTCGGCTCCATCTATCTGCACATCGGCCTGATTACGGCCGCGTTCATGCTTGGGATTTGGATCGGAAGCATCGGCGGAAGAATCGCGCTGCGCCACCGCCCCGGGGCCGCCGCTATCCTCTCGGCCGGACTCGTCATTGCAGAGGCGGGCTTCTGCCTGCTGATCCCTGCAGCGGGGCGTGTGATCGGTCCCGTAATGTTCATGCTTCTTTTCCTGGTTGCGGGCGGCCTGAGCGGGGCCTTTATACCGGCCGCGGCACACATGCTCGGAAATGCCGGGATGGATGAATACAGAATGGGCGCGGTGGTGGAGATGACGGACCACCTCGGCGGCGCGGCCGGAGGGGTGCTGACGGGACTCATTCTGCTTCCTGTGGCGGGCATCCGCCGAACATTCCTCATTCTGGCCGCCCTCCTGCTCAGTAATCTGGTTCCGCTGATCCCGTCCCCTTCACGGCGCACCGCCCCCCGCGGGCCGGGATGGATCTTCGCCGCCCTCTGGCTGGCCGGGGTGCTCCTGTTTGGCGCATACCTTGTGCGCGAACCCGCCCCTCAAGAAAGCGCGGCGGCCCCATCCTCGATTCTGGAAATGGCCGGCAGACGCGGCCTGAGCAGGCATCAGCTCCCGGACGGCTCAATCTATTTCACAGCCCGGGACAAGGACAAAGAATACTTCCTCTTCACAGCCGAAAGCAAGGGTTACGGCGGTCCCATGACGCTCTCCGTCATGATTAACACCAACGGCATTCTCAACGACTTTCGCGTTGTGCGGCACAGCGAAACCCCCGCCTACATGGAACGCCTTGCGCCATGGATGAAGTCGCTGGCCGGAAAGAATATTTTCAGCGAAAGATTGCCCGCTGAAGTAGACACCGTCACCGGAGCAACGGCCACGTCGGCAGCCATCCGAAATGCCCTTGCGGCGGCCGGTCAGAGGTTTCTCGAGCGGCGGGCGGGGCGGCCGGCCGTGGAGCCCCAGCCGGGCACCGCGCCCGCGGCCCGCACAGCCCGCAAGGCAGACCTTCCGAAAATCAGAAACATGATTCATGAGGGAAAACTTTCCGGACGCGAAGCCCTGCACTATATTCGCCTCGATGACTAAACACATCATCATCATCATGCTGCTGTCGGCCTGCGCGCAGGCCGACGTGATCCGCCTGAAGAACGGACGCGAAATCGAAGGCATCATCCAGAAAGAAACCGTATCCGAAGTCACCATCAAGGTCGGACCGGGGCTCGTGACCCTCAAGCGGTCAGCCGTCGCATCGCTGGAAAAAGGCGGCGCAGGAGAACTGGAAACCAAATGGAGGGCCGAGCATTTTCTGCATCCGAAATATATTCCAGCCGGGCTTGAAGACACCGCCCGCGACTTTCAGAACCTGCAGACCCGGCACGGCGAGGCCCTCGCCGCGCGCGCGGCGCTCGACCGCATCCCCAAACGGCACCGGGAACTGAGTGACGAACTGGCCCGCACGGAAGCCGCTTTCCGCGAGACCCGCGCGCAAATGAACGCCACCGACCCGAAAAGACATAACAAGCTTTATAATGACCTTGTGACCCGGCACAACACGCTCAACAATCGCGTTCTGGATATTCAGGACCAGATGGAAACGCTGGCCCCCGCACGGCTGGAACACGCCAAAACCATCGGAGCTTTTCTGAGCGCCCTTACGCAGTTCAAACTGAAAATGCACAAAACCCAGAAGTCGGATTATCCAGAGGGCAGTCCCGAGCAGATATTCTTCGCGCAGCTCCGGCGCGCCATCCTTCCGCTTGAAAAAGACGTGGAATTCAGCCGCATTCCCTATGACGAAGAAAACCGTCACGCCATTATCACCGCCATGATCAACGGACATACTGAAGGACGATTCCTGCTGGATACCGGAGCCACCTTCGTTTCGCTCTCCAGCACCATGGCCGACAGGCTGGGACTGGACCTGTCGGGTCCGCATGAAACCACGGTCACCCTGGCCGACGGGAGCCGGGTGACGGCAAAACCCGTCATGCTGGATTCAATGCAGGTCGGCGACGCCCGTGTTGAACAGGTCCCCGCCATGGTGCTTCCGAACTCGCCCGCGCCCGGAATGGACGGACTGCTGGGAATGAGCTTCCTGCAGGAGTTCAGCATCCATTTTGACGCAGCCAATCAACGACTGATCCTGCAGCGCTTCCGGCCGGAATAAAAACTTCCAATCATTGGAAGTTTTTCCGGAAAAAGTTCCAACCATTGGAAGTTTTTGAACACAAAGTTCCAATGATTGGAAGTTTGCGTTTGGGGCGCGGGTCGGGCAGAATGAAACAATAATTTCAGGATGCCCGTGATGAGAGGATGGATCAAAGGCGGTTTCTGGGGAGCAGTGGTCATAACGCTGCTGTGGTCTCTCAATCCCCGCGCGGCGGTCGAGAAAACGCTGGAGCCGGGCACGGTTGAAATCCAGTTCATGGGCAACGCCGGACCCGTGCAGGGCGCGCTCGAAGACGCCATCCGCGAGTTCGAGCGGCTCAGCCGCGAGCGCCATGCTATTGATCCGGACTATCCCATCTATCGCGTGGTCTCCGGACAGAACGCCTCGCGCAACCAGACCGAAGACCCCACCCGCTTTCTCGTCAGCCTTGCCGGCGGCATGCCGCCCGATGTGATTTTTTTCGACCGCTTTGCGATCAGCGAATGGGCCGCGCGCGGGGCGTTCACGCCGCTTGATGATTTTGTTGCGCGCGATCTGGAGGCATGGAATGCCTGGACCTCTGCAGGTTCAAAAAGTCTTCCGCCGTGGCCCGGCGCGCTGGAGGAGCCGCCGCGCGCGAAAGGCGCAGCCCGCCTCGCCGCCGTCGAGCCCGTGCACCAGACAAATTACTATCCCGCCTGCTGGGACGAGGCGGTGTACCGCAATCCGCTGACGGGCGAAGCCCATCTGTACGGCGTGCCGAACAACGCGGACAACCGCATCCTGCTTTACAACAAGGACATCCTGATCCGCCACGGCTATACCAACGAAAACGGCGAGGCCCGCCCGCCGCGCACGTGGGAGGAGCTCGAGGAAATGGCACTGGCCATGACCGAGCGCGATGAAAAAGGAAACATCAAGACCATCGGATTCATTCCAAACTACGGCAACGTCTGGCTCTACATGTACGGCTGGCAGGCCGGCGGTAAATTCATGAGCGAGGACGGCAAGCGCTGCACACTTGACGATCCGCGCATCGAGTACGCGCTGGATTTCATGACACGGCTTTACGATTTGCTCGGCGGCGCAAAGGAGGTCTACGCTTTCCAGACCACGTTCCAGGGCGCGGAGCTCGATCCGTTCATTCTCGGGAAAGTCGCGATGAAAATTGACGGGGTGTGGATCATGCCGGCCCTCGCCTTCTACGGCAAAGACATCAATCTGGGCGCCGCGCCGGCGCCGATGCCGAAGGCCGAACTCGATGCCGGGCGCGCCCCGATCTCGTGGGTCGGCGGCTTCGCCTATGCCATTCCCGCAACCGCAAAGGAGAAGAAAGGCGCATGGGAGCTGATCCGCTATCTTTCCAGCCAGCGCGCGCACGAAATCCTGATGTATTCGGAGAGCCTCACTTCGCTGAGCCAGGGCCGGCCGTACCTCCCGCGGCAGTTCCCGCACATCCGGCAGAATGAATGGACCTATGACACCTTCATTCTCAACAACGATGCGGTCGAACCGCAGTTCAAACAGGCCATGCGCGTCTATAATGATCTGCTCGCAAATTCGTATTACCGTCCCGTGACGCCCGTCGGACAGAAGCTGTGGAACGCGCAGATCTGGGCGATGGAAGACGCGGTCTTTCACAAGAAAACGCCGAAGGAAGCGCTGGGTTATTATGCGAAAATTGTGCAGCGCGATCTCGACGCCATACTGCAGCCGCCCGAGGGCACCCCCGTCCGGAGCTGGAACTGGTTCTTCTGGCTGTACGGAATCCTGATTGTGCTGGCGATTGCTGCCGTCTACTGGTGGGACACGCATGTCGCCATTCGGAAGAAGAACAGCGTCATGCTGGAAGGCAAAAAGGGAAACTACTTCCGTGCGCAGTGGAAAGAAGGTGTGATCTGCGCGCTGCCTTGGATTCTGGGATTCATTATTTTCACCGGCGGCCCGCTGCTGTTTTCGATCGTGATCAGTTTCTGCCGGTTTGATGTTCTGAACGATGCGGTTTTCACCGGACTTCAGAATTACATTTTCATGCTGAAGGGCGATGAGCTGTTCTGGAAGTCGCTCTGGAACACGCTGTTCATGGTGATCGGCATTCCGCTGGGCATGGCCGCCGGGCTGGGCATTGCCCTGCTGCTGAACCTTAAAATCCGCGGTGTGGCCGTGTGGCGCACGCTGTTCTATCTGCCGAGCATCGTCCCTGCCGTGGCCGCCAGCATTCTGTGGATATGGATTTTCAATCCGCAGAGCGGACTGCTCAACATGGCGCTGGATCCTGTGCTCGACCTGTTTGGCGCAAAAAGCCCCCAGTGGTTGCAGGACGAGCACACCAGCAAGTGGGCGCTGATCATCATGGGCCTGTGGGGTGCGGGCGGAGGCATGATTATCTGGCTCGCGGGACTGAAGGGAATCAGCCAGAGCTACTATGAGGCGGCCGACATTGACGGCGCCAGCACCTGGCAGAAATTCCGCTTCATCACGATTCCGATGCTTACACCCTACATCTTCTTCAACCTGATCATGGGCATGATCGGCACGTTCCAGATTTTCACGCAGGCCTTCATCATGACCGCAGGCGGGCCGGTCAACTCCACGCTGTTTTACGCCTATCACCTTTTTAACAACGCTTTCCGTTATCTGCACATGGGCTATGCGGCCGCCATGGCATGGTTTCTGTTCCTGATTGTTCTGATCCTGACAGGCATCCAGATGAAACTTTCGGGCCGCTGGGTCCATTACGAGGGCGCATGAACGAAGCCGGAAAATCAGCTATGATGCACCAGTCGCGCCGCGCCGCGCGCCTGCTGACGGTGTACGGCCTGCTAATCGGCGGCTCCGCCATTTTCATCCTGCCCTTCCTGTGGATGGCCGGCACCAGCGTAAAAGTGGACCGCGAGATGTTCAGTGAGAACCTCCGTCTGTTCCCCATGCGACCGGTCCCGGCGCAGGTCTCGCCGTATCTCGACGATAAATATTTTCCGCCTGCGCCGGAAAGCAAAATGGTCGAAGAAGCCGTGACCGCAAACATGCCGGAACTCCCGGAACACCTTCAAGTTGAGCAGGATGCCGCCGGAATTCTATCGGACGGAATCTGGCAGAAACTGCGTCAGGTTATCCCTGAACGCACATGGCAAAACGATCCGCGCGAAGCCATCCAAAAGGAAGTGACCCCGGAACTCGTGGCCGCGCAGCTTGAAAAAGTCTACCGCCATTTCAGCCTGAGCGCGGTGCGCGTCCGCAGCCACGATTTGCAGGAAATTGAAGTCACCGCAGGAAAACCGGTTTCCGAGTTCTGGAATGTGACTGGAGGCGCAAACCTTGCTGACGGAATGGAGGGCAAAACGCCCTATGCCGATCTTGTTTACAATTTCAAGAACAACCGGAACGGAATGATTCAATTGTCCCGCACGATTGATCTGCCGTTTGCAGCCGACCGCCTTTTCCGGACATTCATTTCACTTCGTGCCGACGACTCCTGGCACCGGCTCGAATTCTTCATCGAGAAAAACGGCCGACTGCTTCGGGGTGTCCGCCCGGAATTTCTGGGCAATTTCCAGTGGAGCGTTATCACGCTTCAGGAAAAGATTGAGGGCGAGGATGACACGAGCAAAATCCGCCTGTGGATTGCTATGCGCGAAATTGACCGCGGCCCGCAGTACGAAAGCCGGCCGGACAAAATGAAGCTGACCGTGCAAATGCACCGCAGCTCGCAGGCGGGCGCGTGGTGGGCCAAGTGCCAGCGCAACTACCGCGGGGCGCTTGATTATATTCCCTTCTGGCGCTACACGGCCACCAGTGTTTTTCTCGTGGTTCTGAACATCATCGGCAACATCTTCGCCTGCTCGCTGGTCGCCTATGCCTTTGCGCGGCTGCAATGGCCCGGACGCGGATTCTGCTTCGGCCTGATGCTGGCCACGATGATGATTCCGCCGCAGATCACCATGATCCCCTACTTTCTCATCATCAAGCATCTCGGCTGGTACAACACGCTGACACCGCTCTGGTTTGTCAGTTTCTTCGGCAACGCTTTCAACATTTTCCTGCTGCGCCAGTTCATGATGGGCATTCCGCGCGACCTGGAGGATTCAGCCCGGATTGACGGATGCAACTTTCTGCAGATTTACTGGTATGTCATCATGCCGCTCATCAAGCCCACGCTCGCCTGCATCGCCATCTTCACCTTCATGGGCGTGTGGAACGATTTCATGGGGCCGCTGATCTATCTCAGCGACCAGCGGCTCTATCCGCTTTCGCTGGGCCTCTACGCACTAAATGTGCAGGCGGGCGGGAACTTCGGCATGATGATGGCAGGGGCCCTGCTGATGACCCTGCCCGTCGTCGCCATTTTCTTTTTCGCCCAGAAATATTTCATTCAGGGCGTAACCCTTACGGGAATGAAAGGATGACCATGAAGCTGAGTTTTGCGTTGATGATCGCTATTGTCGCGGGAACTGTGATGGCCGAAGACTCTGGATATTTTCTTTCGATGTCCCAGAAGGGCCAGCTCATCTGGGACGGACGCATGGAAGACAGCGACGGCATCTGCTACGACGTTTCCATCGTCCCCGGCTATGCCCCGCCCGTGCGCTACGGCTGGCGGAACTTGAAACAGGCCGGCGGCAACCTGCACGACTATGTCGAAGCAAAGAAATATAAACGCATCAAACGCCAGAGCGGCGATGCCCTGGAATGGGCCTTTGATGACTGCCTTTCCGATTTCACCGTGAAGGGATCAGGCAAAGCGTGGAAAAAATATTTTCGCAAGGCGAATGACCGCACGAAAAAGCGCGTCTTCGGCTGGTGGCTCTCCTATCCGTGGGCGCTGATGCAGAGCACCGTGGACAATGTGGTCAGAATTCCTTGCGGTCTTGCCGGAACGGTCATCGGCACCGGCTGGGGACTGGTCGTGGTGCCCGGTTACCACATGCTGGACTCCGCCGTGGCCGCCACCTGGAACGGCGGCGTGGAGGGTGTGATTCTGCCCGTGTCCGGGCTGGCGTGGAACACGGTCATTTCGCCGCCGATGGCCCTCGTCGGACAAAAACCCTCCCCTGAGCGCGTAGACGGGTTCTGGATCAGCATGGTGGACACAATTCCCGCTCAATCCTCGGAAATCAACAAAGACAGCATTGCCGCCATCGCCGAGTTTGGAATGAAACTGCATGCAGAGCTCGCTCCCATGGATCAGGAACGGGCGGAACAGGAGAAACTGGAACGGCTTGAAAGCCAGCGCCTGCACCAGCAGTTCGCATCCAACCGGACGGCGTTTGCTGAAAGCCGAAAAGCCAGAGTGAACGAAATCATAAATGATGAAAGCCTCCGTCCGGCTCTCGATCAGATTGTTCATGGTCGCTGGAACTACGACCGCTTCCGCCAGCACCGCAAGGAAATCATCAAACGAATGATGGATGACGGGCTGTCAGAGCAGGAAGCGGGAAGGGCCATGCGCGACATTGAAGCGGCCCCGCTCAATCATTACCCCATCCGCAGACCGCCGGCGAAAACCGACCCCGTCACCGAATCCATCGAGGTCATAAAAGATATTGAATAGCGCGCGGGGAAAGGATTTTCGGCCCGACCTGCTCTGTTACCAGGAATAGCTGTCCGGGGCCTGAGCCAAAATATCCGATTCGTGTTTTTTCCAAAAGTCCTGCAGAGCCCGTCCGAAGATTGCGCTCTCGTTTCTCAGAATGGAGCGGCACATCGGATGGGTGAGTTTATGGCGAATAAACATCTCCCA
>JAKQHR010000163.1 GCA_029557905.1 Verrucomicrobiota bacterium
CTCGGAGGGTTTCAACTCTAAGATCCAGTTAATCAGGGCCAAGGCCAGAGGTTTTCGATCCTTCGAGAACTACAGAGTCGCCATCCTTTTTCACTGCGGAAAGCTCGATCTCTTTCCACGATAATTGACGAAGAACCAAAATAACGTTAAAAATGCCAAAAACGGCAAAAAATCACGAAAAAACGCCAAAAATATGCATTTTATTACGAAAAATGGCCGAAAAATGCGCGATTTTATGAAATTTGAGTGAAGGAGGGCGGAGATGCTTTCAAAACCCGTAATTATTTTCGGAACCGGCAGAAGCGGGACCACGGTGCTGCACAGAGTTCTGTCAAGTCATCCCGAGTTCGCCTGGATGTCCGGCCTGTGCGACAGGCATCCCGGCGCGCCGCAGTACAACCGGTCGCTGATGCATGCGCTGGATTTTCCAGTGCTTGGAGATTTTCTGAAGAGGAAGTTTCCCGCGGATGAGGGGTATCGGTTCTGGGACCGCTGTTATCGCGGCTTCAGCACCCCCTGTCGGGACCTGCTGGCATCGGATGTGACCGTCCGGGCGAAAGAAGACATTCTGAAGACGATGTCAAAACTGATCACAAACCGCCGCGCGCGCCTTCTGCTGAAGGTCACGGGCTGGCCTCGCACCGGTTTTTTGTCCGAGGTGTTTGAAGGGGCGAAGTTCATTCATGTGGTGCGCGACGGGCGGGCCGTGGTGAATTCGCTGCTCAATGTGGACTTCTGGCGAGGGTGGGGCGGTCCCGAGAAATGGAGATGGGGCCCTCTTCCGCCGGCCTATGCCGAAGAATGGCGCCGGCACAGC
The DNA here is from genome assembly GCA_029557905.1 of Verrucomicrobiota bacterium. Classification (GTDB taxonomy): domain Bacteria; phylum Verrucomicrobiota; class Kiritimatiellia; order JAKQHR01; family JAKQHR01; genus JAKQHR01. The sequence continues at coordinate 818 of JAKQHR010000163.1, forward strand.
CAGTCGTTCGTTGTCCTGGCCGCCATACAGTGGAAAATCCTGATGGATGCGGCCGAGAAGGCTAAACAGCTCCTCGATTCCACCCGAATCATGGAAATCAAATACGAAGATATCTGTCGCGAGCCCGAGAACTCGCTGAAGGCGATTGCGGGTTTTTGCGAAGTGCAGTGGTCGGATGAATATGCGGCCCGGGTGCGCAGATTCAGATTCACCAGCGCAAACGACAAATACAGGAACGAGCTTACGCTCCAGCAGCAGGCGGAATTGGAGGATGTTTTGAGACCCTGTCTGGCCCGCTGCGGCTACTCATGATGTTCCCGGGAATCCGGGCAGGCGGGACGGACTTTCAGCACGCGCGCTTTGGTGATGTGAACAGTGCCGGCCTTTGCGCCGCGCGGCTTGGAAACGCGCCCGGCCCGGGTGCAGGACACTGCGGTGATCCCGCCGTTCCGCGCCTTGCTGTGCCATGCCGCTGTCGCGGCCGCGCATTCAAGAAGCTCCCGGGAAGGTTCAAGATGCTCCGGATGCCGGAGGATCACATGGCTGCCCGGCATGCCCTTCACATGAAACCACCAGTCCGCGGGATGGGCCCCGATGAGACTCAGCGCATCGTTGTCGCGGTCGGACTTCCCGGCCAGAATCTCCCATCCGTCCGGAAGCGCGTAACGGTTCACCCGCAACGGATTACTTTCCGGCGTCTTCATTCGCGCGCTGTTTTCGGGCGGTCATGATGCGCTCGTTCATCCGGCAGAAGCGCAGTGTGCCGATGAGCATGACAATCACACCGGCCGGCACGCAGGTCAGGCCGACAATCTGAAACCACCTGGCGGTTGAGAAGTGAAAAAGGGTGACTCCCGCGAGGATGAGCGCCACCCCGGAGCGCAGATAGGCCAGCAGCGTGCGCTCATTGGCCAGCAGCGTCCGGTCAATGGCCAGCTCATCTCTGAGAGTCAGGTTTTCAGATGTGAATCGCTGATATGCAGTCATATCATTTTTCTTTGTTCATGACGCGGGCTTTCAGGGCGACTCATGCCATATGCCGGTCAAGCTCTTCACGCACGGCGCGCCCCAGCACCGGACGGCTGAACGGTTTCTGGACGAATGCCGAGCAGCCCATTTTGCGCGCCTCTTCGATGGCGGGCTGATTGGCTGACCCGCTGACAAATATGCAGGGGAGATCGGGAACTTTTTCGAGGATGCGCTCAAACAAATGCAGTCCGTTTCCGCCGCCGCCCATGTTCATGTCCAGGAGCGCCAGTTGAACCGTGTTCTCATCCAGAATGTTCATCGCCTGATATTCATTGGCGGCGGTCAGCACGTGATAGCCGAGGGAGCTGAGCAGCGCCCGTGCCAGATCCAGCTGAGGCTGAAGATCATCCACAATCAGAACGGTTTCCTCACCCTCATAAGAAGGAAGCTCCGCGGGCGGGGCGGCCTGTGCTGTTTCCGTCGCGGCCGCAAAATAGAGAAGGAATTCCGTGCCGATGCCGACTTCCGAACGTATGTCGATATATCCCTGATGATCCTTGAGAATGCCGTAGATAATGGCCAGGCCCAGCCCCGTTCCGCTGCTGCCCATCTGCTTGCGCGAGAAAAACGGCTCAAACAGCCTCTTCATGTCTGCCGGTTCAATCCCGTGCCCCTTGTCCGCCACACTCAGCACGACGTAATGTCCGGCGGGAATCTTCTCATATCCCATCAGAGGATGTTCAAGGTTCACGGCTTTCGTGCTGATCAGCACAGGCTTCGGCTTGCCGGCATCAATGGCGTTGATGACCAGGTTCATGAGCACGGCCTGCAGATGCGGCGCCGAGCCCATGATGTGCGGCAGATTCTCTGCCAGCTGGCATTCCAGCTTCTGTTCCGGATGCCGGGCAAGGAGCATGTTCAACCCAAGCGACTTTGTGTATTCCTTTACGACCACGTTGAGGTCCACCGAAACAGCGTGGAAATTCCCGCGGCGCGCCAGCGTCAGGAGGTCCTTGATCATTTCCGCGGCGTGCTCCGCGGCCTTGCGGATTTCCAGAATGTCGTCGCGCACCGGACTCTCCGGGGGAAGCTGGTCAAGAATCAAATCCGGATAGGCGACCAGTGGGCCGATAATGTTGTTCAAGTCATGCGCCACTTTGCCCGCCATTTTACCGAGCGTCTCCATTTGCTCGGCGTTCTGCAGTCGCTTGCGCAAGTCGCTTTCCACCTGTTGGGTTCGCCGCCGCCGCTCGATCTTGTCCAGTTCGCGCCGGATGGCCGGACCCAGCCGCTTCAGGTTGTCCTTCATGACATAGTCACTGGCGCCGCTGCGAATGGCATCAGCCGCGGTTTCTTCGCCCACGGTGCCGGATACAACAATAAAGGGAGTCTCCGGAGCGGCCTTCAGGACAATGTCGAGGGCTTTGAGGGCATTGAACCCCGGCATGACGTAGTCGGAAATAATAATGTCCGGCTTGAACTGGCGGAGTTCCTTGAGCATGTCTTTCTCGGTGTCCGCGCGATGCATGACGAACGCGATGCCTTCCCGGGAAAGCACCCGCTGCACGAGTTCGCAGTCCTCCGGCCGGTCCTCCAGTATGAGTATCTTGTATTGCGTTTCAGCCGCCATGTGCGTCACTGCCCGTTAAAAGCCCCTTCCGGGGGCGGAGTGTTCAGAATCAGCCAGTACAGTTCAAGGCTGGAAATCGCATTTATGAACTGTTCAAACTCAATGGGCTTGACCAGATAGCTGTTGGCGCCGCAGTTGTACGTGTTGATGACGTCACGTTCCTCCTCGGAGGAGGTCAAAATGACCACCGGAATGGCTTTTGTGCGTGCATCGCCCTTGATATGGCGGAGGACCGTCAGTCCGTCCACCTTGGGCAGCTTCAGATCAAGCAGGATGACTTTGGGGGGATGGTGGATGTCGCGTCCGGCGTAGCGCTTCTCGCAGAACACATATTCAAGGGCTTCTTCGCCGTCCCGCACCACATGGATTCTGTTGGTGATGTTTTTGGTTTGAAGAGCCCGGAGCGTCAGCTCAATGTCGTCTGGATTGTCCTCCACCAGAAGAATTTCGACAGGACATGCACTATCACTCATGAATCAGTCTCCATCGGGCCAATATACCGTTTGTATAATTCACCTGTCAAGATGCGGCTGAATTTTTACCCCTGATCGCCAAGTTTCTGAAATTTCGCAATGAACATTCCGTTGCACGGACCAGCCTCCGGCCAGATCATGCAGGCGCCCGGACAGGGCGCCCCTGTCAGCGGATGGGTGAAGTCGGCCGGTTCGAAACCGGAATGTTCACTCAAAAAACCGGATGTCACGGTTTCGGTTTCTTCGCGGGTGCAGGTGCAGACCGCATAGACCAGGACCCCCCCCGGCCGCAGATGCCGGGCCGCATTGCGGAGAATCTGCTTCTGAACTTCAGCGCTGCGGCTGATCATGTCCGGAGCAAACCTCCAGCGCGCATCCGGATTCCGCGCCCAGGTGCCGATTCCCGAACAGGGAGCATCCACAATAACCCCGTCGAATCCGCCGAGACCGGGCGAATCCCTCCTCCCGTCCAGCACGGCAGTCCGCAGGCCCCGCATTCCTGTCCGCTCCGCCCGCCCGGCCAGCCGGTTCAGGCTGGTTTCGCGCAGGTCGGATGCGAGAATGTCCGCCAGTCCTTCCGTCAGGGCCGCGAGATGCAGCGCCTTTCCTCCAGCGCCCGCGCAAACATCCCACCAGCGTTCACCGCGTTTCGGCCCGGCGATCAATCCGACGCACTGCGAAGACAAATCCTGCACCTCGGCTTTTCTGCCTTCCGGCGTGTTCAGGAGTTCACGATTGAAATTCTCGGGCAGCGCCGCGGCTTCCGACAAGCGCGGGTGAATCACCGCTCCGCCTGTGGAGAAACGGTCCGCCGTATCGGCATCAGCAAACCGAAGCCACACCGGGGGACGGGTCTGCATTGAACCGATGAACGATATCCGCCGGCCCTCAGGAACGGGAATGTGTTCCAGAACACCCGCTGGCAACAGGGCCTCCACGGACAGTTCGCGGCCCAGCATTTGTCCGGTTTCACGCGCCTTCTGCTCCAAAGAAAGCGGAGCCATCGGAACAGCCTGAAAACCCGCCGCTTCGGCCAGCGCTGTCAGAAGCTCGCTGGTTTCCCCCGCCTCAAGCATTTGGGCCATTGCGCAAACTTGAACCGGAGCAAGACCCTTGAGCCAGCCCAGCCAGCGGAAACAGGAGAATACCATGTTCGCATATAATTTGCGGTCGCGGGAGCCGTATTCTCTGTGTTTCCGGAATATGGCCTGCAGCGAGGCATCCGCCGGCCTCCCGTCCGCCACCTGCTCGCGCACCTGCTCCACAACATCCATGGCGAGATTCACCCGGCGGCTGATGCGCAGCGCGCCGCTGTCCGAATTCCGGTGAGTGCGATTCTTCATTTACGGTCTTGATTGCACGGCATCATTTAAATAGCGTATTCAAAAATTTGGAGGCCGGTATGGCAAGAGAATTAGCATTTGTTTTGATAAATCCTTATACGATCGGAAAATCAAGGACTGGCGGAGTGATTGGCCGCTACATCCGCACCGGTCTGGATCTGGTCGGCGCGCGCATCTTCGGACCCAGCAAAGCGCTTACAGAAAAATATGCGGCTCTGATCAGGGAAGATCCGGAAGTGGATGAGGATCAGCGGGATATTCTTGCTGATTACGTTCTGCGGACATACATGCCTGATCCGCAGACAGGCCGCCGCCATCGCGTCTTCATGCTCCTTTTCGAGGGCGAGAACGCCATCGAACGCATTCGTGAAGCCACAGGTAAGGTCCGCTACAACATGGCTTCCGGCCGCTCCGTGCGCGACATTTACGGCGACTATGTCACCAGCCCGGCGGGAGAAGTGCTCTACGTAGAACCGGCCGTGCTGATCGGTCCGACTCTGAAGTCATGCGCCGCCGCGCTGAAACTCTGGGCCGAATACAGCGCCAAGGACGGGGGAATCATTGCTGACGCGTTTGATCTGGCCGATGACAACATCGAAAAAACGCTGGTCCTGATCAAACCCGACAATTTCCGTTTTCCGAGTTCGCGCGCGGGCAACATTATTGACCTCTTTTCCGGGTCCGGTTTGCGCATCGTCGGCGCCAAGCTTCATCAGATGAGCGTTGTGGAGGCCGAAGAATTTTACGGTCCGGTGCGGGAATTCCTCAGGAAGAAGTTCAAGGGCTCCGCCGGCGACCAGGCCTATGAAGCTGTGGCCAAAAAATTCGGCATTGAGATCCCGGAAACGATGAAGGAGGCGCTGGGCGAGATGTTCGGCCCCCTGGTGGCGGATCATCAGTTCTACAAGATCATTGAATTCATGACCGGCTGGTGGGCGCCGTCCTGCGGAATCGACGGCAAGGACTGTCCGGGAAAAAGCAAATGCCTGGCCCTCGTTTATGCGGGAGAAAATGCCATAGGGAAAATCCGCGATATTCTCGGGCCGACTGACCCCAGCAAGGCTCAGCCCGGCTCGGTGCGCAAGGAGTTCGGAAGCGATGTGATGGTCAACGCCGCCCACGCCTCCGATTCGCCCGAAAACGCCGCCCGCGAAATGAAGATCATCAAGGTCGAGAAGGACACCATCAAGAAACTGGTGCAGCAGTACTATCCATAGAGAAAAACATTACAAGGAGTGAATATGTTCGAGGAAATCCAGCCCGCCCCGGCCGATGCGATACTGGGACTGACTGAAGCCTATAAAAAGGATCCCCGCCCCGTGAAAGTGAACCTGGGCGTCGGGGTCTATCAGGACGAACAGGGGCACACCCCGATTCTTGGCACAGTGAAGGAGGCCGAGAAGCGAATCCTGGCAGCGGCGAAGACCAAGACATACCACTCGATTTCCGGCACGCCGGAATATGGAAAATGTGTCCGCGAACTGATGGCGGGCGAGGGCCACGAACTGGTTTCCGGCGGCCGCGCCTGCACGGCGCATACTCCGGGAGGAACCGCTGCACTCCGCATTGGCGCCGATTTCCTGAAACTGTTTGCGCAGGATGCGACGGTGTGGGTAAGTTCCCCAACGTGGGCCAACCACAAAGGGATTTTCACGGCAGCCGGGTTCCGGATCAAAGAATATCCCTATTACGATGCGGTGTCGAAAGGTCTCGATTTTGAGGCCATGAAAAAGGCCCTGCGCAAGGTGCCTGCGGAGGACATCGTTCTGCTTCACGCCTGCTGTCACAATCCAACGGGAGTGGATCTAACCCCGGAACAGTGGAAAGAAGTCTCCGTCCTGGCAAGGGATGCCGGCTGGCTTCCATTTGTTGACTTTGCCTATCAGGGTTTCGGGGGCGGACTTGAAGGGGACCGCGCCGCCATTCTTGCACTGGCCGGGGAAATCCCGGAAATGCTGGTGGCCAGTTCGTTCTCGAAAAACTTCGGGCTGTACCGCGACCGTGCCGGCGCGCTGACGGTCATGGCCAGCACTCCTGAGCGCGCGGCTGCAGCCTTCAGCCATGTGCAGACGCGTATCCGCGTCAGTTATTCCAACCCGCCAGCCCATGGCGGGCTCATCGTGCAGACAATTCTCAGCGATGCGTCGCTGCGCAAAGAGTGGCTGAACGAACTGTCTGCAATGCGCAACCGCATTGCATCGCTTCGGGCGCACCTGGTGGAGGGGCTCAGGGCCATGAAGGTGCCCGGCGACTATTCCTTCATCCAGAAACAGCACGGCATGTTTTCTTTCAGCGGCTTGAATGATCAGCAGGTCGCATATCTGCGCGACCAGAAGGCCATTTACATGGTCGGCGGCGGACGCATCAATGTCGCGGGCCTTAACGACTCCAACATGAAATACGTGTGCGAGAGCATCGCCGAAGCCGTTGCGCAAAAAAAGTGAAAAAAATCATTTGAAAGATTGCCACTTGCGCTATCTTTCTGTATCAATTCAGTTCCCTTTGGTGGAGGCGTAGCTCAGTTGGTAGAGCAGCTGACTCTTAATCAGCGGGTCCAGGGTTCGAGCCCCTGCGCCTCTACCAGTTTTTCCCTTAATAAACACAAGGGAAAAGCTGTATTTAGACCAATGTTTACAATGGTGTTGTGCATATCGCGCCTTGCACTTGTTGCAACTCTTTTCAACTTTCGGCTTTTTGAGAGTGTGCCCAAAAACGGGTTTACATTGGGCACATATTGGGCACAGTGCCCTTTAGTCAGCAGGTAGTCAGCGGGTGGGGCTTGTGTATGTTCGGGGGTAGATCGTGAATCCTACGACCAAAAACGGCCCTCTAGGGGCACTCCTGAGCCGGGC
>JAKQHR010000124.1 GCA_029557905.1 Verrucomicrobiota bacterium
CGATGACCATCAGAACGGCGATTGTTTCACCGAGCGCGCGAGAAAGGCCGAGGATCACCGCCGCCACAATGCCCGGCAGGGCTTTGCGAAGCACCGTCAGCTTGACGGTCTGCCATTTGGTGGCGCCAAGCGAGAGCGAGGCTTCGCGAATGCCAAAAGGCACCGTGGAGAGCACCTCGCGCGCCACATGAATGATGAACGGACAGACCATCACGGCCAGCACCAGAGCCCCGGAGAGCAGGCAGTATCCGCTGGACCACGCGCCGAAGCGCTGCGAAAGCCAGCGCGCGGCCGGAACGATCACCACGATTCCCCAGACCCCGTAGATCACGGAGGGAATTCCGCTCAGCAGATCAATCAGCGGAAGGACCATCTGCCGAAAGCGCGCAGGTGAATACTCCGCCAGATAAATCGCGGCCAGAAGCGAAACGGGAACGGCGATCAGCATTGCCAGGCCGGTGACGGTCGCCGTCCCCATGATATAGGCCAGCATTCCGAACTCGCCCTGCATGGGGTGCCACTCTGTTGAGAACAGAATGGCGCCGAGCGACTGCATTTTCAGCACGGGCAGCGATTTAAGAAAGAGGCTGACGGCCAGCGGGAGGGCCATGGCGCACACCGCCAGGGTGAACAGGCGGAAGGTGTGCCGCGCCGCAGCATCTTTGATAATCCGGAATGCCATATTCTTCTCCTAGAACGCCGCGCTGATTCCCAGACCGGCCACATTAACGTCTGTCCAGTCTCCGCTTTTCAGGTCGCGCTGCAGGCAGTAGTACAGGTCGGCCTTCAGGGCCTTGTACAGGTTGAAGGTGGCGCCGGCGTAAAAGCGGTGGCGGTCCCAGTCGGGATCCGTATCCTTGTCACTGTAGTAAACTTCCCATGCCGCGTAGGGATTGATCTTGTATTCAGTCCATTTCCACGGGGTTTTGGCCTTGATGCGATTCCGGTACCGGAAATATTCATCCTCGTTTTCCTTCATGCGGTATTCCACGCGAACCCGGTCTTCCAGGCCCCAGCCGGCCAGTTTTTCGCTCAGGGTGATATCAAGGGTTGGGCGCTCCTCCTGGGTCCAGTAGGTGTCGCTGACCTTGGAATAGGATTCCATTCCGTCCGTGACCTTCTGCGACCAGTTGGCGGTCTGCTTCAGGCTGGCGATCTCCTGATGGGCGAGTCCGATTTTCAGCCACTCCGTGGCGGTGTAGTCGACGCCCAGCAGGGTGTACTGTTCGTAAAATTCGCTGGCGTCGTCACCATAGCGGAATTCGCTTTCGGCCTTCACGGTCACGTTGGACAGCAGCTTGCCGGAAAGACCGAGCTTGATCCACGCCTGGCTGTCGCCGTCGTCGTACGCGCTGGCCGCTGCGGCCGCAGCGATAATAATCATGGCATATAACAGTTTCTTCATTATTCAACCTCTTTCAGCTTTTTGATTTGATTCTGCAGGACTTCCTGCGAAAGGTTGATGTAACCCGCCTCCTGCACGAACTGCTGTCCGTCGGTCAGAACCCATTCGATGAATGCGGTCAGCAGCGGATTGCCCGGGCGGCCTTTGGTCACAAAGAACAGGTTGCGCGCGGGCGGGGAGGGATAGCGGCCGTCGGCGATGGCGTCGGTGAGTTCCTTGCGTGTTTTGTAGAAATCCTCGTTTGGCTCGATGCTGCCGCTGCCGTCCACGTCGAGGGGCAGCACGACCAGTCCGGCCACGGGCCGCTGGGTTTTTGCGTCATAGGCATAGTTTACATTGTTGTAGCCGACGCCGAGCGGATCCTTGCGGACCGCTTCTCCGGTGCCCGGGTCTCCGTAAACGCCAATGCCCTTGAGGTCCTCCTGCCGTCCGCCCAGATATTTGGCCCATGTTTCAGCCGCGCCGCAGGCGTCCGAGCGGGTATAGACCCGCAGCGGTGCCTTCAGTTCCTGTCCGGTCACGTCGCGCCAGCTCTTTGCGGTTCCGGTGATCCAGATGGATTTGGCCCCATCCTGCGTGATGCCCTTTGTCAGCAGGGTTTTGAGCAGGGGGTTTCCGGCATTGATGACCGGCACCACGGCGTCCTTCGCCACGGATATTCCAAACGCGCCGTTTTCCGCTTCGGCCGGGGCGATGTCGCGCGACACCATGCCGACATCAATGGCGCCGGCGAGGCAGTCAGTCATTCCTTTTCCGGCTCCGCCCGCGGAAATGTCAAAGCGGACGCCGGGATGCAGTTTCTGAAACTCCTCCGCCCAGCGGACGGCCATGGGGTAGAGCGCCCATGCGCCTGAAAAGCTCAGCGTTCCCTCGAGCGGAGTTTCCGCCGGAAGCGGTCCGGCGAGACTCAGCAGCAGTGCGGTGATGATCATGCAGTATTTCATTTTGTTCTTCTCCTTTTTAATGGCCGGTTGCGGCAAATATCAGCAAGAGTGGTTGATTCCAGGAGATCGGAAGCATAATCCCGGATTTTCTTGAACACGCGGACAAGGCCCGGTTCACCCTCAATGGGGGTGGACTCATAAAAGTATTCGCTGACCGACTCCACGGGGGCAAGGGCGCCATCCAGCACGCGGACGATTTCTGCAATGGAAATCTGCCCGGCGGGCTTGGCGAGCTGGTAGCCTCCGTGCTTGCCCTTGGTGCTGCGCAGCAGCCGGGCGCGCTTGAGCGCAAGCAGGATTTGCTCAAGGAACTTCGGGGGAATGTTTTTGGCCCGCGCAACGGCATCCACGGAAGTCCATGCCGAGGGATCCTGGCGGGCCATGTGCAGCAGGGCCAGCAGGGCGTATTCACTTTTGGTTGTCAGCTTCATCGGCCGCTCCTTTTATTAATATGACTAAAACAATAGGACATATGGGATTAATGTCCAGAAGAAAATATAAATATTTTTCGGGCGGGTCAGCGGGGGCGGGTGACGCCCAGCCTAAGCACCGGGAGCACGTCCTCTGTGAGCACCTCGTCGAGCTGATAGAGCATGAATCCCGGGGCCTCCCGGCCGCGGGCGGTGACGATCTGCTCTATCACCAGGTCGGGCGTGAGCTGGCTCTCCGTCGCGGAAACCCCGATGCCGGGATACAGCCGCTTTTGAGCGCCGGGCAGGCGCATCTGCTTCCCGAGCAGCGAGTCGAAGGCCCCGGGTTTCGAGGTGTAGTTCATCGGACAGACGAAGTCCAGCCGCCCGTCCTTCAGCCAGCGCCCCCAGTCCTGTCCGATGCTGTCCGCGCAATCCGGCCAGTTCCCGTACACGGCGGCTGACAAACGGACGCGGGGATTTTCCGCTCGAACTTCATCATGAAGACGGGCCACCAGCGCGGTCAGATCAGCCGCGCGCCACGTCAGCCAGGCCCTGCGAAGCAGTCCGCCGGCCAGAACATCACGCGGCCATTGTGCGACCGCAGTTCCGGTCTGCTTTTCAAACTGCCGGCGGGAAACCGGATCATAGCTTCCGTCCGAGTCCGGATAGCGGATGTAATCCAGATGAATGCCCTCCGGATTGTAACTGCGGATGACCTCGCGAATGAACGCGGCCAGCATGTTTCGGTTGGCTTCATGCGCCGGGTTGAGCCACGGGCGGGTTTTCCCGTCCGCTCCGATTACGAGCCGACCCTCTTTTTTCATCTGTTCCGCAAAATCCGCCGGCGCAGTGTCAAGGCTCCAGCAGATAATCCATGCATGAACCTCCAGCCCCGCCTCGCGGGCGGCGGCGATATACTCCCTGAAGGGATCGTCTCCGTTTTTTGCCTCCATGGGCAGCACGGCGCTGCGGCAGGAGGTGATGCCGCCTTTGGCCACATTGGGGAAAACTGCGCGTATCCCGCTTTCGGCGAGCAGCCGGCATTTGCCCGCCCAGTCTTTTTCGTGAAATCCCGCGGCATACTGGTCCCAAACCCCCCGGAACTCTTTCCGGACCGGCGCCTGTGCGCAGGAGTAGGCCCGGGTGAGACTCTCGCGCATGCGCCCGCAGGCGACGGTGACCGCCGGGAAGGCATTCTTTTCATAGAGGGTCAGCGCGTCACGATAATGCTGCATGGTTTCTTCCAGCAGCGGTTCAACCTGTTTGATCTTCCTGTTTTTCCCGGCCTCGCGCGTGATTTCCGCGGCGGCCTCCTCCAGGCTGCGGAAGGAGTCGATCTGTCCCGCCCGCTGCAGCATCATCCAGGCTGTTCTTCCCCAGACTTCGGGCTCCAGCCTTCCCAGCAGGCCCAGCAGCATGGCCTGTTTCTGCTGCGGGTTGTCACCGAGCAGAATGTGTGTCATCCAGAGGCCCCGGCCCGTGGAGACCCACGCGGGATCCCCGGTCGGCCGGCCTTCCGCA
>JAKQHR010000167.1 GCA_029557905.1 Verrucomicrobiota bacterium
AAGATGAACTATACGGAGGCGGACAGCCGCCTCGAGCGGATTGAGATTGTGGCGCCGGATTACCTGCCCGCCTACGAAGAGCGCGCGAAGCTGTACGAAAGCCGCGGCATGCTTCAGCAGGCCGGCGAACAGTGGGCGGAAGTCATGAGGCGGTCGCAGGGGAAACCAGACTATGCCAGGGCGGCGGCCGAGCGCAGCCGGCTGGCGCAGAAAACCTCCGCTCCGGGGGTCATTACCGCGCCCCGCCGGATTGCGGCCCTTTCCGCACCGGACAAACCCCTGCCCAAACGGGTAATGATTCAGTCCGTGGATATGGATGAATTCGGGCCGGGGCCGGAGTTTGACGAAATGCGCCTGCTCCGCATCCGTCTGCGGCCGAAGGCCAGCGAGAAAAACATAGAGGGCGGCGAGGTGGCCGTGAATGTGTCCTTCTATGAACGAGACCGCCGCACACGCGCCGTTCAGCCGGCGGAGGCCTATGTGCCCGGAAGCATTGTACTGCCCGGAGGGATCTGGTCGTCAGGCGGAATCTACGAGGCCCAGGCCACCTACCTGGTCTCCCGGGCCCTGGGATCAACCGGTTCTGACATGTCATACTACGGATATGTCATCCAGGTGTTCTATCAGGATGTCCTTCAGGATGAACGGATCTCGCCGCCGGCTCTGAAAGATTATTTAACCGGGAATTAAAGCGAGGCCTCTGCGCCCCCGCGTGCGGCCGCCCGGAAAGAGCATCGCCCGATCGGTTTCTGCCCGATGAACATCAGCTCGAAATCCGTTTTTTCCTCCTCGCACGGGACAAACGCCTCGGCCGGTTCAAAGCGGCCGTCCGCCTCCAGCAGACCGCGCACTTCATCGTAATACGGAAGATGATCCGTGGCGAAATTCACAATCCCTCCGGGGATCAGTGTGCGCACCAGGGCGTCCATGAACCGCCGGTCAAAAAGCCGGTGATGATGGTGCTTCGTCTTGGGCCAGGGATCCGGAAAAAAAACATAATAGGCGCTGACACAGTTTGATGGGATCAGCCAGGTCACCGCATAGCAGGCGTCCATGCGGAGCAGGCGCACATTGTCCAGGCCGGCGCGCACCGCCTTGCGGTCCACTTTGCGTATCCTGCGCAGCATGCGGTCCACGCCAAGATAATTGATCTCCGGGTGTGCCGCGGCCCGGGCGAGCAGAAAACGCCCCTTGCCGCAGCCCACATCCACCTCGAAAGGCGCAGGGCCCGCAAACAGATCCGCCAGCCGGAAAGGCTCCAGCCAGTTCTCCGGCACATATCTTCTGGTCTGCTCCATGGGCGCACCTTGACGCATAAGCCGACAGAGTAAACCGGCGGTTTACGATGGACGCAAGCGTTCTTTTTGCCGTATAAGGGGGCATTTAACAGCAGGCCCTGCGACAAAACACGGCAGACGGGCCTTTGTGGAGAATGAATTTTGTCCAGAAATCGTCTTGAAAAACTGGAAACCTATGTGCTGGGCGTCATTGAAGGACGCCGCAAGGGGCGCGGTGCCGCTCTCCTCCGCGGAGTGCTGAAGGCGCTCTCATGTGTTTTTGCCCTGCTGGTGCAGATTCGGCTCCGCCTTTACAAGCACCGCATTCTCCGGCACCACACTCTGGGATGCCAGGTGGTCAGCGTCGGCAACCTGACCGTGGGAGGAACCGGGAAAACTCCCATTGTGGAAATTTTCGCGCGCTCGCTCCAGCAGCAGGGGCGCAAAGTGGCCATTTTGAGCCGGGGCTACAAGAAGTCAAAGCCGCCCATGGGCAAACGGATCATTCACAAGCTCAAACGGCTGGAGAGACAAACTCCGCCGCTGGTGGTGTCCGACGGAAAGCGCCTGCTGCTGGAATCAGATATGAGCGGGGACGAACCCTACATGCTGGCCTCCAATCTGCCTGATGTCGTTGTTCTGGTGGATAAAAACCGGGTGAAGGCCGGACAGTACGCCATCAAGCATTTCGGGTGCGACACGCTGATTCTGGATGACGGCTTTCAGTATCTGGCGCTGAAGCACAGACTGGACATCGTTCTTGTGGATGCCACCAACCCCTTTGGCAACCGCAGCATGCTTCCGCGGGGCCTGCTTCGTGAGCCGGTGCGCAACATCCGGCGCGCGAGTTTCATTTTCATCACCAAATGCAGTCCAGGCGGCGAGAGCGAGCTGAAAACACGCCTGCGCGAGTTGAATCCAGACGCGGAAATCTCGGAATGCCGGCATTGCGCGCGCTATCTGGAAAACATCTATACCGGTGAGCGCATGCCGCTGGAGTCGCTCAGGAACAAAGCCGTGGCCGCGGTTTCCGGAATCGCCGCGCCCAAGGGCTTTGAGGACGAGCTGGTTCGGCTGGGGGCCAGGCTGATCTATCACAAGCGCTATGCCGACCATCATCGCTATACGGAACAGGAAATCATTGATCTGATCAACAAGAGCCTGCTGCGGGAGGCGGATATGATCATCACGACCGAGAAGGACGCGGTGCGCTTCCCGAAAATCAAGCGGCGTGATCTGCCTGTATTTTTCCTGCGCGTGGAAATAGAAATGCTGAGTGGAATGGAAGACTTCAACGCCTGCATCAAGCGGATTTGTTTTTTATGAGCAAACGGGAAATGCCGTGAATAATGTGCTGGTCGTAAGTGCAAGCTGGCTGGGCGATGCCGTCATGAGCATGCCCGCCCTGCAGGCGTGGCAGCAGGCCAATCCGGAAGCCCGGATCAGTGTGCTGGCCAAACGCGGGCCCGCCGAACTCTGGCGGATGCATTCGGCCCCTGCCGAAGTCCTGACACTCGGAACCGGCCCGGGAGATACGTGGGAAGCCGTCAATGAAGTGCGGCAAAGAAAATTCACGGAGGCTTTCATCCTCCCCCATTCTTTCCGTTCTGCGGTGGTTCCCTTTCTGGCCGGCGTTCCTGTTCGCCGCGGAATGCCGGGCCATTTTCGCGACTGGATGCTCACGAGCACAGTTCCGGCAGACTCCGCCTGTGATGCCCATCAATCCCGCGAATACGGCCTGCTGTTTGGGGTGGATGAGCTTCCCCTGCCCGTGATTTCCATTCCGGCGACCGCCATTCAGAACGCGCGCGAGAAAGTGGCGTTGCTGGATGAACCGTTTTTCGGCCTGGTGCCGGGTGCCGCGCGGGGCCCGTCCAAACGCTGGCCGGAAACGCGCTTTGTGCGGCTGGGACGAATGCTGCGCGAGCGGCTGGGCGGCCATGTGCTGGTCTTCGGATCTCCCGCCGAACAGCACCTGTGCTCTCGCATCGCCCGGGAAATCGGGGCGGGAACAGTTAATTTCGCCGGGAAAACAAATATTGCGGAATGGGCGGCGCTGATGCAGCTTTGCCGGGTCGTGGTCTGCAACGACAGCGGAGGAATGCATCTAGCCGCCGCGGCGGGCGTTCCAGTGGCGGCGGTATTCGGGATCACGGACCCCCGCAAAACCGGTCCTCTGGGCCGTCATGTCCGCATACTGCAGAACAGCGGAATTCAACAGCGCGATATCAGCCGCCACTCCGAGCCGGCCGTCGAAGCCCTGAAAGCCATCTCGCCCGAACAGGTGTTCGGCGAAGTCCAGCATCTGCTGCAGGAGACGGATAAGACAAAAAGGGACACTGATCATGCGAGATAAAATTTCAGCCTGCATCACCTGCATGAATGAAGAGGACAACATCCGGCGCTGCCTGGAAAGCGTGCGCTGGTGTGATGAAATCGTTGTTGTTGACAGCTTCAGCACAGACCGCACTGTGGATATCTGCAAGGAATATACCGAACGGGTCTATCAGCACGAATGGCTGGGCTATATCGGGCAGAAGAACCTGATTCGCGGGATGGCGTCCCACCCATGGGTTCTGTTTCTCGATGCGGACGAAGAAGTGTCCCCGGGCCTTCGGGATGAAATCCTCAGGGAGCTGGCTCGGCCGGACAATTCATATGCTGGATACCGTTTTCCGCGGAAGGTATACTATCTCTACAAATGGATCTGCCACGGGGAATGGTATCCGGACACCAAACTGAGGGTCTTCCGGAAGGACAAGGGACACAGTGAAGGACGCGAACCGCATGATCTTGTCATTGTTGACGGCCCCGTGAAAACGCTGATCAACCCCCTGCATCATTACACCTACAGCAACATCCGCGATCATCTGGCTTCCGTTGGAAATTTCTCTGTCATAACCGCCGAGGAAAAGTTCAAGGAAGGCACCCGCTTCAGCTACGCGGACTGGCTGGTGCGGCCGCCGTGGCGTTTCTTCAAGGCCTATTTCCTGAAACTCGGATTTCTGGACGGACGGAGGGGCTTCTTTATCGCAGCCATCAGTGCTTTTGCTGTTCTGATCAAATACGCGTTTCTCTGGGAAAAAGAGCTGGACGAAAATCACCGGAGTGCAGCGACAGCCGAAGATGGCGCAGGAAACCCCGAAGGTCAGGACTGAGGGTCAGAAACTTCCTCTGCCTCAAAGGTGGAAGGCTTTCCTGCTGATGCCATTCGCATGCGCTCCCAGTTGGAAACGGCCACGGCATCCCGAGGGTTCCATCCCCCGGCACTCACGCTTCCGCTCCAGTTGTCAAACTGGGCCTGCACATGGTTAATGCCCCGAAGCCCCTTGATTTCAGCGAACATGGCCTCCACAACAGCCCCGGACAGCTGTTCCGGCACACCCGCCAGCCGTTTCAGAGAACCACGGATATAAATCGTCTGCTCGGACACGTGAATGGAAATAAAACCAAGATCAATCCAGTAGCGGACTAAAATGGCCCGCACTTTCCTGAAAATCTCGTTCCGCTGGGCAGGAGTTAATTTCATTCCCCGTGTTCAGAGGGAGGCCCGATCAGGCCCTCCACCTTTTCAAAAAGACGTTCGAGCTTAAAAGGTTTGTAGAGGACATCCGTGTTGCCGTCGGCAAACTCATTCTGCCAGAGTTCCAGAACTTTCTGATCTTCCATCGAAAATGATTTAGGATAAGCCGTCACGAACAGCACCGGCAGTTTCTTCTGCTGCCGCTTGAGTTCCTGAAAGATCTCAAAGCCGTTCTTCTTGGGCATGTGAATATCCAGCATGACCAGATCCAGTTCATTTTCCTCAAGAATCTTCGACACCTCCGCCGGGTCAGTGGTCACAAAGACTTTGTATCCCCGGCCGTCCAAAGCACGCTGGAAGCAGCGCAGAATCGCATCGTCATCATCCACGGACAGAATTTTTCTCACGGCTATCTCCTCTTCTGAAACACACACCATCTGCGGTCATTCTACTTCCCCGGCAAAGAGCCGTCAATGACCGCGCCGCCATCAATCGTGGATTTTGCCCCGGCGCACGGCAATCAGCTCAGCCACCACCGACACGGCGATCTCCCGCAGCGTCTCGGCTTCAATCTCAACCCCGATCGGCCCGTGAATTCTCCGGATGTCCCGCTCTGCAATGCCAATCTCCCGGAGCGCCTGTTTGCGGCTTTCCTGCGTGCGGCGACTGCCCAGCAGCCCGACATAGCGGCACTTCGCCTTCAAGGCATAAGCCAGCGCGGGCACGTCGAGTTTCGCGTCATGCGCCAAAACGGCAATATACCACTGCTCATCCACACCGGCAGCCTTCAGGCCGTCATCAGGCCACTGGTGAATGATGCGCGACACATCGGGATAGTTCTCCGCCACTGCAAAGGCCTTGCGGGGATCAATCAGCGTGACATCATAGTCAGCAAAAGCCGCCAGTTTACAAACCGCCGCCGACAGCGGCGAGGCGCCTATAACCGCCAGGGGAGCTGCCGGCTGGGAGGATTCCGCAAATACTTTTTCACCGGTTCCCTGCATTTGATACCGCAGAGTTCCCCCGGTCCTGAAAAGGTCGCGGGCAATGTCCGCAGCTTCTTTATCTGCCGTCTCGGAACCCAGCGATCCGTGCCGGCTTCCATCCGCCAGCAGCAGCAGTTCGCGCCCGAGGATCTTTCCCTCCAGACCGCAGAAATATACACCCCTCCCGCCCTCGGCTATGCAGCCCCAGGCGTCCAGGGGAATTACAGCATCATCATACACCTGGAGCAGAACATCAATTTCTCCGCCGCATGAAAGGCCCACGCTGGCCGCCAGGTCTTCCGAGATACCATAGTGAATGAGACGGGGAGCGCCATCGCGAATTGTTTTCAGAAGATGTTCGCGAAGATCGCCCTCCACACACCCCATCGAGACAGAACCGGCCATATCACCGTTTTCATTCACAGCCATGCGCGCGCCCGGCAGGCGCGGCGAGGAATGCTGCGCGTTCACCAGCAGGGCCACAGCCGTCTTGAGTCCGGCATGATGCCATTTCTCCAGATCTGTGAAGACATCCTTCATCAGGGGTATTGTCCGGGGCGATCAAGGCCCATAGTTTCGGGCAGGCCGAAGATTAGATTCATATTCTGCAGGGCATTGCCCGCCTGCCCCTTCATCAGATTGTCGATATGGGAAACCACGCGCAGGCGGCTGGTCCGTTCATCCACATCCACAATCAGGTTGCAGAAATTTGTTCCGCGCACATGCACCGTGCCCACGCCGCTGTTCCGGTCGCAGATACGCACAAATGGGCTGTCCTTGTAGAATTCCCGGTAGGCTTCGGCCACGGTGGCGGCGTTCTGCCCCGGACCAAGAGTGCCATACAGGCAGGACATAATGCCGCGGCACATTGGAACCACCTGCGCCGTGAACGTCACCTTAATAGCGCTGCCCGCCTGCCCGCTGATCTCCCGCTCCACCTCACAAACATGCTGATGCCCGCCCAGTTTGTAGGCATTCATATGGTCATAGCGGGCCGGATAATGAAATGCCGCCTGCAGTTTCTTCCCGGCGCCCGAAATGCCGGTCTTGCAGTCGCAGATGATGCTGCTGAAATCCACCAGGTGATGCTTGGCCGCCGGGGCCAGTCCCAGGATGGCGCTGATCGCAAAACAGCCGGGATTGCCCACCAGCTTTGTTTTCTTGTTCAGCTTTTCGCGGTGCAGCTCAGCCAGGCCGTAAACCGCCTGCGGGAGAAGATCCGCGGCATTGTGCTTTGTGTCGCGGCCAAGGCGGGCGGCATAATCAGCATAGCCTTCTTCGGTGTTGAAGCGGAAGTCCCCGCTGTAGTCAATCACCTTGCTCCCGGCGCTCAGTTCCTGTCCCGCATGGTTCATTCCAACCCCGTCGGGAGTGGAAAAGAAGACCATGTCCACGGGTTCGCGGGCCTTCGGATCATCAATGCCGACGATCACATCATCGCAGAATCCGGCCAGATGCGGATAGACATCGCTGATCCTGCGCCCGACATCCTGCACACTGATCAGCGTCACAATCCGTGTTTCCGGATGACTGAGCAGCAGCTCAATAATTCCCACGCCGCCGTACCCGCTGGCCCCTACCACTTTCACCTTGATCATCGTTCACCGTCCTGTTTGTTCACCGGACGCATTTCACTCCCAACGGACCGCAAAGTCAAGCCGGAGCCTTTTGCATGCAGGCGGCAGTTTTCTGTGGAATTCATTTAAGAAACGGGTATGTTTATCCGCCATGTCGCATCATATTAAAATTCTGATCCTGCTGACCTGCGCGGCGAACGCATTCGCCGGGACCGAGGATTTTGCAAACTTCCCTGAAACAGGCAGTCAATATTTGGATGGGGGGTTCATCGGGCGTGACGGATCAACATGGAGCTATATTCAATGCCGCGGGGACAAACCAATAACCACACCTACCCCCGGCATGGCTTCCGGAAAGTATCCTGCGGCAAACGTGGCCTCAGGGACTCTCACTGGCGGATGCGGGACAATCTCTTTCGACTACATGCTGATGTACGGATCAAACGTCAATCTCGATGTCGTGATCAATGAAACCATACGCCACACCATATCGTGGACCAATGGGAATCTGCGAAACTTCATCACCAACAGCAGTCTAATAACAATTAATCAGGGCGGAAATTTCACGCTTAAAGTGGCACAGCACGACAGCCGTGCACAACAGGTGGCCATTGACAACATTGTGTGGACCCCCTATGGCGGGAGCGCTCCCGAACCCCCGGAAATTCTGTTCTCGCCCGTCAGCACCAATATCGTCATTGCATACAGTAATCTTATAACCCTCACGGTCACGGCCACAGAGCCCAATGAAGACCCCGCCCGCCTTTGGGCAAGCAGCCTGCCAGCAGGGTCAACATTCAACACTGTGACCGGGCTGACGCCCCTCAACTCCACCTTCTCCTGGAGACCAGACTCCGCGCAGACCGGAAACTATTCCGTCATTTTCTATGCCGGCGACAAAGACGGTACCAATTCACGTTCATTCGACATCGAGGTCACGCCCATCTATCCCTATTACCATTATGCCGAAGGCCTGACCGGGACCAACCTCAAGGCGAAGCTTCACGAAATCATCTCCACCGGCGCACATGAGCTCAGCAACCTGGAAGAAGAATACGCCATGAAGGAAATACATACCGATCCCGCGAACACCGGTGCTGTGATTCTGATTTATCGCAAGATTCCAATGGCGAAAACACTTTACGGCGCGGATGGATGGAATAAGGAGCACTGCTGGCCCGTTTCATACAAGCTCGGTGACGGGCCTGCAGAGGTGGATATTCACAACCTCTATGCGGCGGACACAGAAGTGAACAGACTGAGAGGCAATCTGTATTTCGATGAAAGCGACGCTTCAGATTCAGGTTACACAGCCCCCGCAGCCGTCAATGCGACCAACTGCAGCTACGACAGCAACTCATGGGAACCGCCGAGGGACTCCAAGGGCAATGTGGCTCGCGCAGTGTTTTACATGGCTGTGCGCTATGACGGAAACGAACCTGACACGCAAGACCTCGAGATATCCGATCTGCCCAGCACCACGAACACCATGGGCATCCTGACCACCCTGCTGCTCTGGCACGCCATGGATCCGCCCGATGACTGGGAGAAAACCCGCAACGAGCTGATCTATTCAAAATACCAGCACAACCGGAACCCGTTTGTGGACCGGCCGGAATGGGTGGAAGAAATCTGGGGAACGGATACAGACGGCGACGGCATCACCGCAACGCATGAAATCATCGCGGGAAGCGATCCCAACAACCCTACATCCATCCTTCAAGCCGCCATTTCTGGGAACCAGGTCACCTGCGATCTGCTTGTCACAGGATCCGTTTGGGGGCTCTACGGAGGTTCTTTTTCCAGCAACAGCATTGACTGGCGGCAGCTCGCTGAAACCAACCGCCTGCAAGGCGGTCAGCTCCGATTCAATATCAGTCCCACCGGTTCAGCGGCTTTCTACCACCTGCGCGCCCGGCGTCCCTGATGGATTTTTATCCCGACCGGGGTTGACAAAACCGCACTCTTTGCCTACGTTTTCCGGGATTCTGTGTGGCGGCGTAGCTCAGTTGGCAGAGCGGAGGAATCATAATCCTTGTGTCGGGGGTTCGACTCCCTCCGCCGCCACCAGCCTCTTAATAACCCTATTAACATTGCCCCAAATGCACTTTCACCACTTCCGCAAGGGGGCAACTGCTAACGGTAACTGCTAACGTTTCCAGTTTTTTCCGCTATTGTTCAGGGGTGTTTAAATGTGTCCACAAGGGCGCTCTTTCTGCTGTCCGGGGGTGCTTTCGGGCAAAATAGTGAAAATAATTCATGCCCCCTGCTGCCCGTTTTTATTGAACTTTAGTTCCCCTTTGTCCGGGTAAGCCTGCGGGGTAGATCGCGCCTCCTGTGGCATTCTAGGCCGCCTCTGGGTGAATCTATTGAGACGCGCCGCGGAAAGCGCGCTGTCTGCACCGGGTAGTGCAATACTTCTGCCGATTGCTGGCGGGGGTAAAGTATTCCAGACATTGCGGACACTGGCGGCGCACAAGGGCGGCGCACTGTTCATCTTCCAAGTAGATCGCGCCGTCCATGCGGTGAAGAGTAAGACTTCCACGGGCGGCAAGTGCCCGAAGGCGCATCCCGTCCACCTTGTACCGTTCCGCGGCCTCATTCACTGTCAAAAGCAGCTTGGTCATGCTGGGCACTTTCCGCAAAGCGGAAAGCCTTGTCAAGCGTTAAATGTAGCGTCCCCCTAAATATGCCAAAACATTGAGCAAAACAGCCCATTATTAAATATAACGTCGCATAATCTGTGTTATGTCCACTCTTTCAAATGCCAGAAAAGCCCGTTTTTATTGGCTTTTATGGACTTTTGCCCTGTGCGGCGTTCAATATAGCGTCACCACGGCCCCAGCGTTCACCTTCGCGGCGGCGGCTTTGGACCGTGATCTGCTTCCGGTATGCTGGCAATGGCCTGTGACCGGTGCAGAGACTAAAGCTCCAGATTCGGGTGTTCCCAGCAGACACACCCGAACCCTAGCCGGGAGCGGTGCAGAGACTAAAGCTCCAGAGCAATGTCTCATTTGCTTTTTCCAATGTTGTGGCTATCATGCGCAGCCCGTGCCTTGCGCTTCCGCGTGGCCTGCGCCTTGGCCTGCACCTCGGCGCTGGCGAACCCCTTTGCGACGCGGGCCGCGCCGCCCACGCTCCCGGCGCAGGCGGCGCACACCAGCGGCTTGCCGCATTTCGGACAGCGCATCAGCGGCTTTCCGCGCGGGCGACGATAACCGCATCCGGGCCGTTGTTGCCCCACTGGTTGCCATCCTGATCCACAACGATCCAGCCCTCGCCCTCGCGCTTGCTGGCCGCTTTGAGCGCGGCTTCCGGGGTCCGGTGATTGCTCTCTCCGCTGATCCCGTAGACGTTGGTGACTGTGTACTTTTCGGCGATTTTCGAGGTCTTTTTCATTTTTTTATCTTTCCGAGAGGGCTTATCCCATCTCTTATCTTGCCCTCACTATACCATAAGCCCTTATGATGTCAACACCCTTTCGCAATTTATTTTTCGGGCAGATTCGGCGCCACAACAAGAGGGTGCTGCGTACCCTCCACAAAGTGTCGGGTCCGCAGACCCTCGGGGTTCCCCTGCGGTACTGGGTTTCCATCCACCACCCTCGTTCAGCCCCGGCCCCTCCTTTTGCGCCCGTATCATCTCGCCAAGCCGTCACCTTGCCCCGGTGCGGATCGGCAAACGACGGGCATTCTAGGCGGTCTTGCTGGCGGCCTTCACAAGCTGGCCGTCTTGAAGCTCTACGTCCACCCCCTGAAGCTCTGCCAGTAGCATCCGAAGTTCATCGGTTGTCAGACCGTCAAAAGGGTTCGCTTCGGGTGTCTTGTTTTTGACCGTCTCGACGGTCATCTGGATCGGCTTCCCTTCGGTTCGGTCGGCAATGAATTGAACGGCCCACGGCGTACCCTTCAAAGCAAGTTCATAGACAAGGCGGCAAAGGGCCTCAATGCGGCTCTCATATTCTCCAAAGGGTTCGCTGCCGATACTTCGCAAGGCATCCACTATGCACCGCGGTTTCGGCGGCCTTCCGTTCGGGTTGCCGGACTGCCCCGGCTTCCACGGTTTCAGATTTGAAACCTTGCCTCTGTTCTTTCGCTGTTTTGCAGTGGTTGTCATACTAATGACCCTCTTTTCAATTGTTGCGGTTGTTACCCCTTATTTCAGAAACTTTTTCGCGCGAAAATTGACGGCGTGCCCTAACCCCCGCCCGGCTCCCCCCTTGCACAGTACCTTGACGGGGGTACGCCTTCATGATCCCCCGGCCGCCATGCCATGACTTCCCCCGCCTACTACGTAGGGCGGGGGGGGAAGTCATCAGGCTATGGCTTCCCATGATTTCCGATGATTTCCCGTAAGTCATGGAAGTCATACCTTCAACCTGCCTTGCTGCTGTTCCTGTACCATTGCCCGGCGGCGCTTCATGGCACTGGCAGGCCCGATATAGGTCGGGGCGTTTTTGAAGTTCGGGCGCCATTGCTCCCAAAGCCCGGAAGTCAAAAGGCGCTTGCACAGATCATCTGCTGCATCCCGTGTTGCGCCGGCTTCCCGTAGCCTCTGGCGGACTTCCGTTGCGGTGCCGGTATCATCGCCCAGCACGTCAAGCGCGGTTTCCTCTGACAATGTGCGGCGCTTCCCGCCCCGTTTGCCGGCGGCTGCCGTCTGCACGTCCGCAAGCCATGATTCCACGTCAAAGGATTCATCCCGGTCATAAAGCATTGTTTCCGGGTCTAGCCGGACCGCAAACGGATCAAAGCGCGGACCGTTATTGTTTTTTGAATTGGCAAGCAGCAGGGGCGGATTCTCTGTTTCATCGCCCGGCGCCATGTTTATGACTGCGCGGGCGCATGAGTAAAGAGCCTTTGAATCCTTCCCGAAGTTCGCCCCATCATAGCCAACGGCCTGAAGGATATTTTTTGCGCCTGTGCGGGCGTGCGATAGAATGACAAGCCCAGCGCCGGCGTTATGCTTCCGGGCAATGCGCAGCAGTTCCGTTATAGTCCATCGTGTATCCGCGTCACTGTTGGCATCCCCCGGCCTAACATCCCCGAAGGGGTCCACCCATAGGACATCCGGCCCGAAGGCTTCCACGGTGTCAATCCACCGCTGCACGTTTGCCGGGTCCGCCAGCGATATGAAAGCATCATCCGGGGCCTCAAGCGTTGCCATGCGGACGTGCTTTGAAAGTTCTTCGATCTCTCCGGGGGTTAAGTCCTGGCTCTGGCGGCGCGTGTCGTATTGCAGACGGTGAATGCTGTTTTCACTTCCCATCAGCAGGTGCCGCAAAGGGCGGGTGCCCGTATCCATGCCGGCGAAGGGCAGGCCCAAAACCTGATTGCGGGCAAGGTTCAATGACACGCGGGACTTGCCAAGCCCGCCTTGCCCGTAAATGGCCTGCATCTGTCCGGCGGCAAACGTACTGCCCCAAAAATACTCTACCGGCGGCAGGTCCATTGCCACAAGTTCACCCCATGCGCGGGTGCTGTACGGGCGGGGGTCCGGGCGTGTTGTCTGTTCAAGCTGTGCTTCCAGTGCTTCAAGTGCTGGCAATGTCATAGTATCCCCCTTCCTGTGGGGTTCGGGTTCAGGTAAAGCAAGCGCTGCCAGCGTCCCTTTTCTGTTCTGAAATGTCCCGGCAGGCGCGACAAGCGGGATTCGTTGCGGCAAGTGCGGTCACACCCCAGCGGCATAAGCATATCCGCAAACAAACGCTGTTCTATTTCCTGCGTCCACGTTTCCCGGTTCGGGGCTTCCACTTTTACAAGGGCATGGATGGATTTACCGCCCGAATCAATCAGGGCGGCAATCGGCATCTTTACCCCGGCGAAAAAAGCTAACTGTTCCTCGCGGGGCAGGTTGTCGAATTCCACGGTTGCGAAACGGAAACTGCGCACCGCATTATCACAACGGAAGGACGGGCTTCCCGTGTTGTCCGGGTGCTGCTGGCCGTCAACGGGGTTCGGGATAAAGTGCGGCCAGGGTGCCGGGGTCTTGTCCGGCAACCGCTCAAGCCATTCCCTCACGGGCAGGACTTCGCGCCCAAAGTTCTCACCAATGAACAATATATCATCCGGGCTATACAAAGTTTCCAGTAGCAGGCGGGCATCATTCGGCCCCGGCTCCCCGTCAATGCGGATCGGGCTTGCCTCCCAGAATTCGCATTCCAAGTCCGGGCAGTCCGTATGCGGTGCCGCAATCTTTCTCCGGGCCTCGGTCAAGTCTCGCGGCGTGCGCTTACGATAAATTAGCGGCGTATATCCGGCCCCGATTCCCCCTGCTTCGGTATAAGCCTTGCGGATCGCCGTTGCCACTTCGTTTGACGGTGAAGGCGTCCGGGGCATCGCGGAAAGAATTGCGGCTTCCGCCTCATGCGCTGGCACGTCTGACAATGCGCCCAGCGCCGCGGCACTCATGATCCGGGAATGTACGCCAGCGCCGGCGGCAGTGTTGCGCAAGGCATACAGGGCATCATCATATTTTTTGCGAGTGCTTTGTAACTTCATGGCCTGCCGCCTTCCCGGTGCCGGAGAATGTAATCCCGCACGCTGTCATATTTCACAAGCCGGACACCGTTTTTCTGCCCCCGCTGGCGAAGCGTGAAACTTTCAATCTGTCCGCGTTCAATTAGCTGGTAAAAATAAGAACGGGTCAGGCCAAAAAAGGGATCGCGTCCCTTTGTCGGCAGCCGGATAAACTCCGGGCGCGCTGTTTCGTTTGCTGGTGTCGTCATGGCGGGCCTCATTCCGGGAACAAGCGTTTCACGGACACCCCCAGCGCAGCAGATATGCGCTTTTGCACTTTGTCGCTGCACCGCTTCCCGCGTTCAAGCAGTGACACAAGCGCCGGCTCGGTATCGCTTGCAATCGCCAGCGCTGTCAGGGTCATACCCTTTGCGCTTCGTATTTCTCTCACTCGGTTTGTTTTCATACTTCCCTCTTTCCGAAGGCTGTTGTTTTGTGTG
>JAKQHR010000172.1 GCA_029557905.1 Verrucomicrobiota bacterium
GAAACAGAGGAAATCCTCCGCCACTGCAAGGAAGGCATCGACGGCGACTTTGCCATCGGCGCCCAGTACCTCTCCGAAATCCAGGGCGGATCGGACGTGCCGTCCAATGTTCTGGAAGCCGTCAACGAAAACGGTATCTGGAAACTCTACGGGACAAAATTTTTCTGCTCGGCCACACACGCGGATTACGCCGTCGTGACGGCCAAGCCTGTCGGTTCCGAAAAGGTGGGGCTGTTTGTCGTGCCGTCCTGGCTGCCGGGAAACAAGGAAAAGGAAATCCGCAACGGCTGCACCATCGACCGGATCAAGTGGAAGATGGGCACCAGCGAACTGACGACGGCCGAACTCACCTTCCAGGGCGCGGTGGCCTACCCGGTGGGCCCCCTGGACAAGGGCGTGGCCAACGTGGTCGGCATCGTACTCACCTATTCGCGCCTGACGGTGGGGCTTTCCGCCGCGGCGTACATGACGCGGGCCGTGCGGGAAGCGGAAAAATATGTTTCATTCCGCGACGCGTTCGGCCTTCGGCTGAATCAATTTCCTCTGGTCACCGTCCAGCTCGACAGAATCCGGCAAACCACCCGCCGGACCACCGCCGGCGCTTTCAAACTCTACCGAGATTTCCTGAAACTGGAAGGCGGCCTGAAGGGCAGCCAGGGCGGCGACGAACCGCCGCATGCCCGACGAAACCGCTTCAATGTTCGCGAACTGATCATGCTGCAGAAGATTGCCGCCTCCTGGGACTGCACCGACGTCATCCGCGAAGCCATGTCGCTTTTCGGCGGCCACGGTGTGATGGAGGATTTCTCCTCGCTGCCCCGCCTGTACCGCGATTCGGCCATCAATGAACTGTGGGAAGGTCCCCGCAATGTTCTTTTAACGCAGATCCACCGCGACCTGCAAAAGGCGGCCGGCTGGTACAAGCCGGAGGAATTCGTCGCTGAAATTCTGCAGGGACTGGACCCGGCGCAGGTTCGGGAGATGGCGGAAGAAATTCAAGCGCTGGTTGCGCATCCGCACCTGTTTGGGATGGATGAGGCCACGATCGATATCTGCCGTCGCTGGGACGCCTTCTGCCACAAATTCACCCACGCATACCAGGAGCTGGCCGTGAAGGAAATGGACCTCCCGGTCAGTGAGTAAGCTCGGCATCGGCCTGATGCTCATGTGCCTGGAGATGACGCAGGGCTGCGGACTGATCGCCCCTTTGACGCCGGTCTCGCCCCGACGACGGCAATATTGTGTTGGGCGTGCTTCGCCACGACGACCTGATCGCCGCTTATTCCGCGGAGCTCAACCGCCGGAAAAACAGCGGTTGATCAAAAAGCGCTCTTTTTCTGCTCCATGCCCAGCTGTTCGATCCGGTATTTCAGGGAATCTCCGGTAACACCCAGCAGCTCCGCCGCTTTGGTTTTGATGCCCTTGGTCGCAACGTTGACGGGGCTTCCTCTCTTCAACCTTTCGGCTTACAGCCACTCTGCCCTCTGTCCCACACTTAGAAACTGTTGCTGCCGGCTCACGGATGAAGCGGCAGGAAGATAGATTTTTTCTTCAGCTCCTCTTTAAGCGGCTGGCTGACTTGATTCACCAATTTCAATGCGGCATTAACTTTCACCGCCCAGAAATTTCTCAGCTCCTCTGAAATCGGGTGCCTGAAATCAACCAACTTACAGCAATTT
>JAKQHR010000178.1 GCA_029557905.1 Verrucomicrobiota bacterium
CATCCGCCGTGGCTCTGCGGAGTCATTTCCAGCAATGCGGAATTCAAGCCCATGTTCCCGGAGGTCGTGGCCGATCTCGGCGGGCTGATCCGGCTTCCCTACCTGCTGACCGGCAGTCAGGCCCTGGCGGATGCCGTGGCCGGCGCGGCGGAGGGGCATGGAACCATCCTGATGGAGAACCACGGGCTCGTCTGCACGGGCGCAAGCATGAAGCAGGCCTATTACCGGACATGTGTCGCGGAGGATGCCGCCAAGTCTTTCGTGGCCGCCTGTGCGGTCGGCCGTCCGCGCTTCCTGTCTGATGAGCAGGTGGCCGAACTGCAGTCGCTGGAGGCCGGAGCTTATCGCGAAGGGCTGGCGGCCGAAGAGCAGTGACCCGCGTGGCGTGGCCGCTGTTTTTCCGCTGGATATATTCCGCGGAGCGCGCTACCATGCCTTCAAATGAGAGCAGCGGTTCATCCGGGAGGGGGCGGTCGTTTCAACTGCATTTTCTGTGCATCCTTTATCCACGACCAGGCCCATGTGGAAAAAATCAGGTCCGGCTATGAGCGCGCTTTGACGGCGGCCGGTGCTTCCTGTGTCACGGCGGCCGAAGATAAGCTCCCCACCTGCATTGCGCAGGAGGATGCCCTCGTTTATTTCGTGCTGACGGGGGGCGTGGAAAACCAGGTTTTGGACCTTTGGAGAAAACGCCAGCAGTATGTTCCGGGCCGCCCTGTTTTTCTTGTCGCGCACCCGCTGCATAATTCCCTGCCGGCGTCCCTGGAGATTCTGGCCCGTTTTCGTCAGGACGGAGTAGCAGGAGAAATCCTGTATCTCAACGAACCCGCCGACAAGGCGGGCATGGGATGCATCATTTCCGCCGTGCACATGCTGAATGTCCATCGGCAGCTTGCGGCTGACCGGATCGGAATGATTGGAGAACCGTCCCCCTGGCTGATTGCCAGTTCACCGGATCCGGAACTGATCCGGCGCCTCTTCGGGCCCGAGGTCGTTCGAATCCCCATGCAGGAACTGGCGCCTTACGCCTCGGCCGCGGCCGGCGCTGCCGCTGCCGCCGATGAGTTCAGAAAGATTTTCCCGAAGACCGTGGAGCCGAAAGACGACGACCTGCTGGCTTCTGCCCGCATTTATCTGGGGTTGAAGGCGCTTGTTGAAAAGCATGAACTCACGGCGCTCACAGTTCGCTGTTTTGACTTTGTCCTGAAAAACAAGGCCACGGGTTGTCTTGCACTGGCGCGACTGAATGATGAGGGCATAATCGCCGGCTGCGAAGCCGATCTTGTCAGCCTGTCCGGCATGCTCTGGGCGTTTCGCGTGACGGGCAGCCTGCCGTGGATGGCCAATCCGTCGCACATCATCCCTGCTGATAACATCCTGTCACTGGCCCACTGCACGGTGCCTTCAAAACTGGTCACCAATCTGGTGCTTCGCTCGCATTTTGAATCCGGCCTGGGCATTGGAGTGCAGGGGGATTTTGAACCGGGACCCGTCACGCTGCTCCGGCTGGGCGGTGCGGACATGAACAGCATCTGGCTGGCGCAGGGTGAAATCATCGAAGCGGCCCGCAGCCCCGATCTCTGCCGCACACAGATCCGGGTCCGGCTGGATCCGGACTGCCCCGCGGGGGCCCTCCTGAAAAATCCGCTGGGCAATCACATGGTCGTCATCCCGGGGCGGCATGTCAGCCTGCTGCGTGAGGCATGGCCCCTGACGGTGTCTGTCTGAACCGCTTTTCTGGCTTTTTTTTGCGGGCCTCCCGTTGTAGCATCATTCTTCATTAAGTTCAGGAGAATGCCATGAAGCTTGAAACGCAATGTCTGCACGCGGGCCAGGTTCCCGATCCCGCCACGCTTTCCTGCGCGGTGCCGGTGTACCGGACCAGCGCTTATCAGTTCAAAAGCACGGACCACGCCGCAAACCTGTTTGGTCTCAGGGAACTTGGAAATATTTACACGCGGCTGATGAACCCCACGCACGACGTGCTGGAAAAGCGCATGGCTGCGCTGGACGGCGGCGCCGCGGCTCTGGCGCTGGCCTCCGGCACCAGCGCGATTTTCTATGCCGTTGCCAATATCTGCCGGGCGGGCGACGAAATTGTCTCCTCCGCCAATCTGTACGGCGGGACCTATACGCAGTTTCACGACATCCTCCCGCAGTTCGGCATCAAGGCGCATCTGGTGGATGTCCGCGATCCGCAGAATTTCGCAAAAGCCATCACCCCGAAAACAAAACTGCTGTTTACGGAGTCTATCGGCAATCCCTCGCTGGACGTGGCCGATATTTCCGCCATCGCAAAAATCGCGCACGATGCGGGTCTGCCCCTGGTCGTGGACAACACCTTTGCAACTCCGGCGCTTCTGCGGCCGATCGAGCACGGCGCGGACATCGTTGTACACTCGCTGACTAAATGGCTGGGAGGGCATGGAGTCGGCATCGGCGGCATTGTGGTGGATTCCGGCAAGTTCGACTGGACCAGCGGGAAATTCCCGCTTCTGTCGGAGCCGGACGCAAGCTATCACGACATCCGTTTCGCGAAGGATCTCGGCCCGCTGAATCCGCTGGCGTACATCCTGCGGATGAGGCTGGTTCCGCTGCGCAACCTCGGCGCGTGCATCTCGCCGGACAATGCGTGGATGTTCCTGCAGGGCATCGAGACCCTGCCCCTCCGGATGCAGCGGCACTGCGAGAACGCGCTGGCCGCTGCCAAGCACCTGAAAAGCCACAAGCGCGTGGCGTGGGTGCGCTATCCGGGGCTGCTGGGCGACGAGGCTCATGCCAATGCAGAGAAATACCTCCCGAACGGCGCGGGCGGCATGGTGGTGTTTGGCATCAGGGGCGGCAGCAGGGCCGGAGCTGCGTTTATCAACAGCCTGCAGCTCATATCGCATCTGGCCAACGTGGGCGATGCCAGAAGCCTCGCGATCCACCCGGCCAGCACGACGCACAGCCAGCTCACCGGGGAGCAGCAGGCGCAGGGCGGCATCACTCCAGACATGGTGCGCCTGTCCATCGGCATCGAGCATATTGACGACATCCTGGAGGACCTTGACCGGGCTCTGGCCGCATCCGCCTCTTGACCGCGGAATCAAAAGGTGCGAGCCTGTGTGCCGTTTTGATCAGAAGCGGGATGCATGAAAAAAGTTGAAACACAGTTTTACACCTTCGGGAAAACCCGGAAGGACCGGCTCACGCTGAAAAGCGGGGTCTTGTTCGGTCCTGTGACTGTGGCCTATGAAACGTATGGCCGGCTGTCCCCGGCCCGCGACAACGCGATCCTGCTTTTTCATGCGCTGTCCGGCAGCCAGCATGCCGCGGGCATCAACAAATCGGTGCCCGGGGTCGGCCGGCTCTGGCAGGAGGAGTGCCATGTCGGCTGGTGGAACGATTATATCGGGCCGGGCCGGGCGCTGGACACCAGCCAGTTTTTCATCATCTGCGCCAACTATTTCGGCGGATGCTACGGGAGCACGGGCCCGTCATCCATCAACCCCCGCACGGGCCGTCCCTACGGGGCGCGATTCCCCCGCATTGAAGCCAATGACATGGTGGATGTGCAGGTCCGCCTGCTCCGGCATCTTGGCATTGAGCGGCTGCATGCGGCCATCGGGGCCTCCATGGGCGGCATGCTGGCCGTGAATCTTGCCGTGCGCTATCCTCATCTGGTGGCCAATGTTGTTCCAATCGCCGCGGGTCTGGAAGTTTCCACCCTGCAGCGCATTCACAATTTCGAACAGGTTTATGCCATCGAAAGCGATCCGCACTACAACCGCGGCGACTACTATGACGGGCCCGGTCCCGTGGACGGCCTTGCGCTGGCTCGCATGATTTCGCATAAGACTTTTGTTTCTCTCGCGGCCCTGACCAGCCGCGCGCGGACGGAAGTGGTGGACCGGAATGCAAGATTCAAGACCTACCCGCTGCACTATCCGGTGGAGTCCTACCTGCTGCATCAGTGCCAGAAGTTCGTGAAGCGGTTTGATGCCAACACCTACATGCTGATCATTGATGTCTGGCAGTGCTACGACCTGCTGAAGGACACCGGCGCGGAAGATTATAAAACCCTGTTTGCGCCGTGCCGCCATCAGAAGTATCTGGTGTTCACGATTGATTCGGACGTCTGCTTCTACCCGGATCAGCAGGAGTTCATGGCGCGGACGCTGACGCGCTGCAGGGTGGACTGCCAGCGCGTGACCGTGCATTCGGACAAGGGGCACGATGCGTTTCTGCTCGAACCCAAGCTTTTCACTCCCCACATTGATTATGCCCTGCGGCGAGGATAAACCATGAGCGGACCCGGACAGAAGGAACAAAGCCGCGAGACAGCCATTCTGCTGATTTCGTGCCCGGATGCCATCGGCATTGATGCGGCCGTGACGAACTTTCTGAGCAGCCATCGCGGCAACATCGTGGATTTCGACCAGCACGTGGACAAGGAGCAGAACATCTTCTTCCTTCGCGTGGAATGGGAAATGGAAGGTTTTTCGCTTTCCAAAGAGAAGACAGAGGCAGAAATCGCCGTCCTCGCCAAACCCTTCAACATGTCGTGGTCACTGCGCTATTCCAGCGCGGTCCCGCGCATGGCAGTTTTTGTCTCAAAGCAGCCCCACTGCCTGTATGATCTTCTGGCGCGTGTGCAGTCGGGGGAGTGGAGGGTCGAAATCCCCCTGATCATCAGCAATCATCAGGACATGGAGCCGCTGGCGCGCCGCGCCGGGATACCTTTCTTCCACATCCCGGTTTCGCGCGAAACCCGGGAGGCGGCGGAAACGCGCCAGATCGCGCTGCTGAAGGAAAACCGGGTGGACTTCATTGTCCTTGCGCGCTACATGCAGATTCTGACGCCGCAGATCATTGCCGAATTCCCCGGCCGCATCATCAACATTCACCATTCATTCCTGCCGGCGTTTCCCGGCGCAAAGCCCTATCATTCCGCCCATGCACGCGGGGTGAAGATCATCGGCGCGACCAGTCACTATGTCACGGAAGACCTGGATGCCGGTCCGATCATCGAGCAGGATGTGATCCGCGTGAGTCACAAGGACAGCGTGGACGATCTGGTGCGCCGGGGCCGTGATCTGGAAAAGATTGTTCTTTCCCGCGCGGTCTGGCGGCATCTGCAGAGCAAAATTCTGGTCTACAGCAACAAAACCGTTGTGTTTGGCTGAGGTGCGATGAGAGTTTCAACAAAAGGCCGGTACGGATTGCGGGTTCTTCTGGACATCGCCCTTCATCAGCAGGATCGTCCCGTCGCGCTTCGGGACATTGCCGAGCGGCAGGACATCTCGCAGAAATACATCTGGCAGGTTGTGAGTCCGCTGAAGGCGGCCGGACTGCTGAACACGGTGCGCGGCGCTCAGGGCGGCTGCCTGCTGGCCCGGGATCCGGATCAGATCACCATGCTCGAAGTGGTGGAAATCCTCGAAGGTCCCGTTGCCCTGCTGGACTGCCTGAAAGATGAAGCCCTGTGCCGCCGCAGTTCGGCCTGTTCCACACAGATGGCCTGGCGGAAAGTCACAAAGGCGATGCGGAAGGCGATGGGGGAAGTAACCCTGAAAAAACTGATGCGCTGGCAGAACGAGTGCGAGGAAAACTCCTCCAGCAGCTACGTCATCTGACCTGCAAATATTTCATAAAAATACTTGAAAAACGAAGTTCTGACCTTATAGTCTAGAAAATTGATGGAGATAGTATATATTAAATTGAACCAGCAAAGGGAAGGCAATGGAAACTAAAGGCATTAATACACTGGCACTTCATGCGGGACAGGAGCCCGATCCGACCACCGGATCGCGAGCCGTCCCGATTTATCAGACTTCATCCTATGTTTTCAAGAATTCAGAACATGCCGCAAACCTCTTTGCGCTCAAGGAATTCGGGAACATCTACACCCGCCTGATGAATCCCACCACGGACGTTTTCGAGAAGCGTGTGGCCGCGCTGGAAGGCGGCACGGGAGCTCTGGGCGTGGCCTCCGGCCAGTCCGCCATCACTTATGCCCTGCTGGCCATTACACGCCTGGGGGATGAAGTCGTGGCGGCCAACAATCTCTACGGCGGCACCTACCAGCTTTTCAACCACACACTCCCCCGGCTGGGCCGCAAGGTCGTTTTCGTGGATTCGCGCGACGTGAACGCTTTCCGCAGCGCGGTTACCCCCAAAACGCGGGCCATTTATGTTGAAACCATAGGCAATCCCAAACTCGATGTGCCGGACTTCGAGGCCATTGCCGCGATCGCCCATAAAAACGGGATCCCACTGATCGCCGACAACACCGTGGGTGTCGGACTGGTGAAGCCGTTCGATCACGGGGCAGACATCATTGTGAGCTCCGCGACAAAATACATCGGCGGGCACGGCACATCTGTGGGAGGTGTGATTGTGGATTCCGGAAAGTTCAAATGGAACAACGGCAAATTCCCCGAGTTCACCGAGCCTGATCCCAGCTACCACGGGATCGTGTACTGGGATGCCCTCGGAGATGTGCCCGGTATGGGCAATGTGGCGTTCATTCTGAAAATCCGAGTTACTCTGCTGCGCGATATCGGCGCGGCCCTCAGCCCGTTCAACGCGCACGAGTTTCTGCTCGGTCTGGAAACCCTTCCGATCCGTCAGAAGCGGCACTCGGAGAATGCGCTGGAGATCGCAGGCTGGCTGCAGAAGCATCCGCTTGTGAGCTGGGTCACCTATCCGGGACTCAGGAATGATCCCGGCTATGCCAACGCGTCGAAATATCTGAAGCACGGCTTCGGCGGACTGGTGGGCTTCGGCATCAAGGGCGGTTTGGAAAGCGGACGAAAATTCATTGATTCCGTAAAACTGCTTTCGCATCTGGCCAACATTGGCGATGCGAAGAGCCTGGTGATTCATCCGGCGTCCACAACCCACCAGCAGCTCACGCCGGAGGAGCAGCAGTCCACCGGTGTCACGGCGGATTATATCCGGCTTTCCATCGGACTGGAGGATATCGAGGACATCAAGGCGGACATAGACCAGGCCCTGAAA
>JAKQHR010000024.1 GCA_029557905.1 Verrucomicrobiota bacterium
CATCAGCTCAATCTTACTTGTCCAGATCAAGCGCTACCGTCGATTCGTAGGGAACGGTCTCGTGACCTTTAGGTTATTCAAACCGTTCCCTACAGTGGCATCCTCTTGATTTGGGAAAGAAATCAAACGCAGCCCGTCGGCTTCGACAGCCCCGCGAGCTTGCAGGCGCCCTTCGCGGGGCCGGTCGGAAATAGCTCATAGAGCTTCTTCATATCGATCTTCAGGTCCTTGCAGATCTTGCGAATCATGGGGGCGATGCCGAACTGCTGAAAATAGTTTCGAAGATAGTTGATCACTTTCCAGTGCTCCTCCGTCAGCTTCCCCTCGATTTCTTCGGCGTGCGCGTAAGCTTCGGCAAATTCCTCGCTCCATTTGTCCAGTTCCTGCAAGAATCCGTCTTCATCTACTTCGTACGTTTTGCCTGCTAGTTCAATCTGCGGCATGTTGAAACCTCCTCATCATGTTGATATTTCCTTCCAATGAATGTTTTTCATTCCGGTGCTGCCGGGCCTTTTCCAGAATCGCGTCCGCCCATTCGGGAGTTCCCAGGGCATGCACGTGCGTGAAGCCCGCCAGAATGTTTTTCCGGCACAAGCCCTCTCTCCGGCCGTCGATGCCCGAACCCTTCAGGACGCGGAAAGCCGTGTGCGTATCCTCCTGACGGTGGGACACGATCCGGCAGTAATGAAATTCGTGGCCGCTGATCCGGGCGCCCGGGGAGAAAAAAGGATTTTCCCGGTCCACGGCAAGCGAAGTGTAGCCGTGTCCCTGCGGGTGCTCTTCCATGTTGAACGAAACCGGCAGCGCGCCGGCCATGGGATAACAGCGGCCGCCGACGGTCAGGGATTCGCCGAGGTACATAAAGCCTCCGCATTCGGCGTAAACGGGCAGACCGTCTTCCGCCGCCTGTTTGAGGCAGAGGCGGAACGGTTCGTTCGCGGAGAGCCTGCTGGCGTGCGTTTCCGGAAATCCACCCCCGATGTAAAGGGCGTCAACGGGCGGCAGGACGGCGTCGGCAAGCGCGCTGATCCGGACAACGCGCGCTCCGCGGTCGGTGAGCGCTTCGAGATTTTCCTGGTAATAAAACTGAAACGCGCTGTCCCGAATCACGCCGACGGTCAGGGGGGGCTCATGGGCGCTGGTGGGCCGTATGGTGTTGGGGAAGGCGTCAACCATCCACGGGGAAGCGCTTTGCGCGGTTGTCAGCAGCGCGGGGATGTCCAGGTAATCGCGGGCAATGGCTTCCGCCCTTTCCAGGGCACGCTTCACGAAATGATGCTCTTCGGGAGGAATCAGCCCCAGATGTCTCTGGACAAAGGGCAGATCCGGCAGGCGCGGCACGATCCCGTAAACCGACAGGCCGGTTTCCTCTTCGATAGACCGGCGGATTACGGACGCGTGGCGGCTTCCGTTTACGCGGCTCAAAATCACTCCCCGAAGGTCCACCGCGGGATCGAGGCGCAGGCAGCCCAGGACCATGGCGGCCGCCGTGCGCGTGACTTTGTCGCAGTCCACGACCAGGATCACCGGCGCGTGAAGCAGCTTGGCCAGCTCGGCTGTGCTGAATTCTCCCTCGGCGTTGACGCCGTCAAAGAGGCCCCGGTTGCCTTCGATGATGGAAACCGTGTCTTCCGCGGCATGGCGGGAAAAGGAGCGGACCACCTGTTCGTCGCCCATAAGAAAAGTGTCCAGATTGCAGCAGGGGCCGGATGCCGCCCGGCTAAGCCAGGCGGCATCAATGTAATCCGGCCCCTTTTTGAAGGGGGAGACGGTGATGCCCTGTTGGCGCAGGGCCATGGCCATTGCCACAGCCAGGGTGGTTTTCCCCGCGCCGCCCCGCAGAGCGGCAACGATGAATCGCGGGCAGGGTCGGTTCATAACAGGGTCCTTATTCCTTGGGGAAAAAATCCGCCAGCATGATGTAGGTGGAGCTGCCGCTCGACCAGTACTTCAGCACTTCCTCGTCGAGGAGTTCCTTCACGGCGTTCTGCACGGCGTGGCGATCCTCGCCGGGCAGCCATTTGGTCACGTCCCGAATGTAAAACATCTTCTTGTCGCCCTTTGATTTTTCCCGGAACAGCCCGGTCACTTTTGTTTTCAATTCGTCGCTCATGCTCACCTCCATTTAAACTGCGCGGATGTCCGGAAGGTCTCCGTCGCCAGATCAAAATCGTCGATGTGCTGATCCGTGAACGGAATGCCCGTCAGGCTGAAGAAGCGCTCCCAGCCGACGCGTTCGATCCATTCGCCGACGCGTTCATGTTTTTTGGCATGGGCGGCATAGACCTCAATGATGTTTTTTACAGCATCCACAACTTCCGGCCAGCGCGGCGGGTTGTTGGGCAGGAAGGGAATCGCCAGCTTGGAAAATTTGGGTGCGCTGCGCGCGTTGGATACCTTGCCGCCGACCCAGATGGATATGCCGTCGTTGTCCGGATCGGCGATCGGCATGGCCGGACAGACGGTATAGCAGTTGCCGCAGTACATGCACTTTTCCTCGTTGACCGTCAGCGTTTTGTTTTTCATGTCACCGCGGATGGCGCCCGTCGGACAGGAAGCCACCGTCGAGGGAATTTCGCAGACGTTCGGCACGCGGGAATTGTCCGTCTTGGGAACCGTCCGGTGAATGCCTAAAATGGCAATGTCCGAGCAGTGAACCGCGCCGCACATGTTCAGGCAGCAGGCCAGGGCGATGCGGACGTGCGCGGGCAGCGTGGCATTCACAAAGTGATCGTAGATTTCATCCATCAGGGCTTTCACTGGGCCGGAGGCGTCCGTGGCAGGAGTGTGGCAGTGAACCCAGCCCTGCGTGTGAACGATGTTGGAGATGGAATGTCCCGTCCCGCCCACGGGGTAACCGCGGCTTTTTAATTCGTCGATCAGCGGCTCGACCTGGTTCCGGTCGTCGAGCAGGAACTCGATGTTGTGGCGGCTGGTGAACCGCAGGTAGCCGCCGCAGTACTTTTCAGCAATGTCGCAGATTTCACGGATGTGATCCGTCGAAACAAGCCGGGGCGAACCCGCACGCACGCTGTAGAGCGCCTCGCCGGATTCGGAAACGTGCATCAGCAAGCCGGGCTTTAAAATTTCATGATAGAGCCACTTTCCGTAGTTTCTTTCAATCACGGGCGGCAGCATGGTTTTGTAATTGGGAGGGCCGATATCCGTTTTTGCCATCTTACTTCACCTCCTTTTTCAGATCTTCGGGCCAGAAGAATACGTAGGGATTGGTTCTCGGCGCTTTCACCATCTGCGGGACGGCGGGAAGGTCCACGGCCTTCAAAAAGACCCGCATGCCCAGCCGAGTAATCAATTCCCCCAGCCGCTCGCGCGATCTCCCGTGCTCGTCCCACCAGTCCTGAATACGCTCGATCAGGCTTTTCAATTCATCATAGGGCGGTTCCAGTTTCATAAAGGGAACGATCACCCAGGACAACAGCGCACCCTTTACAATGGGCGCTTTGCCGCCGACCAGAATGGAAGCGCCTCTTTCTTTCCCCGGCCGCAGGGCTTTCGGCATCAGGTTGATGCAGTGCATGCAGCGGGTGCAGTCTTCGTCATATATTTTCAGTTCTTTGCCGTTCCATTCCATGCAACGGGTGGGGCAAAGGTCGCATACTTCCTTCTGAATGTTCATGCCCGACGCCTCGCAGGCGAGCACTTCGGCGGGGTTGATCTGAATATCATCCTTCCATGTGCCGATGACCGACAGATCGGAGCGGGCGATCGACGCGACGCAGTCGTTGGCGCAGGCGGAAATCTTGATCTTGAATTTGTAGGGAAACATCGGCCGGTGCATCTGATCCTGATAGGTCATGGTGAGATTGTAGCACAGATCCAGGCTGTCGACGCAGGCCCACTCGCAGCGCGCCGGTCCCACGCAGGCGCTGGGGGTGCGCAGCGCCGAGCCGGAGCCGCCGAGATCGAAACCGGCGTCCGACAGATCGTTAAAGCAGGGCTGGAGATGCTCCGTGGTCGTGCACGGCAGCGGGCTGACCAAAATGACGTCGCCCGTGGAGC
>JAKQHR010000039.1 GCA_029557905.1 Verrucomicrobiota bacterium
GGCCATTGCCCCGGGGCAGGGAATATAGCCGATGCGGCTGGGAAGGTTCTCGATTGCCTTGCAAATTTCCGGAAGCGATGCCCCCTGCGCATACATCAGCCCCGCCGTCAGGGCCGGAGCGGCCTTGGTGGCCAGTCCGCAGGCGCCTGAAATGCGCGAGGCCTTTTTTGTGAGATGAATCTGCGTCAGCAGCGCAAACAGCACCGCCGGGAGGATGGCTTTGCCCATCTCCTGATACAGCTCATAAAAAGGCACGCCGATGAAGATTCCCTGATTGCCGGAGCCCGTGACCGTCATGACCGGCGCATCCGAACCCAGCATCCGCGCGCGCACCAGCCCGGGAACGTTCTGATCTGCGGTCCCCGTTTTGTCACCCCGCACCTGCCGCATGATGAAATCGAGGGCGATTTCCTCCAGCGCCGGATCCCTTTTTTCTACAACCGCCCATATTTCATTCATGCTGATGTCGAAGACCGGCCCCGGTTCTTCACGATAGAATACCCTGCCGTTCAGAAGCACCCGCGCGACACGGTCATGCCGCCCAACGATCTCAACGGCGACTTCTTCGATCCCCTGCCTCAGCACCGCACGGATAAAAAACTTTTTCTGATCCAGCGGACAGGTTTTCAGCCATCCGCGGCGGCGCAGCAGTTTTCCGGCGACCGCCATCTTCATGGATGGGAAAATATTGAAGCTTTCCGGTGATGACGCAAGGCCCGCCGCCGCCACTGCGCGCAGGCCCCGCTTGTTGAGCCGGGGAACCACGGCGGTCGAGGCGTTCCGCAGGATATCGCGCGTGGCGGTCAGTTCCGCGCTGAACTGCCGCAAATCAAGCGGGTTCCGAAGATGTTTTTTTGCCGTCGCAAACGCAAACGCCACGCTGGCCGGCTCGGTGCAGCCCATGACCTGAATTATTTCAGACCGCAGGAGTTTCTCTATTTCAGAAGATTTCATTCAGTGGTCGCAGACATTCTCTCCGGATTTCAGTGTGCCCGATATGAAAGCGGTCACCAGATTTTCGGGCGTGTCCGCCGGAGCGCCGACAACCACCTGAATACCGTTTGATTCAAACAGCGACTGCGCGCGCTGGCCCATGCCGCCGGCGATGATGGCGTTCGCGCCCTGCTCGTGCAGCCAGCGCGGAAGCACGCCCGGCTCGTGAGCGGGCGGTTTCAGATGGGACGTGGAACGTATTTTCTTTGAGCCGACATCGGCATCCACCAGCGCGAACTGCTCACAGTGACCGAAGTGAGCGCAGAGTTTTCCCTCAGCGAGGGGTATTGCAATTTTCATGATGTTTTCCTTTTTTGTTTCGGTTTGAGGACCTGCAGCAGAATCCATTAATGCCAGGATGGGGGCGGCCATGCGGTCAAACGACCGCGCCGTGGCGGTGCTTCCGTAGTGGTAGATGAAGGGCTCGCCACCGTCGCACGATTCGCCCACGGCAGGATCAATCGGAATGCGGCCCAGAAACGGCACCGTCATCTCTGCCGCCATCTTCTCTCCGCCGCCGCTTTTGAAGATTTCGGTGACGGTGCTGCAGTGCGGACAGACAAAGCCGCTCATGTTTTCCACAACGCCCAGCACGGGGATGCTGAGCTGATGGCAAAATCGGATGGATTTGCGCACATCGGCCAGTGCCACATTCTGCGGCGTGGTGACCACCACCGCGCCGTCGAGCGGCTTGACGAGCTGACAGACCGAAAGCGGCTCATCGCCGGTGCCGGGAGGCGAATCAATGATGAGAAAATCCAGATCGCCCCAGTCCACATCCTTCAGGAACTGGCGGATGACGTTCATTTTCATCGGCCCGCGCCAGATGACCGCATCGTCGCGGTTTTTCAGCAGAAATCCGATGGACATGACCTTCAGGCCGGCAGCGTCAACGGGCTGGAGGGCACCCTCAACTTCCTGAACCTTCGCATCCTCGAGCCGGAGCATTTTAGGAATGCTCGGCCCGTGGATGTCTACGTCCAGCAGGCCCACTTTGTGCCCGGCCAGAGACAGTGAAACCGCAAGATTCACCGCCACGGTGCTCTTGCCCACACCGCCCTTGCCGGACATCACCAGAATCTTGTGCCGGATGCGGTCCAGCCGCTCGCGCATTTGCTGTTCTTCCAAAAACTGTCCCAGATTGCCTTCGTTCTGCATAGTGCTCCTTACTGCAAACCCAAACTTTTCGATACAGCAGTCCAAATTTCCTTCATATCCTCTGCGGCCGGCGCTTTTGTCTCGACGACAGTCTTTCCCGCCACCTGCGCCGCGGTTACCCCGGGGTCATATGCGATGCGGCCGGCGATTTCCGCCCCGAGGCTTTGAGCCATTTTTTCAATCTCCTCTGTCTGAGAAGGATTGATGTCCCACTTGTTCACACAAACCATTGAAGGGATCCTGAAATGATTCGCCAGATGGAGAACACGCTCAAGGTCATGCGCCCCCGACAGCGTCGGCTCCGTAACCATGAGCAGCATCGAGGCGCCGGTGATCGCGGCAATCACCGGGCAGCCGATGCCGGGAGGCCCGTCCATGATCACCAGATCCATTTTCTTCTCTTCGGCAATCTCGCGGGCCTTTTCGCGGACCAGCGACACCAGCTTGCCGGAGTTTTCGCCGCCGGGGGTCAGGCGGGCATGCACCATCGGCCCGCAGCGGGTTCCCGAAACAAACCATTCTCCGCCCGGCCGCACCGGAAAATCAATGGCCTGTGCGGGACAGATGCGGACACATACGCCGCATCCTTCACATCCGGAGGGATCAACTGCGTACACGGCATCTTCGGGCCGAATGGCGTCAAACCGGCAGTGCGCTTCACAAAGCCCGCATCCGAGGCAGTCCTCCGCGCGAATAATCGCCTCGTGCCCGCCGCGGAATTCCTCGCGGTGCTTAATTTCCGGCTGCAGAATCAGATGCAGGTCCGCCGCATCCACATCCCCGTCGGCCAGCACGGCATTCCCGGCCAGCACAGCAAACGATGCCGTGACACTGGTTTTGCCTGTTCCGCCCTTGCCGCTGATTACCACAAGTTCCTTCACGACACCACTTCCTGCATAACCCGCGCACCCGCTTCCCGGAGAATCTCCCGGAATCCCGGCACCGTGATCATCATCTCGCCGCGCGAATAGGCCTCGGCCACACGGCGGTCGTCCGGCAGTTCGGCCAGCAGCGCGATATTTCCCGCCTCGCAGTATTTTTTTACCTCGTCGTTGCCGATGCCCGCGCGGTTGATCACTACGCCGAACGGACGCCCCAGTTCGCGCATCAACTCGACCGCAAGGCGCAGATCGTTCAAGCCAAAAGGGGTCGGTTCGGTTACAAGAATAACATAATCCACATCGCGAACGGCGGCTACCACCGGGCAGGCCGTGCCGGGCGCGGAATCCAGAATCACCACTGCGCCTTCCTTCCGGGTTCGCTTGACCGCCCGAACGATCGGAGGCGTAATGGAGATTCCGACCTTGAGGCGTCCCTGACCAAAAAGAATGGCCCCGGATTTCCCGCTTTCCACGGCTCCGATGTTTTCATCGGTTTCGGTGATCGCGTCTTCCGGACATGCCAGAGTGCACGCGCCGCAGCCGTGGCAGAGCTCGGTGAAAACCATCGCCTTTTTCGGCACCGCAATGGCGTTGAACTGACAGGCCTCGGCGCATTTCCGGCAGCCGGTGCAGCGCGCGGCATCAATCACCGGCACCTTCATGGTGACGGTTTCGGATCCCATTATTTCCGGTTTCAGAAATATGTGCCCGTTGGGTTCTTCGACATCGCAGTCCAGATACTGGACAACCGTGCCCTGTTCCGCAAGGACCGCGGCCAGATTCACGGCAACCGTCGTCTTCCCGGTTCCGCCCTTGCCGCTGGCGACCGCCACTGTGTAGGTTGAATTATTCATTTCCATTGCGCTCCATCACCATCATGCTGCCCACCGGCTCACCCGTCTGCTCCGCAACGACCGGGCATTTGACTGTGAACAGGAAAAATATGTGCTTGTCCGTATCCGACAGGGTTTCATAGTTGCCCTGCCCCTTTGAGATAATCAGGTCCGCACACTCGAACCATTCCCGAAACTTTTCGTCGCAATCCTCTACAATTGTTCCCGGGGCGTCCGACCCGTTCCCCCACACGGGCAGGATTTCCGGGAGGCCGGCCCGCTCCGCATCCGCCAGCGTGGCGTCATTGATCGTCGGCGCTCCGCGCACAAACAGGGTGATTTTTTCAGCGGGCAGTTCTTCGATCAGCAGCCGGTCAAAGAAGATCTCGCCGGCATTGTCCGCCAGATAAAGAATGCAGTGCGCTTCCTCCGCGGCACGGAAAAGTATTTTCGGATCGCCTCGCAGCGGTGCGGTCAAGATCTTTTCGATATGGTCTTCCAGTTCATCGGGCCCGATCTGCGTTTTCGCCCCGGCGTCGAGCAGGTTGCCGGCAATAGCCAGCTTGACGGCCATTTCATGACGGTCCTGACATTCTTCAAGCCGCCGGCGCAGAAGCGGCACCATGGTTTCCGCCGCGCTGTTCATACGGGACTTTAAACCGCGATAGGGATCTTCGCTGCCCACCTCCTGACGGATAAGGCGGTGAATACGCTGGGCCATGACCGGAGGGGTGCCGTCCCACGGCTCCTCCGCAATGGCCTTCAGCAGGCTTCGCAGCAGCTCTTCACGCCGGACCGGATCCGGAACCGTCTGCGCGACAGCCTCGGCCGCCTGACGCGCAAAACAGGGAATGCATTCGATGACTGTCTTCAATTCCGCGCTCTCCATGCTTCGTCCGACAACAGAAAATTCGCAATGGCCC
Organism: Verrucomicrobiota bacterium; assembly: GCA_029557905.1. Taxonomy (GTDB): domain Bacteria; phylum Verrucomicrobiota; class Kiritimatiellia; order JAKQHR01; family JAKQHR01; genus JAKQHR01. Next base: position 4,789 of record JAKQHR010000039.1, read on the forward strand.
GATATAGAGTGCTGACGGCAAGAATCGCGCAGTGTTTGCCCTCTTCCGGAAGGCACTTTCGCGACTCAATGATTTCACGCGGGCTGATGCCCAGCGCTTCCGTCACCGTTCTGCCCTTTGCCATTTCGGCGGCGGCGGCTCCGCAGGTTCTCGTGTGCTCGCATCCGTTTGTATAATAGGTCACATCTTCAATGCGCCCGTCTGTGATTTTGAGGTAGAACTCCATTTCGTCTCCGCACGGGCCCTTTAAAAAAGCAGAGGCGGTTGGAACCAGCATCCGCCCGAGGAACGGTTCATCCGGCATTGATTTGTCTTTCCAGATCAGATTCACAATGTGTCCTCCTGCTCGTTCAAGCACTTCATGCGGCAGACGGCCTTGCTGATGCGCTTGCGGTAGCCCCGCCTCAATTCAATAAAATGGGCCCGCTCCCAGAACATAAACTCGTGCGTGGCGCATATGATCTGAGCGCCGCGCTTCACGGCGCGATCCATCGCCGCCCGCAGTTTCAGCACATGATCATAATCCTGTCCGGCTTCCGGTTCGTCCAGCAGCAGGCAGGTCTTGGGCGTAATACCGAGCGTCTTAAAAACATCCTGGAGAATTTCTCCATGCGACGAAAAAAGCGCGCGCGTCCGGAGGATCATGTTCGTGTAGTTTCCAGCCGGGCCTGTGGCGGTATGCGGATTGGCGAGTTCGGCGTCGAAGAAGACATATTCCGTCGGGCCCTCCTCGATGCGGCGGCACTCTTCGCATTCAGCGATGGCCCGAAGAATGGTGCTTTTGCCTGTGCCGTTGGGCCCCAGAAGCAGGTTGAGCCCGGGTGCAAAAGACAGTTCTCTGCCGCGCTTGACCCGGCGCGCATGGTTCATGCACAAATGAATTTTCTTCAGCATGACAACGCCCCCTGTGTCCGCCTGTGTAAGGAAATTTTAATAATCATGGGGAATTCCCCGGATATGAAGGGTTAAATGATCGCGATCCGGCAAATCGTCAATCCAGCCGCAGTTTGCCTCGGTTTTGCTGTCGAGATCTCTAATATAGGGCTTGATGTCCAGCAGGGGCGTGCCGTCAAACACATCCAGATTTGACGTGTATATGCGGTTGGAACGGATCTCCCGCAGTTGAACGATGCTCAATCCAATCGGATTGGGGCGCAGAGGCGTCCGGCTGGCAAATAAACCCACCTGAATTCTATTCGCCCAAGGGGGGATCACGGTCATCTCCACGCTCCGATGAAGGCGGTCCATATGATAAATCACATAAATATATTTGAATTCTTCCAAGCGCGCCAAAGCGGGAAGATATGTTTCTGCCAGCTCAATGAAGCACTCATATTCATGGCTGCTCGCCGTCGTTGGCTGATAGGGCGTATGGGTGGAATCACGATGCGGAGTACGAATGATTCCAATGGTCCGATATGCGAACGGCGTCCTCTCTGCGGTTTTCATGATTGTGCCCCCGGCCGCCGCCCGCGAATCACAACGAACGATCCTTCGCCGAATCCGGGACGCACCGGATCTTCAGCCCGCATTGAACCCGGGTGTGTGAAGAGTGTCTGACGATATTCCAAATCCACCAAGCCAGTCTCCTTCATCAAGGCCGTCACCTCGGCCGCATTGAAGAAATGAGCATCGCGATAGAACGGGCTTTCGGCGCGTTTGGATTCGTACTCGCGCCCCAGCGGGCTGTCGCGGTCAACAAACGCGATTACCGCGCAACCTCCCGGCCGTAGAACGCGGAACATTTCCTGCAGGCTTTTTTGAGGATCATCCACAAAGCAAATGGTCGTCACCATCAGAACGGCGTCAAAACATGCGTTCGGAAACGGAAGATTTTCGGCGACACCGGCAACGGCGGCGATCTTTCTTTTCAACGCCTTCAGCCGCATCGCTTCCGAAGGCTCCACCCCGCGGCGGATGCCCAGGGGCCCGGCAAAATGCCCGGCGCCGCCGCCGATCTCCAGCCCGTTTGCGCCGTCCGGCCACAGCTCGCGCACGGCAGCCAGCTCTGAACGATAGGCTGCGGGATGTTTCTCAAACCACGCCGCGTACCGGTCACCAAGCTGATCAAACGGTTCAGTTTTCGGCATCTTGCTATTTCTCCGGAATCAGGCGGTTGGCGCGGTCCACATGCACCGTGCGAGGCACCCATGATGCGCATTCGGCGCTGTCCATCAGGCCAAAGGCCATGATGATCACGCAGTCCCCCGCATGCCCCAGCCGCGCGGCCGCGCCGCGCAGGCCAATCTCGCCGTCCGTGCCGGGAATCGCATAGGTCTCGAAGCGTTCCCCGTTGTTCAAATTAACCACCAGCACCTTCTCGTTCGGGAGGATGTCGGCGGCCTTCAGCAGGCATGGGTCGCAGGCAATGCTTCCCTCGTAATGCAGCTTTGTATCAGTAATAAAAGCCCGGTGAATCTTGCTCTTAAGCATAATTCTCATCATGACTGCACCTCCTCGTGTTCATCATTGCTGATGTCGGTTACAGCGGCAAAATATATCTCCCCGTCCCGGTACTGAAACCGGATTTTCTGCGAACGCAGCAGGTCACCGGCATACTTGGAGACCTCGTTCACGTGCATTCCGAACACCTCGGCAATCTGCCGGGCTGTGCAGGGCCTGCGGCGAAGCATGTTCAAAATGGTTTCCTCGTTGGCCTGTATGTTGGCCGCGCATCGCTTCGGGAAGCCGGCGATAATGGTTGCCGCCGGCCTGAACAGATCCGCAAGTTCGGCCATCCGCTCTTCAGGCACCGGATGCACCGCGGAATCGGCCGGCGGCCGGACCGCCGTGTTTAAATGAATTTCATCCGCCTCGATTGCATTGGCAATCCGCGCAATTTTTTCAACCTGCCCGCGGGCAGAATTGATGCCGTCGATCAAAAATACCTCCAGCCAGATTTTCCCGGAGTATTCGGCGCGAAAAGACCGCAGCCCGTTTACATAGCGCTCAAAAGTAATATCCGCATGAGGCTGGTTGATGCGCTTGAAGGAAGCTTCGTCCCATGCGCTGAGCGACAGCTTCGCGATATCCGCGTTTGCCGCAGCTTTGCGGACTTCGGGCATCCAGAGAAGAGTGCCGTTTGTGAGAAGCACTGCAGGCGCGGGCATCTTGTCCTTTATGAATTTGAGAATCTCGCCGAATCCGGAGTGGAGCGTGGGCTCCCCGGACCCGGAAAGGGTGATGAAATCGGCTTCGCTGCCCTCCTTCTCCCAGCGGATCAGTTCCTGCTGGACCTCGCGAACAGGCACATATTCCCTGCGTTCAATAGTTTTGTTGGATGTGTGCCCCAGCTGGCAGAAAATGCAGTCCAGAGTGCAGGTTTTAAGCGGGGTGAGATCCACCCCAAGCGAGCGCCCGAAGCGACGCGATGGCACTGGACCAAAAATGTAACGGTAAGGCTGCATCATCATTCGGGTTATGCGGCGCGCGGGATTTTCCGCGCGCCGCAGCATTCCTGTTCTATTTCTTCTCGGTCTTTTCCAGTTCCTGAATGCGGCTGCGGATTTCCTCGAGCGCCTGCCCGAAATATTCCGCCTGCTGCTTCAGGCCCGCGAGTTCCTGTTCAGGCGCGGCCGCCAGCGGCACCGAAGCGCCCCAGGGGCCGGCCATCCAGCCCGGGACTCCCGTGGCGTAAAAGCGGTTCCGCCATCCGCGGCCGCCGCCTCCAAAACCGCGGCCACGGCCGAATCCCGGTCCGAATCCGCGGCCACCCGTCATATAGCCGGGCGCGGCGTAACCCGCGCAGAAGCCCGCCCCGCGTCCTGTCATTGCGCCCATTCCTATGGGTCCTGTTCTGTCTCCACCTGGCATGATATGCTCCTTTCTTTATAATGTTATTATCTGCCCATTCCCTGTCCGCGGCCGCCAACACCCTGTCCGCGACCACCGCCGCCCAGACGTCCACCACCGCGACCGCCACCTATTCCGCGGCCCATGCCGCGTCCCTGGCCTGCCGCCGGAACATCCGCCCGGCTCTGCCCGCCGCCGCAGGCTCCGAGCCCGCGACCCGTACGCGCCCCCTGTCCCAGAGGGCCTGTTCTGTCTCCACCTGGCATGATGTGCTCCTTTCCTTTATCAAACCCAGTGACCTTCGCGGTCGGCCCCGCCGGCCTCCGGAAGTTCACCCTTCTTAAAATCCTCGATGGCCTCGTTTATGGTGCCCCCCTCTTTCAGGTAAATGCCGATTCCGGTTGAATTCAGCACACGGAAGGCCTTGGGCCCAACGTGTCCCGAAATCACGGCCTCGGCGCCCAGCCGCGCAACGAACTCAGCCGCCTGAATTCCCGCGCCCTGCGCGGCCTGCAGATTGGGGGTGTTGTCATGAACTGCCCACTCGCCGGTTTCTGTATCGAACAGGATATACTTGCGTGCCCGCCCGAAATGCGGATCCATCGCCGCCTTCAAATCATCGCCCATAGATGTCAATACCACTTTCACATTAGTCTCCTTCCTCTTCCAAAACCTCTTCTCCCGCGGCCGCCGCCGCCCGGCATCATGTTCATATTCGCATCATGCAGCACCGGGCCGCCTTCCAGCCGCAGCGCCTTGCCGTTGATCAGTGCATCGGCCACTTTCCTGCGGGCGACCGCGACTACGCGGGAAAAGGTCGGCCGCGAAATTTTCATTTGCTCAGCAGCTTGTTCCTGATAGAGGCCATTCAGGTCGGCGAGGCGCAGGGCCTCCAGCTCATCGAGCGTGACAACCACCTCTTCCAGTGAACTCAGCGGAATGCCCGCGGGCTTGAAATAGGTGACGCCCGGGACAAACCCTATTCTTCTTACACAGCATGGTCTGGTCATAATCTGCTTCCCTTCATAATGAACATATGTTCATAAAATGGAGTTGTCAAGCGGGGGCCGATATTTTCCTGAAAAGATTGATGCCCCGCCTCCGAATCGCTATAGATGCCATTCATGTCATTGACCGCGCAAACAGGTTTGGAGTCCGGCAGCGGAGTGGTTTTTTCCGTTGTGGTTCCTGTCTATAATGAAAGAGAAAACATTCGGCCGCTGATTGAGGAAATCACCGCGGCAATGGACGTGTCCGGCCGGCCGTATGAGATTGTTTATGTGGATGATTTCAGCCGTGATGGAAGCCTCGAGGAGCTTCTCCGGCTTCAGCGGGAATTCAAGACGCTGCGCGTGATCGCCCACAGCCGCAACTGCGGCCAAAGCGCGGCCGTCGCCTCCGGCTTTGCCGCCTCTCGGGGTACGGTCATTGCCACACTTGATGCGGATCGCCAGAACGATCCCGCGGATATCCCCGCGCTTCTTGCGCAGCTGACCGACGGCACGGACATGGTCTGCGGGGTTCGCACAAAGCGCCGGGACAGCCTCATTCGCAGGATTTCATCGCGCGTCGCCAATGCATTCCGAAATGCTGTCACCGGCGACCGGGTTTCCGACACCGGCTGCGGGCTGCGGGTTGTCCGCCGCGCGGCGCTGGCGGAAATTCCTGTTTTCAACGGCATGCACCGCTTTCTTCCGACGCTGATGCGTTTCCAGGGTTTCACGGTGAGGGAAGTTCCCGTGAATCACAGGCCGCGCACGGCGGGTGTGTCCAAGTACGGTGTCGGAAACCGCGCCTGGCGCGGGCTGGTGGACTGCTTTGCGATGCGCTGGTACAAGTCACGCCGCATTCCTGCCCGCCGGACACGGGATCCTGCATCATGACGATCATGATTGAGCAGAAACCGCTGATCATAACCCGCCCGTTCTTAAAAGCGGGCATCGCGCTGGCCGCTGCTGCCGCCGCGATGTGGATCATATATTCCTCGCCGCTGGTTGAATATTTCCAAAATCTTGCGCTGTTCCGGCAGCGCCTGAACGATTTCGGCTGGATGGCCCCGCTGGTGTTTGTGGGCCTGAGTGCGCTGCTGGCTTCTGTTGGTTTTTCCCGGCTTTTGCTGAGTGCCGCCGCAGGAGTTCTCTTCGGTTTTTACAGGGGGCTTTTGTATGCGCTGGCTGGAACCCTGCTTGGAGCCTATGCCATGTTCATATTTGCCCGCTGGATTGGTCGAGATGCGATTCTTCGCCGGTGGCCGCGGGTTGGCGAGGTGGGTCATCTGTTTGAAAAATTCAGCATTCCCGCCATCTTTGCGCTGCGCCAGACACCCGTGAGCGGGCTGTTGATCAATCCGGCCCTGGCCCTGATGCCCGTGAAGCACGGCGCGTTCCTGATTGGAACTCTGCTTGGTTTTCTGCCGGGAGCGTTGCCGTGTGTGCTTGCGGGGTCCGGAGCCATGCATGAGTCGCATGCAGCCGGATACGGGCTGCTGGCGGCCGCCATGCTGATGCTGGGCGGGGTGTGGTATTTTTCCGCGCTTTATGTCCGTAAACTCAGGATATCCGCGAAAAGGGAAGATTTATGATGAAACACGGAATCTGTTTTCTGATTGTCCTGTGCGGCCTGATTCTGCTGCCGGGTCTCGGCCGGCAGGTGATGGAGCGGGAGCAGGAGCTGCGCGTGGTGCTGACCGCGCACGACATGGTGGAAACCGGCCGCTGGATGGTTCCGCACTATCAAAACCAGCTCCGCCTGAAAAAGCCGCCGCTGATGTACTGGGTTGTGGCCGCCGCTTTCAAGATGAGCGGCACAGTGCAGTCTCCGTTTGCGGCCCGCCTGCCGAATGTTATGCTGACCACGCTGCTCTTCGGTGTCATATACTGGGCATCGCGGACTTTGCTGCGGGACAGCCGGGCCGCGCCGCTGGCCGTTCTGCTCGCGTCAGCCTCGTTCATCGTGCAGCGCTATGCCCGGCTTGCGGAGACGGATATCGCCCAGGCCCTTTTCGTCACTCTGGCGTGCACCGCCGTCTTCAAGGCGTTGACCGGAGACAAGCCTGCGCGCTGGTGGCTTCTGGCGGGACTATTTTCGGGGACGGGCTTCATGTTCAAGGGACCCGCCTCTTTGGTCATGCCGCTGCTGGCGGCGGTGGCGCTCATGCTGTCGCGCCGCCTGTTCCGCAGGCCGTCCGGCATGAAATGGAAAGCCCTGCTGCTCTTCCTCCCTGCATTTGCCCTGATTGCCCTGCCGTGGTATGCCGCGCTTGAAATCATGCCCGCCACCGATGATTTGGCCGACAACGCCGTGGAAAGCGAGCTGCAGGCTCTGATTGAGCACGACGGCACCGGTCACCCCGCGCCTTTTCACTATTATGTTCTGCGCGCGCCGGTCAGCATGTTTCCATGGGGGCTGCTGATTTTTCCCGCGGCCTGGCTTTTCTGGAGGAACCGGCGGGAGGGCGACGGCATTGTTTTCCTGTTCGGTTGGCTTCTCAGCTCACTGATCCTGCTGAGTCTGCTGTACAACAAGCAGCAGCACTATATGCTTTTGCTGCTGCCGGCTTCTGCCATCATGACGGCCGCGCTTCTCCTTCCGTGGATTGACCGCGAAGGCGGCCGGCTTGTCCGGTTCATCGAGGGCTATTTCGCCCTTCTGCTGCTGGTCGTTGCGCTGCTCGCGGCCGCCGGTCTTTCCGCCGCGTTCTTTATGGATCAGCTGCCCCTCCTGACGATGCTTGCGGCGGGTGCGGTCCTTGCGCTGCTGGCCGCCGCCGGATGGCGTCTGTTTCGCGGAAACCGGCGGACGGGTGTGCTGATCGTCGTGTGGGCGGCGATGCAGGTGACGGTTTGTTTATACATCTTTGTTCTGCATCCGGTTCACCGTCCCGAAACCGTTATTCCTGAATTTGCGCGGGAAGCGGACAGGCTGCTGGCGACCGATCAGCCCGTTTATCTTGTTGGCCGGAAGCGGGGGACCTTCGAGTTCTATGCGAACCGCCATACGCGTTTCCGTCGCGGCGTCGCTGCTGATGAAGTCTGGGCGCAGATGCCGCCCGGGGCAGCGCTGGTTTCGATCAGGAAGCCGAAGAAGCATGCGGCGACCGACGAAATAAAAATACCTCCGGCGCTTGAATATCACCGGGGGAGAATCTGCTGCCGGCTTTTTGTGAAACCGGCGGCCGTGGATCAGAGCTCCGCTTCGTCCCTGTAGTCCGGAACCGTGACTTCGGCCTTCATCTTCCCCCGCAGCAGTTTCGCAAACGCTTCGGCCGATTCGGGCTCGCCGTGCGTGACGAAGATCCGTTTTGGGGGCGCCTGCAGCGAGGTAACCCATTTCAGAAGCTCCGTCTGGTCGGCATGTCCGGAGAAACCGCCGATCTTAGCGATTTGCGCGCGGACGGGGAATGTTTCGCCGTGGATGCGCACCTCTTCCGCTCCGTCCAGAATAATGCGGCCGAGGGTGCCTACCGCCTGATAGCCGATGAAGAGCACCGTGCATTCATCGCGGGTGATGTTATTCTTCAGGTGGTGTTTGACCCGCCCGCCGGTGCACATGCCGGAGCCGGCGATGATGATGGCGGAACCGCGGATGCTGTTGATGGCTTTCGACTGGTCCGCGCTGTTGGTGATCTTCAGATTCGGGAAATCGCACGGGTGCTTTCCCTCCCGCAGAAGCTGGCGGGTTTCGTCGTCGAAGAGGTCCTTGTGCTCCTTGAACACCTCGGTGACGCGGATGGCCATGGGGCTGTCGAGGAACGTGAGCATGTGCGGAATGCGCTTCGCGGCAAGCAGCTTGTTGAGATGATAGAGCAGGTCCTGGGTGCGCTCCACCGCAAAACTGGGGATGATGACATTCCCGCCGGCCTTGTAGGTCGAATTCAGAATATCCGCAAGTTCATCGGGGATATGCCCGTTGTCGTCATGAATGCGGTTTCCGTATGTGGATTCCATGACCACGTAATCCGCGGCATCCAGCGGCTCCGGGTCCTTCAGGATCGGCATGTCCCAGCGGCCGATGTCGCCGGAGAAAATGATGGATTTTGTTCCGGCATCCTCTTTTGCGGTGACCTTGATGCTGGCTGCGCCCAGAATATGACCCGCTCCGTAGAAGCGGATGGATACCTTGTTGTTCAGCGGGAAATCGCGTCCGAAATCCACCGGAGACAGGCGCGGCAGGACGGCTTCGGCCTCGGCACGGGTATATAGCGGCATGACGGGGTGGGGGCCTTTGCGGCCTTCCTTCTCGTGGCGCTTTTTCTTGAAGGCGGCGTCTTCCTCCTGCAGTTTTCCGGAATCGAGCATCACAATTTCTGCGATCTTGTTCGTGGCGGCTGTTCCATAGATTTTGCCCTTGAAGCCGTCCTTGGCCAGCCGGGGGATCATCCCGCAGTGATCAAGATGCGCGTGGGTGAGCAGGACGCAGTCAATGCTCTTGGGATCCACCGGGAACGGCTCCCAGTTGCGGTCCTTGAGGCCGCGTTCCTGATACAGGCCGCAGTCAATCAGCATGCGCAAACCGCCCGCGTCGAGGAGATACTTCGAGCCGGTTACGTTCTTTGCAGCGCCCAGAAAGGTCAGCTTCATGCAGAGTTCTCCAGTTGAATGTCAAGTCACTGGCCGAATGTAAACCGCCGCGCAAAACATGTCGAACAAAAACACGATTTCGTGTTCATCCACAGAAGAAGAAGTATCCTGGAAGCGTCGGCTATCTGAGCTGTGAAAACATGCAGATTCTGCGGTATTTGAATTGACTGAGGCTCTCTGCCGGGTGCAAATTTAATACAATTCAGCCGATCAAGGAGATGTTATGAAGACCGTGCCGACCATGCTGTATGTTTTGACCTTCGCAATGATTGTGATGAGTTCCACAACGGTTATTGCCAATGGCGCCTGTACAGGGAATACCGAGGTAGCGGCAGAGTATTTCTTCTTTGAAGGTACAGGAACCGCAGTCTTGAATACTGGAACAGATGAAGATGATGGCAACGCCGAAATGGTTTATGGCGCAGCTTTCAGTACGGACGTTCCGACATCCAATGCCGACTGCGGGTGGAGCATGAATATTCCGAATACAGGTTCTGGCTCCACGACCCCCGGCCTTGAAACGCTGAATACCTATGATGCGCTCGCCAGCGCCAGCAATTTCACCATCATGGCATGGGTAAAACGCGAAAGCGCCAGTTCCAGCGCCAACACTTCTGCGCGAATTGTCAGTGATACAAGCGCCCTGTCGTTATCAGAAACAACCGCGGGTGTTGAGTTCAGATTTTCGGGATCATCGGGAACGCTGGCTGTCCGGGTGAATGGAAACGAGTCAAGCACATCGGTCGGGGGAACTGCGCCTGACAGTGAAATTTGGACGCATGTGGCTGTTGTTTATGATGGAACCCGCCCGGCAACAAACACCATAACGCGCAATGTGCATTTCTACGAAAATGGGATTCAGCGAGGGAACGGGAACACGCTCACTGGCGAGGTGGTGCGCGTGAATTCAAATTGCCTGACCGTTGGTAATTCTTCGGTCAGTCGCGGAGTGGCCAACACCATGGTTGGCAAGATTGATGATGTGCTTGTTATTCCCGGCTATGCGCCGCAGGCTGTTGGCAGCGGCAAGACAAATGATGAAATCCTTTGCTTCATGACTGTGAATGACGACATCGAAAGACCCGTAATATCAGCTCCTGAGGATGTCAGTGTTAATACAGACACAGGTTTGTGCACAGCATCAAATGTGACATTGGGGCAGCCTGTGGCGGATGACAACTGTGAGGTAGCAAGTATAGAGAATGACGCCCCGGCAGAATTTCCCTCTGGTGTGACGCCTGTCATCTGGACGGCAACCGACAGAGCGGGAAATACGGGCACATGCACACAGTATGTCGCTGTGGTTGATGTCGAATATCCGGTGCTGGTTTGTCCGTCTGATCTTGTTGTTGACGCGGAAGCCTGCCTTGGAGTGGTGACAAATATTGATTATGGGCAGCCCGAAGTTTCAGACAACTGCACTGTCGCAAGTGTAATCAGTATCGCCCCGGCGGAATTCAACATTGGAACAACATCTGTTACATGGCGGGTCGGCGATGCCGCTGGGAATATGGTGGAATGCTATCAGCAGATTACCGTCGTTCCCAGCCGAACCGCGGATTGTGATGGAGATGGTCTGACCGACTGGGAAGAGGAACAGGTATATATGACTGATTATACAGACCCGTCCACGGCCGATGATGGATTCAGTGACGGGTGGAAAGTGCAAAACGGCTTTGATCCCCTGAATCCTGTGCCGACCGGCTGCCGCCCTCTTTACTGGTAGGAGTATATATAATGAAGTCTAAAATTGTGCTAATAATTGCACTCTGCGCCATCATTGCGGTTTCTGCATATATTCTTGGTCTTCGCAATAATAACAGGACAGCCCGTGTTGTTGTGTCCGAACAATCTTCTGTGACCTCCGGAATGGCCGATCAGACGCAGAAAGATGCAGAACTCTCCGAAGGACAATCGCGCTCTGAAGAAATGACACCCGAGAAACTTGAAGCACTGACCACGGCTTCCGCACAGATCACACGCGCAGATAAAAGTGTGATCAATCTCCGCGCCATTGACCATGAAACCGAGTGCATCATCCTCGAACCAAATGAGCTTTTAAAAATCCGGCTGGCGCTGAAAAATCCTGAAGCGGGCCGGGAGATATTGATTGAGGCGGATCACGGCGGCACTTTGAATCATCGGCTTGGGCCTATTGTCATCACTCCTGAACCGGGTGCGGACGCCATAGAATTTGACTATGCGGTTGGGGGACACAACGGCAGATACACACTGCTGGTTTCGCAAGGGAAAAGGCAGGAGTTGATAGAATTCAGGGTTGGGGAGGAGCCGCCAATGGGAGCACCAGGCCCGCAGCGCACCTTCACATTTGAAAAAACATTAAAAGAGGATACCCCCCATGAAGCTCAACAGTAAATTGATATTACTGGTTTTCGCAGCGCCGCTGCTGTGGACAACTGTTGTGGCGGAGGCCTACGACACCGGCTGCGGGAACGAGACTACGCCTCCGGACTGCGGACCGTGCCCCTGCGTAGTGGGTGACGAAAATGACGAAGCAGGAGCTGGCTCAATCAAGCCCTACCGCGCGAACAAGCGGCGGTACGTGACAGACCTTGCGACCTTTGGGGAAGCGCCGGTAGATTTCACGCGCATCTACAACAGCCGGACGGTCAGCTTCACGACCAACTACATGGAATTCGGCTGGAAGCAAACCTGGCAGCACAACTGGAACTACGAAGTGCGGGATCTGACCTCCTCGACCAACGGCCATTACGACGTGAAAGTGCGGTACGCCAACGGGGACGAATTCAACTTCCGGGCGACGGACACCAACGGGCTTATACGCGCCCCCTATGTGTTCAACGGGGACCGGCTGTATAAGTGGACCGGCGGTGCTGCGGGTCATACGCTGGTGACATCCGGGGGCTGGGAATACGACTTTGAGCGGACGACCGCGCCGAGATATGAACTGGTGCGGGTGCGCAACGGACAGGGGCTGACATGGCATCTGAGCTATAATGCTGCGGGCAAGCTGGAACGGATCAGCAATGATTTTGGGCGCTGGCTTGAGATAGACAGGGGCACGCTATACGGGAGCGAGTGCATCACGCGCGTGTCAAGCAGCGACGGGCGTTATGTGGACTACGATTATGATCTGTGGGCGTACAGCGCGACCAATATATCAACGTATGAACAGATCGAGGGCGGCGGTGAAGGAGGAGAAGGCGGCACCATCGTGCTCGTGACGGTGACGACCGTCACTTACCATGCCGATGCCGTGCTGGTCGGGGTGGACTATCCGGGCGGGGAGCATGCGGCATACGGATATGTGGGGGCATATTCTAATGCAAACGGTCGTCCTCTTCTGAAAACTGCGAGCGATCCGGCTTATACGGGGCCGGGCGCGCGGTTGAAATGGGTGTACAACTACGAAGCGATCTTTGACTTCGGAAACGGGCCTTATCTGGTCACAGGCATCGCGAAAGAGGAGCGGAACATGGTCACGGACGAGCTGGCCGTCAGCCTGCCTTTGGGGGCTGGGGACTATCCGCAGGTGCTGCAGGGGGACGGCTCTGAAATAACACGGCGCTACACCAACGGGCTTTTGGTGGAAAAACGGGACGGCGAAGGCCGCCCGCTGTTCTACACCCGCGATCAGGGCGGTGCGGGATTTATCGGTTCGATCACGGACGCGGACAGCAACACAACTGTTTATGTGCGGGACTATGCCGGACGGATCATTCAGGAAGTTGATCCGCTGGGACACACCAACAGCGCATTTTACAACGACTCGGGGTTCGTGACCTGCCGGGTGGACCGGCTGGGGCGGAGCATAAGCTACACCCGCGACACCAACAACCTGCTTCTCCGCATGGATTATCCGGACGGCAGTTCCGAGGAATGGGCTCGCAATGAATACGGGCAGGTGCTGACCAACCGCCAGCGCACCGGGGGAACCGTGGTCTTCACCTACTACGGCACCAACGAAACAGGCGGAGTTTATGGCGATCTCAAGACCCGCACCGATGCGCTGGGAAACACCACGGCGTTCACATGGGATACAGCGGGCCGGATGACGGGGATCACGGACGCGAACGGTGGCGAAACAGGCTATGCCTATGACTGGAGGGGGAACCTGCTGGTGCGGACCAACGAGGACCAGACCGCGGTGAGTTATGCCTATGACCCCTTCGGCAACCGGACCAACTCGGTCAATGAACTGGGGGAGAGCACTGCGTTCACCTATGATGAATACAGCCGCCTGGAGACCGTGCGGGATGCGCTGGGGCGCGAGACTTACTATGAGTACGGCCGGGTGCCCGGCTGCGGGGGCTGCGGGGCATACGGAAGCACCATCACGCGGCTGACAGACGCAGCCGGGAAGGTGACGGAATACACCTACGACCACAGCGACCGGCGGCTCAGCGAAACCATCGCGGCGGGAACGGCGGAAGCCTCGACCAACAACTGGACATACGACGCGGTGGGCCGGGTGCAGACGCAGACCGACGCGAACGGGAACATCCACACATGGGTTTATGATCCGTTAGGCCGGGTCATTGCGGAAACCAATGCGCTGGGCGAAGTGACGCTGAACGCCTATGATGCTTCGGGCAGCCTGACCAACCGAACGGACGGCGCGGGAGTAATAACCTTCTGGGAATATGACAGCATGAACCGGATCACGGCGCTGGGCGGCGGGAATCTGCGGTATGAATACGCCTATGACATCGGAGGCCTTCGCACGGCGATGCACACGCGGGTCAACGGCGTCATTACTGAAACCACGACATACACCTATGATCTCAACGGCCACCTGATCACAAAAACCGAGCCGACAGGCCATGTGCTGAGCTACGGCTATGACGCTCTGGGCAACCGCACCAACCTCAATGCGGCTTCCGTGCTCAGTGTGGCGTATGAATACAATGACCGGAGCCGACTGACGGCCATGACGGGCAACGGCAAGACTACCACATACGGTTATGATGATGCCGGTCGCCGCACCAATGCGGTCTGGCCCAACGGCGTGACGGCTTCGTATGAATACGACGTTGCGGGACAGCTTCTTGGCATGGTGCACCGTTCCGGGGCTCACCCGCTGGCCTCGTTCGAATACGGTTATGATCTTTCGGGCAGCCGCACCAACATGGTGACGCTGGAGGGAACAAACAGCTATGCCTACGATGCCCGCAACTGGCTGACATCGGCCTCGTATCCCGACGGGCGCACGGAAGAGTTCGGGTATGATCCCGTCGGCAACCGGGTGCATCTGGACGGAACGGGCGTCAATGAGACGGACTACACCTATGGCCCGGCCAACCGCCTGCTCTTGTCTGAATCCGCCCCTGAAACCAATGCCTACGCCTATGATGCGGCGGGCCGCCTCACCAACCATGCGGTTAACGGGAACAGCCGCAGCTTCGGGTACAGCTTCCGCTCGCAGATGACATCGCTGACCGACACCAACGGGCAGGTGTTCACATATGCGTTCGACGGCGACGGGAACCGGATCAGCCAGAGTCTGAATGACTGCCTGCATGCCCGCTACATCTATGACGGGCCGAACGTGGTGCTGGAGCTTAACGCCAGCAACGAGGTGATCCATGCCGTTGTGAACGGTCCGGGAATAGACCAGCCGGTGGAGCGGATCGCGTTTGTGAACGGGGAACAGAGGCTGCGGCAGGTGTATCACACTGACGGTCTGGGGTCGGTGGCGCTGATGACGGATGAATCGCAGGCTCCGGTGAAAACCTATGCCTACGACGCGTTCGGGCGCATCCGGTCTGAGACGGGGGAACTGGTGATGAACCGCTGGACGTACACGGGGCGAGAGGCGCTGGGTGACAGCGAGGGGCTTTACTACTACCGCTGGCGGGTGATGGACCCGAACACCGG
>JAKQHR010000048.1 GCA_029557905.1 Verrucomicrobiota bacterium
ACGGTGTCCGGTGGGATCACGGCCATCGAGACCGGTGCGGGCGACGACAAGATCAAGGTGAAAAAAGGTGCCATCTCGGGCGGGACATTCGCTGTTCAAACCGGCGCGGGCGATGATACTCTGATCGTTGACGGCGGGACGATTTCCGGAAAAATTGACATGGGGAAGGGCACGGATGTGTTCAACGTGACGGGAAACAAAAACGCAACCTTTAACTTTACCCTGAACCGGGACGCTGCAGCCTCCGCCCAGATCGCCAATACCGAAACAGTGACCATTGCCGACGGCACGACGATTGCCGTTAAAGTTGCTGAAACAGGGAACATCCGCAACAATGATCAGTTCCTCATTACCGAAGCGGCAACGCTGACCGTCGATCCGGCAAAGCTGTCCGTCGTCAATGATCCCGCCCTTCCCATGGTTACGTTCAATCCGGGAAAAAGCGGCAATCAGCTTTTCCTCACCGCGCTGCGCGACAGCGTTTTCTACAGCCGGCAAATTCCCAACTCATCGATGGGCTCCGTTCTGGACAGCCTGGCCAACACGGCCACGGGAGACATGGCGACCGTTCTGGGCGCTCTCGATTCCTCCGGCAGTTCCAACAGTGCCCTGCAGCTTGAGCCCAATGTGAACAACAGCACCGTTCAGGCCAGTTTCGGGACCGTAAGCCGGCACACCGGAACCGTCATCGGTCGCATCAGTCAGGTGCTCGCGGCCCGGACGGAAGGCGCAGCCGCAACCGGTATCTCCACCGGCAGCGAGACGGCGCAAAACGGGGCCTGGGCCCAGGGATTCGGCAGCTATCTGAACCAGGCGAACATCGGAACGAGCGGCGGCTACACGGCGAATGTCTGGGGGATTTCGCTGGGGTATGACAGAACATTTTTGAACAATGTCCTCGCGGGTTTCAGCCTCGGTTTCGCCAGGAACAACATCACCACGAGCGACGTGAACACCCGAACCGACGCCGACAGCTACCAGGGAAGTCTCTACGGCAGCCTGGCGGGAGACGCCCATTACCTGGATGCCGTCCTGTCCTTTGCCTACAACCGGTACGATGCTTCCCGGCACATTGTTTTTCCCGGGATCAACCGCATCGCCCACAGCAATTACGGCGGCCGCCAGTATTCCGGCTACTTTGAAGGCGGATATACGTTCAAAACTTCGGGGCTTCTCCTGACGCCTCTGGCTTCCCTGCATGTAATGCGCCTGGATTTGGAAGACTACACGGAGACGGAAGCCGGCGCTTTGAATCTGAAAATGGACCGCCAGCGCTACAATCTCTTCCAGACGGGAGTCGGGGCGAAGATGGCCTGGCCGATTCTGAAAAAGGGCCTGAAAGTGACCCCGGAAATTCACGCGAAATGGCTTTACGACTTCGCGGGGGATGCCCAGCAGGCCACCTCGACGTTCACCGGAGGCGGTGCGTCCTTCGTAACGAACGGGGTCGAGCCGCCGAAATCGAGCGGCAATATCGGCGCGAAGCTGACGCTTCTGACGCAATCCGGCTGGTCGGTATCGCTCAACTACGACTTTGAAATGAAGACGGATTTCTACAGCCACAACGGCTGGGTCAATCTGC
>JAKQHR010000086.1 GCA_029557905.1 Verrucomicrobiota bacterium
AGGGGGGAGGTCAGTTCTACCGCGCAGGCCGGATGAAAATGAAAGCGCAGTTCAACATGATGCCGGCCCGAGCCCGCCAGTGTGTCTGAAACACGAAGCCGGTTTCCGCCCAGTTCCAAAGTCCGCTCATGCACAGCGCCGATCCGGCGATAGCCGTCATGGCGGGCCCGCAGTATCGCCCCTCCGGAGCCGGGCTTCCACTCCAGAACGGTTGTCTGTGTATGCCGCCTCCACATCATGGCCCCCGCCTGATCGGACTGGTCCCTGTGGTCAAGCGTCACCGTGTTGTGCGCCGGCGTTCCCCGAAAATATCTGCGCCAGTCCGGTTCTCCGTAATAGGTAAAGGTTCCAGGATCCACAAGAAACTCCAGGCCGCCCGCCGACAGGGTAAACGACAAGGCATCCGCGTGCGCATGCGGAGCGATGGACAAATAGCCGTGCGGTCCGGCATCAGCCAGCGCAAAGATATCCTTCCTCGCACCCCGGCTGCTTTTCAGCACATAAATGCCCGCATCGTCAAACGCCGCCGGCCCGTCATGCGACGGCCAGGCGGCCCTGCTTTCCGGGACGATGCCGCAGTATTGAGACACCATTTCGCCGGTGAGGGTTCTTTTCGGCGCCGGTTCAAGGCCAAATAACCGGGAGCCGAGATCAAGAAGCCATTCCGACGGCGCTTCAGCCGAGGCGGCCAGCTGCAGGGCTTTCCCCTCATCCGCATCGCCATAACGCGGCAGATGGCCTCCGCAGTCGGTCAGGACGGGAATCGCAAGGAGCATTTTCTGCAGAATGTCTTTTGCCGGCGCGCCGAAGTCTTTTGTTTCCGCGAGCGCCAGCAGACCGAATGAAAGCACAAACAGATGATAGTCAAACGCCTGCTCGCGGTTCAGTCCCGAAGGGAAAGTCTGCTTAACCAGCTCCTCCTCCAAAACGCTCTTGCTGAACCGGCGCCACTCATTCGACTCGGCGGCCAGGACAAAATGCCCTGTAGAAATCAGCAGTCCCGCCATCTCGCCAATCAGATGATTGTTGGCGGATGATCCCCGGCAGTAAGTTTCCGCAATGAATCTCTGCTGCTGATAAATGGACTGCAGAACCGGTGACCCGGCCGCGAATAAACGACTGTGGGCATTGGAATCGCGAAGAAGTCGCTCGCACCAGACCCAGGATATCAGCCGGATGCCCTGCTCCAGCGGATGAGTCCAGTTGACCCCTGAAAACAGCGGATTCTGCCCGATCCACGACAGAATCTGCCGCTCAACCTCATCACTGAAGCGTTCATCCCCTGTCAGCGCATATGCTGCCGCCAATACCGACAGATGATGATGACGATTCTTCTCCCAGATCAACTTGACATCGCCGATGGCCGAGGCATCACGGTGATTGATGTCAAAACCAAATATCTGCGGGGCCTGTTTTCCGGATACCGGGTCGGCATGCCAGTTGATGGGTTCCTCTTTTATATCCAGTCCGAAAAAAAGCCAGCGATGGTCCAGATATCTTTTCGCCTCCGCCCGCAAGGCTTCCGTCGCGGCGGCCGGCAGGTTCTGAAAAACAATCTTCCCTTCGGCGGGAAATGGCGCTTCGTCCATCCGCCATGATGCATCGGGGCCGCGCCGCCAGTGCCGTTTTCGGGCGGCAAAACGGGCGCGATGGCAGATTTCCTCCAGGCTCATGGCCCGAAGACGATGTAAATACCATGAAGCGGACATGATCTTTTTGCAGCGAATCAGGACTGCCAGCAGTCGGCCAGCATGATCTTTTCACCCCTTCTGACGGAATCCAGCGCGGCAAGCGTCACCAGGGTCGTGTCCAGCAGGCACTCGACCGAGATAGGCATCGGGCCACCGGTCTCCACGGCATCCACGAAAGCCTTCATTTCATTTTTCTGGCCCTTGTCCATGCCGCCTTTCACCGTTTTCTTCTTCAGGCCGCTGAATATGTGCAGCGACTCGAAGTTCATCATCTGCATGGTCATCCCGCCGCCAAACACTTCCAGGCACTCCTTGGGAACTTTGGGCGAGCCCTGCGTCAGATAGAGAAGACTGGCCACAGATCCGTTGTCATATTCGACGGTGGCAATGATGTTCTCACGGTCATCGGCCGAGGCGTTGTCCGGCGACAACGCTGATGCCGTCACGGAGAACGGCCTCGCTCCAGTGAGAAACGCAAACACATCGAGAAAATGTCCGGCCTCGCCCGCAAAACGCGTGCCCTCGCTCGCATCGGCATACCACGATTTCGCGTCGGTCTGGCCTGCATGCACCCGATAGTTCAGCACAAGCGGCGTTTTGATCCCGCGGATATGCTCTTTCATCGCCCGAATGACGGGAGAAAACCGGCGGTTGAATCCAACCTGAAGACGTTCATTTCCGCTTTCCACAATGGCCGCGCGAATCTCCTCGACCCCGGCCAAATCAATGGCCAGCGGCTTCTCAACAAATACCGCTTTCCCGGC
Source organism: Verrucomicrobiota bacterium (assembly GCA_029557905.1). Taxonomy (GTDB): domain Bacteria; phylum Verrucomicrobiota; class Kiritimatiellia; order JAKQHR01; family JAKQHR01; genus JAKQHR01. The sequence goes on from JAKQHR010000086.1 coordinate 2,456, forward strand.
GCGAAGCGCCTGAGCCGTCAGCTTTGCATGCGAGGCGTGCCGCGTGGCGATCAGCACGGCATTTGTGTCCGTGTCATTGAGAACAGCCGAAACATCCGTTCCGCTGTTCTGGAATCCGAACTTTCGCGCGGCATTTTGCGCTGTCAGGCTGGTTGTGGTAACCACATGGCGCATTTCAACGGAGGGATTGTCCGCAAGGTGCGGAAGAAGCATGCTGGAAGCATAGTTTCCCGCGCCGATGACGCCCAGCCTGACCGGCCCGGCTTTCGCAGGTTTTGCGGAAGGGATAGATGCGGGCTTTTCAGCGGGAGCATCATCATATTTGAATACGAAGCCCAGGCCGCGAATTGTACCGTCGCCCACCTGTCCGAAAACGGATTCCGCCTCGCTGAACGGATAAACATTCGAAATAATCGGATCAAGCTGCATGCGGCCGGACGCGACCAGATCGAGAAACGCCTGCATATTTCTGTTTTCGGTCCAGCGGACATAGCCGATCGGATAATCCACGCCGCGTTCTTCATAGTTCGGATCATAACGGCCAGGACCGTAGGAACGGGAGAACTTAACCTCCATTTCCTTTTCATAATAATCCTTCCAAGGAAGATCAAGATGGGTTTTCCCAATATCAATCACACGGCCGCGATCGCGTGAAAGCTCGACCGCCAGTTCCGCAGGCTGTTTGCTGTCGCCCGCGGCGCAGATGAAAACAGCATCGCATCCAACCCCCCTGGTGATCTGCCGCACCGAGGATTTCAATCCGGGATCATCGGGCCGGCAGGCGTTCAGCGCACCCAGTTTTCGGGCCAGTTCGCAGCGCTCTTCCGAGAGGTCAATGCCCAGCACGCGCACGCCGGCGGCATTGAGAATCTGAACAAGAATCTGACCCAGAAGCCCAAGTCCGATCACGCAGGCGGTTTCCCCGAGGCGCATTTCCCCCTGCCGGAATCCCTGCATGGCAATCGCGCCAATGGTGGAAAACGCTGCATGCTCCATGCGGACATCCTTGGGCACCGGCACCACGAGATTGCGGGGCACGAAATTAACTTCAGCATGATTCGCATAGCCGGCGCCCGCGCAGGCGACCGCCTGTCCGACGGTCAGGTCGTTTACGCCGGCACCGACCGCCGTCACCGTCCCGGCTGCGGAATAGCCCAGCGGGGTCAGCGAATCGAGCTTGTTCATAACCTTCTCATACGCCGCGCGCAGGCCCTGCTGCTGGATGGTCTGAATGACCTTTTTCACCTGATCGGGACGGGAGCGGGCCATCCCGAGATAAGACATCTGCCCTTCGCGCACCTTCATGCCCTCGGTGCCGATGGAAATGACGCTGTATGCGGTTTTTACCAGCACACCTCCCGGCTTGAGAGCAGGCATGCTGACATTTTCAAGCCGGATGGACCCTGTTTTGTAATTCTGTGAAATTTGCCTCATAATTGCCTCAGATGTTCTTTACCCATTCGATTTTTAACCAGGAGGGCTGCACAAAAACAACCTTCCGCCCGTTCCACATAAAGGAGTCCCCGAGATTCATCTCTTTCACCCGGGTCTCCCATTCTCCAATGAGATTGGCAGGCACCTCGTATCCCGTCAAATAATGAAACCAGTTCTGCCCGCGGCTCCACTGCCCCAGCTGAACATAATCAGGCTTCACGCTTTCCAGATACTCTTCAAACCTCGGCATTCCCGTGCGAGGATCCATATACTTGAGAATTTCGGAAGAGGTGCGGCCATCCAGGCTCAGCACCGTAATTCTCTCATCCACAAAGTATCGAAGCTGCACCTCCGTGACGGCCACTCGGGCTGTGCCGGCGGATGTCCAGTTCAAATAGTCCAGCATCCGGTCCGTGTTTTCTTTTCTCCGCCCTTCCGCCCGCATCACCCGGATCAGGTTCCCGGAATAACTTCCGGGCTTGATGACCCTGCGATAAAAATCCGTTCCGCTGCCCATCAGCATGTATGCTGCCGCAAGAACAATCAGAGCCCGGGCGGCATGTCCGCCGAAGCGGGCGCGGATGCCAGTAAAAAGAATGTTCAGCCCACATCTGTCCCAACGTTCGCGCAAAAAAGAGGCATAACCGACCTCAAATCAACAAGATATGCGGGATTTAAATCCTTCCCGACTTGAAATTAGTTTTTCCTATAAGGTTGATGATGAGAGGAGATCAACCTTATGTATTCTGGAACAACTGTATTTTCTCAACTGATGCAGCAACTGCCTTGGTGGCGATTTCAAACGATGGTGAATCGTTATCGGGGCGATTACAAGGTGAAGACGTTCCGGTGTGCAGAGCAATTCCGGGTGATGGCTTTTGCACAGCTGACTTATCGCGAAAGTCTGCGTGACATCGAATCCTGTTTACGAGCTGTGAGCGGCAAGCTATACCACTTGGGGATTCACAGCCGCGTCTCGCGCAACAATCTTTCTGTTGCGAACGAAACCCGGGACTGGCGCATCTATTCATACTTTGCCCAGACTCTTATTCCGGAGGCCAAGCGGCTATATGCAAACGAACCACTCCTGCCTGACCTGGACGCCACCGTGTACGCACTGGATTCGACTGTGATCGACTTATGCCTTTCGCTGTTTCCCTGGGCCCATTTTTGCCGGACTAAGGGGGCCGTGAAAATGCACACCCTTCTCAACTTAGCCGGAAATATCCCGGAATATATACTGATTACAGATGGCAAACGAAGTGATGCCAGTGCACTGGATCACATTCTGCCGGTTCCCGGAGCCTACTATGTTATGGACCGCGGCTATTTGGATTTCAAACGGCTTTATCTGCTGCATTCACTCAAAGCCTATTTTGTAACGCGGGCACGATCCAATTTGCAGTTCCAGCGGATATACTCTCATCCTTCAGAAAGAGATTGTGGCATCCTTTGCGATCAGACGATCTTTCTCACGGGCGTGCAGACAGCCCGGTACTATCCGAAATACCTCCGGCGAATCAAGTATCGTGATCAGGAAAACCGTACACTGGTTTTTCTTACCAATGATTTTTCACTTCCACCCGTCACGGTCGCAGAACTTTTCAAAGGCCGCTGGAACATCGAAATCTTTTTTAAATGGATCAAGCAAAACCTGCGGATCAAATCATTCTACGGGACGTCACTCAATGCCGTTCAAACTCAAATCTGGATTGGAATCACAGTTTATCTGCTGATCGCCATCATTAAAAAGAGGCTGAAAATCGAGGCTTCACTCTACAATATTCTACAGGTCCTGAGTGTCTCGCTTTTCGAAAAAATCCCCATTTTACAGGCTTTTCAGCAAGCAGATACCTCACTGAAAACACTATCACCGCCTAACCAGTTGATGCTGTGGAATTAATACTGGGACAGAAGTG
>JAKQHR010000091.1 GCA_029557905.1 Verrucomicrobiota bacterium
TTCGGCATTCCCCTCTCGGCGGCCGTCGGCCATTTCAAGCAGAAAAGGAACCGCCCTGCTCCCGATCTGCAAAATGTCCCGCTGCGCATCACGCGCCACTTTCCAGTCTTTGTCGGAAAGAGATTTCAGCAGATACTTCAGGGAGGGGTCCGGTTCGGCCAGGGCGAGCTCTTCCGCCGGAATGCATGCAGTAAAGGATATGACAAACAGTGCAGACAACAGCAGTTTTTTGATGGACATCATTTCCTCCTGTGATTTCGGCGCTGTGGATTCATACTATCCGAGGCCGGCAGGGTATTACAAGCCCGCATCCATCCGAATTTTTCACAGCTTTATTCTCGCTTCCTCCGGAATGGATGCCGATAATGAAGGCGGTCGGATCCAAATGCGCACCATGCAGAAAAGCGGGAGGCGGAAGATGGCATATCGCAAAGCGGGAATTTTTTTTCTCATCACGGTTCTGGCATTCAGTCACTGTCCCGGACAGGATCCCGCACCCGCCCCAGGCGCGCCCGTGAAGATGTCCCCGGAGGCGGCCGTGCTTCAGAAACTTCTGACCGCGGGCCAAATCAACCCGGGGATCGATTACATGAGGAAGAAGCTGGCCGAAGATCCGGAAAACGACCGGCTGAGATACGCGCTGGGCCTGCTTCAGTTCACCCGCGCGGTTGAACGGCTGTCGCAGTCATGGTACCGGTACGGCCTGCGGCCGCCGCCGGAATTCGCACGGGAACTGCCTTTTCTGCGCCTGCCGGTCGCATTGAATCCCTCTCCGGAAGAGGCTGATCACGCCGCAATCCGCGGAGTGCTCCAGACTTTTCTGGATGATCTGGCCCGCTGCCGGGCCACGCTCGGCGGGATGAAGGACGAATCGGCATCCATGCCGGTCCGGCTGGGACTGGTCCGGCTGGATCTGGATGGTGACGGCCAAGCCGGTGACGGGGAGATGCTCTGGAACATTGTTTCGAGGATCATGCAGGCCGACCTTCCGCCGGAAACGGTGGAGAGCTTTGTGATCGAGTTTGACGCGGCCGATGCGTACTGGCTGCGGGGCTATTCCCACATTATGAGCGCGCTGCTCGAATTCTGGCTGGCGCACGATGACGCAGAGCTGTTTTCAGCAACGGCTCATCTGTTTTTCGAGCGACCGAATCCGGCACATGATTTCCTGCTGGAGGAGCGCGCCGATGCCCGCGCGCCCGGAAGGAGGGTGGTGCCCCGTCACTTCTTCGATGCGGCAGCGCTGGTGCACGGGATGATCAGTCTGCCCCTGAAGGAACCCGCGCGCATGCACGCCGTGCTTGAACACCTGAGGCAGGTGACCGCCATGAGCCGCGAATCGTGGCGCTGCTGCATGGCTGAAACCGACAACGCCAATGAATGGATTCCCAATCCAAAACAGAGCAGCGTGATTCCCGGCGCGAAAGTGACGCCGGAAATGATCCGCCAGTGGATGGCCATGCTGGATGAGCTGGACGCCATCCTGAAGGGAGAGAAACTGATTGCGTTCTGGCGGGGCAGTCAGCCGAGAGGCGTTAACATCAAAAAGGTATTCGAGAATCCGGCCGACTTTGATCTGATCCTTTGGATTCAGGGAACTGCCGCCGAGCCCTATCTGGAATATGGGCCGCTGACCGATCCGTCATTCTGGAGGCAGCTGACCGAATCATTCAACGGACGATTTGTCCCCTACGCCATCTGGTTCAACTGAGCGGGAGCGCTTCTCTTTTGCCGCCTGTTCCGCGGCCTGTCTGTAGTCCGGATCAAGCGCCTCGTTCAGGAGATGCGCCAGCCGCACACCAGCCTTCTGAAGCTGTTCACGAACCACAGGGACGCGGGCATTGATATAATTATCCAGCGTCACATCCATACCCGGACGCGACCATTTGAAGGGCACCGGCTTGTTGCGGTCAGCCCAGCGATAGGCCAGCTTGCGCGCTTTCCAGTAACTGTCAACGGCCCAGGCGGGAATATCATCATGCCGCCAGCGTTTCAGCTGTTCGGGAGTGATTTCCTTTCTGAGCTGCTTGGCAAACGCAAACGGCGTCAGGCCTTCCATGGCCTCGTTCACCAGCGCTTCATCCCAAATGCTGTGCAGACTGGGAGCATAGTCCATGGGCGTGTCGGCATCGAACGAGTAATGCTTTCCCTTGAAGGAGTTCACCGGGATCATGTTCCCGCCCATGTCTCCATACCGGTAGGCACAGTGCATCGGCTGATGCATATCTCCCGCGAAATGGACCACAAAACGCAGGGCATCCAAGCGCTTCTCCGTGGAAACGCGGCCGTCCGACAACACATCCTTCCACCGGCCGAGCTGGGTGACAATGCTGTCGCCATCTTCAGGGGGCTCGAGCTTGAAATCGTCGTTGTACCGTTTGGCGGCATCGTAGTCCACATAATGCCATCGGCCGTTGCGCGGATAAAGGGCCTCGTATTCCTTGTTGCCCCGAATAATATCGGGCCAGCTGGCGATTTCATATTCATGCAGCTTGTAGCTCCCCAGTATTTCCTGCAGCTTCTCGCGGGTGGCGGGGGTCAGATAATAGTCGGCAATGCGGGCGATGATTTCATGCCCCTCGGGCGCCCAGGCCTGAACCGGCGCCGAAAGCCCGGCCCACACAATGCCCGCCGCCGCAAGTTTCAACAGGGATGATCCGATATTTTTCATAGTGCTCCTCTGGTAAAAAGCAAACCTACGACATGAACTGCGCCCCGTCAACAGCAAGCGGACACGCTCATTTTGATTCGCGGAACCGGACCCATGCGCCAACCAGCGTGGCCAGAGGCAGGAAACGGGTAAACGGCATCATGCAATAGGCGCCCGCCAGCAGGGCTCCAATGATGCGATGCTGAAGCGGAAGACGGTAAATGGAGAATATCCAGAAACCGACAATGATTCCAATGATGAACGCAAAAGGGCCCATCGTCGCGAAATCCACGCAGTCGAGAATAACCCCGGCCAGCACGGGACCGAATGCGCGTTCCATGCGCCGGGCGGGATGATCTGGATCCGGGGTTTCCGCCGGGGCGGAGGGATCAGCCGCCCCCTCCGCTTCCCGGCGGACAGTTTCTTCCGACACCATGTTACGGGAGCAGTTCAGCTTCCAGCCGGTAGAAGACCCTTTCGCGGACATTGGTGTCCGTGAGCGTCATGGTCGTATTCGTGCCCTGCTGATCCTGCACCACCGGGAGCCAAGTCGCATCGCCGAGGTCCAGTTTGTAATACAGCGAATACTGCCGGCCGGTCGAGGCCGGGAATGTCAGCGACTGGTTCAGCAACACCGCACTGCCGACGCCCTGAAAGACAGATGATGGACTCGTCGGGTCCGTGTCGGCCAGATACTCATCATAGTTGCTGACCGTGTCGTCGTCGGCATCTTCCTCAGGCGCGAATTCCGGGTCTTCGGGATTCTCGCCCTGGCCCGCGATCCATTCTTCATAAGGATCGGCCGGCGGCGCGGATTCCAGCGTTGTGACGCTGCCGGTTGGGGAATTTCCACTGGTGCCGACAGCGTTGACCGCGCGCGCGCGGAAGTAGTAGGTCGTGCCGGCGGTCAGTCCGGTCACGCTCTGGCTCGTTCCCGCCACGGTCCGGTCCTCATAACCCGGCACAAAGCTGGGTGAGCTGCCGCCTCCGGCCTGGCCCACGAAGAAGTTATCCCAGTACACCGTGGCGCCACTGTAGGTGCGCACTTCGAAGTTCAGCGTATTGGCGCCGCTTTGAGGAACCACCGTATAGGTCACCTTGGTCCAGTCCGATGCCGTCGGCAGATAAGTGGCCGGCTGAAGACTGTCGCCGGAGACCTGCCCCCCCGATGCCCAGCTGGCCCATATGCGGCAGTTGCCTGAACCGGGTTTCTTGTACCAGAAGCTGACTTCATATTCCGTCACACCGTCCCCGGTGATGGCAACCGGCTGCATCAGATC
>JAKQHR010000111.1 GCA_029557905.1 Verrucomicrobiota bacterium
CTACACGCCGTATCTGGACGGCTGGAATGCCGATTTTTTTTCAGAGGACATGACGGCCCCTGCGTTCATTGTTCTGAGTCTCAGGGCGGTGGATGGCCGCTGGCCGCTGATTGAATCGCCCCTTGCTTGGAATGCCATCAGCGAGAATTACGAATTTCATCTGATGGACCCGCCTTTCCTGCTGCTGAAGCGGAGGAGCGTTCCGAGAGAAGTTGCATACCGCGCGCTTTCTGATAGCGAGTGCGGAACAATGCAGGAAATCACGCTCCCGGAAACTGCCGGATGGGTGTTTATCACGGCAGAGATGAGGTTGAATCTGCGGGGCAGGATCGCCAAACTGTTTTATCGCGTGCCTGAGGTCACCATAAGAGCGGCTTTCGAAAATGGTCTGGTTGTGGACGGGCGCTGCATCCCCGAGAACCTGCGGTCGAAAACGCTGATTTCCTTCCTCCCTCTGCCGTTTGAACTGGAGGAAACGGCCGCTTTCCTGCGTTCCGGGCATGAGCCGGACCGCGTGAAACAGATTGCCTTGGGGGGGCCCGGTCTCGCATATTACAGAAGAACCATGAAGGTGACTTTGTATGAAGATCGAATTCTGAATGGAGCCGCTGCTTCAAATGAGCATGTCGCAGATGAATAAACAAGCGGACTGGATCAGGCCGGAAATCATATTTCTGGTGACGGCAGTTCTGGTCGGAATGGCCTGCCTGATCCTGACGCCGCCTTTCCAGGTGGCTGACGAGCCCAGTCATTTTTTCCGAATCGTGCAAATTGCTCAGGGCGGAATTATAGGCGAGCGCAGAGGGGCAGATTCCGGGGGCATGATTCCCGCGGCGCTGCTTGCCATGGAGGACTATTTTTATGACGGGAATCCGGTGTCGGGAGAGGGCAAGTGGGATCCGTCAAAGTGGGCCGGCATAAAGCCTTATCTTACTGAACGCGCGGACCTGTCTGATCGGGAATTCCGGGATTTCCGGACCTCAATACTCTATGCCCCCGTGGTCTATCTGCCTCAGGTCACGGGCGTGTGGCTGGCCGGAATATTGAAGCTCCCGCCCCTGTGGATGCTGTATGCCGGTCGTTTGCTTGCACTCGCTGTTTTTATCTGCCTGGTGTATATCGCAATTCGCCTGACGCCCATTTGCCCCTGGGGCTTCACGGTTCTGGCCTTGCTGCCCGCCGTGATTTTTCAGGCGGCTTCGCTCTCCGGGGATTCCATGACGATGGCTGTGCTGTTTCTTTTCACCGCTTTGGCCCTGCACTATGCCTTCACCCCGACTGTTGTCACGCGGAAAGACTTGATTCTCTTAATTGCGCTGGGGGTGATGATCGGCCTGTGCAAATCCGTATACATTCTTTCGCTCGGTCTTCTGTTTATGATTCCGCCCGCGAAGCTTGGCGGACAGAAAAGGTACTGGACATTTTGTCTTGGCTCGGTCGGGTTGGCGCTGCTGGCCGCCGCGCTTTGGTCCGTGCTGATGGGGAAGGCCTATGTGCGGCTTTTTGACGATATTGATGAATGGGCGCAGATTGCCTTCATTCTGCAGGAACCCCTGGTGTTCATAAACATGCTGCTGGGCCGGATTCTGCGGTCTGTGCACTATTTGTATCTGGGAGGAGGGCTGGGGCTGCTGAATGAGTTTGTGGGGCTGCTGGGCTGGTATGCCGTCTGCGTTTATGTTGGTCAGACCAGCTTTGCCGTGCTTTTCTGGTGCGCGATTGCGGAGAAGAACGACAAGGTTGTGATCCGTGAGTGGCACCGCTGGTGCGTGGCGGGCATTCTGGCGGGAACGGTTCTGCTTGTTGCCGCCGCCAATTACATCATCTGGATGCCCCCGGGGAGCCCGGCCCTGGCCCTGTTCGGGCGTTATTTCCATCCGATCGCCCCCATGGCTTTTCTGCTTTTTCACAACCGGAGTTTCCGGATCCAGTGCGAGGACAAGTGGCGGGTGTTTATTCCCGTCTATTTCGCGGGAATGGCTCTGGCCACGGTGTATGTAATCGCGAAGATCTATTGATGCCATGCCTGATCAGCAAAAAATCGGAATATTTATCGTTGCCTACAACGCGGAGAGCCGTATCGCGCAGACTCTGGCGCGCATACCGCAGGCCATCTGGGCGCAGATAACCGAGGCATATGTCGTTGATGACTGCAGCACCGACGAGACCGTTCAGCACGCCATGCGCCTGAAGGATGTCTATCCCAAGCTGCGCGTATTGCGCAGCCGCATGAACCAGCGTTACGGGGGGAACCAGAAGATCGGATTCCAGTATGCAATCGACCGCGGTTTTGACATTCTTGTTACCCTGCATGCGGACGGGCAGTATGCCCCGGAAATCCTCCCGGAAATTCTGGCTCCGGTTCTGGAGAATCGGGCGGATATCGTGCTGGGTTCGCGCATGATCCGCAGGCAGGGGGCAGGGGATGGCAGTATGCCGCTTTATAAGTATGGGGGCAACCTTCTGCTTACGCGGATTCTGAATCGGCTTGCCGGCATGAATCTTCATGAGTTCCACACCGGTTATCGCGCGTACCGTATGCGGTTTCTTGAGTCTGTTCCTTTCTGGGACAATACCGATGACTGGCACTTTGATACAGAGATTCTGCTGCAGGGACTGGCCCGGCAGGCGAGCATTGCGGAAATCCCGGTTCCCCCCTGCTATGACCACAGTATCCGGCGGGCCAATGGACTGATCTATGCCGTTCACTGCATCCAGACCACGCTGCGTTATGCGATGCACAGGAATGGGATCTGCTATTCCCGCAACTATGACTTGAATGCTTCGGGGAGCAAGTACTCCAGCAAATTCGCCGATCCCTATTCGAGTCATACTTTGTTGTACAGACATCTCGAGGCGCAAGGTCTTGCGGGCAAGACGGTGCTGGAACTGGGGGTCGGCGATGCATCCCTCACACAGCGCCTTGCCGAACAGGGGACGGTCGTGGACTGCATTGAACTGAACTCCTCCGATGCCCGCACCGCGGAAAAGTACGCGCGACAGGTTTGGAATGAAGCGCTGGACTTCACCCAGCTGGACCAGGTGAAAGAGCGCTATGATATCGTTATTGCCGCTGATATTCTCGAACACCTGCTTTACCCCGAGGAGATACTCTCCAAGCTGAAAGCCTGCGTGAAAAAGGGCGGACTGCTCCTCGTGTCGCTTCCCAATGTTGCCAACGTGTATGTCCGTCTGAACCTTCTGCTTGGCCGTTTCCCATACCATAGCAAGGGACTGCTTGACAGGACCCATCTGCACTTTTACACCCGGAAGTCTGCTGAGCGTCTTGTCAGCAGGACGGGATGGGAAATAGCGGGCCGGGAGTATTCCTCCATACCGGTGGCGATGGTCTTTCCTTTTCTGCGGAAGCGTGGATTCCGTTTCTTCCTGCATGCGCTGCACGGCCTCACGATGCTTTTCCGGGGGTTGTTTTGTTACCAGTTCCTTCTCTATTGCAGAAATCCAAATGAATCTGATCTTTTATAGGTCATGGTTTCTAGCCGTTTTGTGCCGCCCCTTTTCCTTCAACCGGTCGCTCCGTGATGAACTTTCCCCAATTATTTTGTGGAGAGTGCCGTGCGAAAAGTTCAATGATGGAGCGTGAAACGGAGCAGGTTATGAGAATGGAAAAAGATTCACTGGGCGAGCTGCAGGTGCCGGCCGGGGTTTATTACGGGATCCATACGGTCCGGTCGCTGAAAAACTTCGGTATTTCGGGCGAGGCCATGCCCCTGGAGCTGATTTACAGCATGGTTCGCCTGAAGCGCGCCTGCGCGAAGGCCAATGCCGGACTGGGACTGCTTTCCGGAGACAAGGCCAGTGCCATCTGCAAAGCCTGTGACCGGGTTCTCGAGGGTCAATTCGACGCGGAATTCGGCATTGATGTCTTTCAGGCCGGCTCGGGCACATCGTCCCACATGAATGTGTGCGAGGTGCTGGCCAATATCGCCTGCGAGGAGCTGGGCGGCAAAAAAGGCGACCGCAGTCTGGTTCATCCCAACGATCATGTGAACATGGGGCAGTCCACGAATAATATCTTTCCTTCCGCCGTTCGGATGGCCGCTGTTGACCTGTCGCGCGGCCTCGAGACCGCTCTGCTGCGTCTTGCGGAGAAGCTGGGCGAGAAGGAGCAGGAATTCAAATCCGTGATCAAGAGCGGCCGCACACATCTGCAGGATGCCGTTCCCGTGACGCTGGGCCAGGAATTTGGCGCGTGGCGTCGGGCGGTGCAGAAGGCGTCGCAGCGCGTCGGCCGCGGCCGCGAGGCCCTTCTTGAACTGGGGGTGGGCGGCAACGCCATCGGCACAGGCTTGAACACCCCGAAGACTTTTCGTTCCGCAATTTTAAAGGAATTGAAGGGCGAATACCGGTTGCCTGAAAACGGCATCGAAGCCACGCAGTTCATGACCGACCTGGGCGAGTTTTCATCCATGCTGAAACTCGCGGCGCTGGACCTGCACAAGATCGCAAACGATCTGCGCCTGCTGGGTTCCGGGCCGAACACGGGACTGGGCGAAATTGTCCTGCCGCCGGTGGAGCCGGGATCGTCCATTATGCCCGGGAAAATCAACCCGAGCATCTGTGAGGCGGTGAATATGGCGTGCATTCAGATTGCCGGTCTGGATGCGGCGATTTGCATGGCGTGCGGCGCGGGGCAGCTTGAGCTGAACACCCACATGCCGGTGATTGGCGCGAATCTCGTGAAGATGCTGCATCTGCTGTCCGGCGCCGCGCGGTCGCTTGCGGACCAGTGCGTGGCCGGCATTGCGGCAAATGAAAAAACCTGCCGCCGGAATTTTGAAAACAGCGCGAGTCTTGCGACGGTGCTCAATCCGGTCCTCGGTTATGACAAGGTGGCGGAACTGGTTAAGGAGTCCATCACCTCCGGCCGCAATCTGAAAGAACTGGTGCTGGCAAGGGAACTGCTGGACGAAGCAGGCTGGAACGCGCTCATGAAAAACTGCACCGGCCCGCTGCCCTGACCGGCGCGCGCGAAAAAACGGTTGATTTTTGTTTTTTGTGCGCTAGTGTGTCAGCGTTCGAATGACGGTGGGTGTAGCTCAGTTGGTTAGAGCGACAGGTTGTGGCCCTGTAGGTCGCGGGTTCGAGACCCGTCACTCACCCCATTATAAAACAG
>JAKQHR010000149.1 GCA_029557905.1 Verrucomicrobiota bacterium
ATCTGCGCTCGGGCGAAGATTTTCGCAGGGAGCCGATGCGCGCCTGCCTCCGCGGTGTTGTGGGAGAACGCCTCAACGACAGCATTCTGGACAAGGTTGTGCGAAACGCCGCCAGCACCTGGACACAGTCCGGACATCTGCGCGGCAGAACGCTCAAGATCCGCCATCTTGTGACGCCGACGCCCGCCGCCATCGCTTTTGCCCTTTACATTGCCCATCTTATGGGATATCGGGGTTCCGAGCTTTTCTGTTCGAAATGGATTTCCCTTCTCGACTGCATGCCGGAAAGATGCCGCGACCTGGCACTTGAGGCTAAACGACTCGGATTGCTCGATATGCGCATAGCGGGAGATGTCGTGGAAATCCACTTCCATCGTCTTGTCTCAGCCGGTTAAAGGAGGATGACATGTCGCACATAGAGGACCTGGCTGAAATCTACACAAAACACATTGCCACGCCGTGGCAGAGAACGGTTGCCGGCTCCCAGCGCGTCATCATGATCGTTTATCCCAAGGAGTATGAGAGGAAACTGCGCGCCCGCATCATGGCTTTTGAGAACGCCACGAGGAAAGCGGGGCATGACTGGATTCAACTGGACATGACCGACGCCTTTGCCCGGTGGATGGCTGATGACGAATACCGGGAGGCTTATTTTGAATGCCCGGAAGATCTTCGGGTCAAAATGGATGATGAATTCTGCCGCCATCTTGCGGAGATTGTCCGGCAGACCCTTCACAAACCGGAATGCGGAGAGAACTCCGTTCTGGCGCTCACCGGACTCGGCTCGCTTTTCGGCTTTGCAAGCGTGTCGCAATTGGTCAAACACGTTGAAGGCGACATTCGCGGCAGGCTGCTGCTTTTCTTCCCGGGTCAACGGGAAAGCAATAATTACCGCCTGCTGGACGCGCGCGACGGCTGGAATTACATGGCCGTGCCGATCAGTCTCAACGAGGAGGGAAGCTGGTTATGAAAATCAAGGACGTCCTGATGTTCGATCCCGCCGTCAGGGGGCTTGTGAACCAGGGACAGGCGCGTATTGTCAGCATGGAAAGCCGCGAGTCGCTTCAGGAACTTCGCGGAGAGTTGTCCAGCTTTGTGTGCGAAGGCGAATATGCTGAAGGAATAATCAAGATACTGAGAGCGTATCTGGGCGGCCTTGCCCAGACCAGCCAGAAAGCCGCCTGGGTCAGCGGATTCTTCGGAAGCGGAAAATCTCATCTGTTAAAGGTCTTGTGCCATTTATGGCAGAATACGCGTTTTTCCGACGGCGCCACGGCCCGTGGACTGACGCCCACCATGCCCGACGAGGTAAACGCGCTCCTCCGCGAGCTGGACACCGCGGGCAAACGCGCGGGCGGGCTTCTCGCAGTGGCGGACTCCATGCCATCCGGCACAACGGATAGAGTCCGTGAGACCATTCTCAGCATGATCCTGCGCTCGGTTGGGCTTCCCTCGCAATATCCCTGCGCCCATTTCTGCCTCTGGCTTCATGAACAGGGGCTATTGGAACAGTTTAAATCCGATATCGAGGCCGAAGGGCGCGACTTCAGCAAAGAGATCACCAACCTCTACGTCAGCGGCAGCATCGCCAGGTCCCTGATGACCCGCATCCCGAACCTTGCCGGGTCCGAGAGAGATGTGCATCAGCTGATGAAAACCCAGTTCCCGCCCCTGAGGTCCGACATTACAACGGAAGAATTCGTCCAGACCGCCCTGGCGGCTCTGTCTCTGCGCGGAAAGGAGGGACGCCTTCCCTGCACCGTGCTGATCCTCGATGAAGTCCAGCAGTTTATCGGCGAATCCAACGAACGGGTCAGCCTTATTACAGAGATCACCGAAGCCATCCAGAAACAGATGAAAAGCCATGTCATGATCGTTGGCGCGGGCCAGAGCGCCCTGACGGAGCAACGGCTTTTCGTCTGGATGCTGGACCGCTATACCGTCCGGGTTCAACTCTCTGATTCAGATGTGGAAACCGTGACGCGCAAGGTGCTGCTTCAGAAAAAACCCGCCGCGCTTGATAAGATTGAAAAAACCCTTTCCGATCACGCGGGCGAAATCTCGCGGCAGCTTCATGGCACCAATATTGCGGAACGCTCCGAAGACCGGCAGATCATTCTGGACGACTACCCCCTCCTCCCCGTGCGCCGGCGCTTCTGGGAACAGTGCTTCCGTCAGATAGACGCCGCCGGCACGCACAGCCAGCTGCGCTCCCAGCTGCGCATTATTCACGACGCCATTGCCAGAATCGCCGAAAAAGAACTGGGCGCCCTGATCCC
>JAKQHR010000151.1 GCA_029557905.1 Verrucomicrobiota bacterium
AAGACCCTGAGCGGCATCCTGGGTGAGGAAATGGCAGGCCTTTGCATGAAAGGCCTGATTGAAAGATCCAAGATTCTGGAAAAGGGAGGCGTGGTCGATTGCTGCTTCATGGGTTCGGCGATCGGACCGCTCACCGCCATCAACGGCGCCCGCTGGCCTACGCTGGCGGCCGGTCTTCCCGACACGACATCCGCTTCTTATGTGGAAATGCAGTGCGGTTCGGCGATCGATTCGATCAACCACGCCGCGTGGAAAATTCTGGCCGGTCAGGCGGACATCATTATTGCCGGCGGCTACGAATCATACAGCAGCGCCCCGGCCCGTTTCCCAATGAACACGCCGCCTTTCCGCATGATTCCCCCGTTGCCGGTCGCGCCGTCGCTGGCGCCTTCCCGCGATGCCGCGACCATGAACATGGGCTTCACCGCGGAAGCGCTCCAGAAAATGTACAATATTCCGCGCCAGGCGCAGGATGAATTCGCCTATCGCAGCCAGATGAGAACCAAGAAAGCCATCGAATCCGGCTTCTGCGCGAGAGACATCGTTCCGATCACGGTTCCGCAGGGCAAGAAACCTCCGCTGGAGTTCAAGGTGGACGAATTTCCGCGTTTAGAGACGACGATGGAAGGTCTGGCCAAGCTTCCTCCCGCGTTTACGAAAGAAGGAACCGTCACCGCCGGCAACGCCTCCGGCCGCAACGACGGCGCGGCTTTCGTGCTGATGATGACCAGGGAAAAGGCCGAAGAACTGGGCTGCAAGCCCTGGGCCAAATGGCTGTCCGGCGGCGATGTCGGCGTCGATCCCAAGATCATGGGGATCGCCCCCGCCTATGCCGTGCCCCAGGCGCTGAAGCGCGCCGGCATCAAGATGAGCCAGTTGGATGTCATGGAATGCAACGAAGCCTTCGCCGTGCAGAACCTGGCAGTGGCCGCGGAGCTGGAGAAGCAGACCGGCGAAAAAGTTGACTGGGAAAAATGGAATCCCAACGGCGGCGCCATTGCCTATGGTCATCCCAACGGAGCTTCCGGATCGCGCATCGGCATTTTCTGCATGCGGGAACTGATGGACAAGGGAGGCAAGTACGGCTGCTTCAGCTCCTGCTGCGGCGGCGGCCTGGGCGTGGCCTGCATCGTGGAAAACCTGACGTTCTAAGCGGTTTTCCTCCGCGATGATCCTCTTGCGGGTGCAACAACATCTCCGGGGCTGAATGGCTCCGGAGATTTTTCACAAAATCTCGAAGCCCTCTCTTTACGGGCCTTGCGTTTTTCCAGCAAACAAAGGAGTGCAGGATGGCAGAAAAATTTATCAGCGACCGGAACTTGAGATTCCTTCTTTACGAAGTCAACGACGTGGAATCCCTTTTGAAATATTCCCGCTTTGCCGATCACAGCCGGGAAGTCTTCGACATGATTCTGGACACCGCGATGCGGATGGGCAAGGACCTCTTCAAACCCCTGTTTGAGGAAATGGACCGCAAGGCCCCCGAGTATGTCAACGGCGAAGTCAGGGTGCATCCCAGGGTCCGCGAGATCATGCGCGCGGCGGGTGACGGCGGCTGGATCGCCTCCACCTTTCCCTACGATCTGGGCGGCCAGCAGCTTCCTTTCACCATCGGCGTGATGCTGCCGACGGCGATTTTCGGTGCGGCCAACTATTCCGCCGCCGTTTACCACGGTCTGACGCACGGCGCGGCGGGCCTGATCGCTTCCTACGGCACTCAGGAAATGAAGGATGCGTATCTGCCCAAAATGATCGCGGGCGAATGGCAGGGCACGATGGCGCTCACCGAACCGCAGGCGGGCTCGTCGCTCACCGACCTCACCACCACGGCGACCCCGACGGATCAGGGCTATTGCAAAATCAAGGGCCAGAAGCTGTTCATCTCCGCCGGCGACCATGACGGATGCGACAACGTGATTCACCTGGCGCTGGTCCGGCTCAAGGACGCGCCGGCCGGCATCAAGGGCATTTCGCTGTTTATCATTCCCAAGAAGCGCATCAAGGATGACGGCTCGCTCGAGCCCAACGACGTCAACTGCGCGGGCATCTATCACAAGCTCGGCTACCGGGGCTCCCCCATCACCCAGCTTGCCTTCGGCGAAAACGACGACTGCCGCGGATGGCTGGTCGGCGAAGCCAACAAGGGGCTGGCCTACATGTTCCAGATGATGAACGGCGCCCGCATCGACGTGGGTCTGGCCGCGGCCGTGATTTCCTCCGCCGCCTACTACGCTTCCCTGGAATACGCCAGGGAAAGACCGCAGGGACGGAGGCTGACCTCCAAGGATCCGCTGTCGCCGCAGATTCCGATCATCGAGCACGCGGATATCCGTCGCATGCTCCTGTTCCAGAAAGCCGTCGTGGAAGGGTCGTTGTCGCTCTTGTTTCAGTGCGGCATTTATGAGGACCTGGAGCATGTCACCGAAGGCGAGGAGCGTGAAAACTACAACCTGCTTCTGGAGCTGCTGACGCCGGTCGCCAAAACCTATCCGTCGGAAATGGGCATTTTGTCCTGCTCCGCGGGTCTGCAGATTCTTGGCGGCTACGGCTTCTGCGAGGAGTTTCCCCTTGAACAGCTTTACCGCGACGTGCGCATCCACCCGATTCATGAGGGCACAACCGGCATTCAGGGAATGGACCTGCT
>JAKQHR010000153.1 GCA_029557905.1 Verrucomicrobiota bacterium
AAAAATCAGGTTTAGCGTTTCACTTCCCGAAAAAGTCTGGTACAAATTCATGAATTACCGGCAACGGATTTGGAAAAGCATCTTTATTGAGGTTCAGCCGATTGTGTCATTGCGCGCGGTCATTCTGGGTTTGCTGAGTGCGGCTTTTGTCTGCAGCTACACGTATTTCAATGACCACATCATGCGCCAGACGATGTTTGTCGGCAACAGCATGCCCATTTCCGTATACGGCCTGCTGGTGATTTTCCTGCTGTTTGTTTTCCCCCTGCTCCGCAGGATCAGCAGAAGACTGGCGCTGCGCCGCGCCGAGCTGGCGGTGATCCTCGCGATGACCCTGGCGGTCTGCGCCATTCCCGGATCGAACCTGCTGCGCATTTTCAGCCCGACCCTCGTGCTTCCGCACCGCTTCGAGAACACCGAACCCGGCTGGCAGAAGCAGGAAGTCATGAAACTGGTTCCCGACGGCATGCTGGTGGATGTGAAGGGCCGCGAGGAGCTTGTGCTGAACGGCTTCGCGCGCGGACTGCGCGAAGGCAATCAGGCGATTGCTGTCCGCGAGGTTCCGTGGAGGGCGTGGGCCAAACCCGTTTTCTTCTGGGTGCCGGTCATTCTTTCCCTGTGGATCGCCATGGCGGGCCTTTCCCTGGTGGTGCACCGCCAGTGGGTGGATTATGAGCACCTGCCCTATCCCATCGTCACGTTCACCAAATCGCTGCTTCCCAACGACGACGGCTCTCCCAACCCGATCTTCACCAACCGCCTTTTCTGGATCGGCCTGCTGACCGCGTTCCTGATCCATTCCTATAACTATCTCGTGGTCTGGTTTCCGGACTACCTCTTCGGCAAAATTCCGCTGGGCGTGGATTTCAGCTCGCTGACCGAGCTCTTCCCCACATTCGAGAAAGGCGGCGGCGAAAACTTTCTTTCCGGCTACAGCACACTGTTTTTCACAGTCATCGCGGTCGCCTATTTTCTCCCCAAGGACGTGTCGCTCTCGATGGGCATCGGCCCGTTTCTGTGGATCATCATTGCCGGCACGCTGGCCACCTACGGGGTCGGCACTTCCGGCTGGCAGGGCGCGTGGCCCTTCGGCATCCAGCGCGACGCCATGTTCATCATGGGCGCGTATCTCGCCATGCTCCTGGTGCTGATCTACACCGGGCGGCACTATTTCTCCAACGTGTTCAAGCGCGCCGCGGGTTTCAAGACCGCCGACCACATTGAACCTTCGGCCGTCTGGGGCGCGCGGGTTTTCATTGTCGCGATGTTTTTCTTTGTGGTCTATTCCGCGATCACCGCAAAGCTCGACTGGCCGCTCGCGCTTCTGCTGGGGCTCGGGCTGGCTGCCGTCTATCTGGTGATGGGACGCATGATCGCCGAAACCGGGCTTTTCTTCATCGTGGTCACCGGCACCCCGGCCACGATCATCTGGGCGGTGTTCGGCGCAAAGGCGCTCGGCCCGCAGATGATGCTGATCATGTTCATGTTCTGCACGATGCTATTCTACGACACACGCGAGGCGCTGATGCCCTACATCGTCAACGCCATCAAGCTCACGGACGACTGCCGGGTGAATATGGGCAGGACCGCCCTGGTCATTGTCGCCGCCCTGATGCTCGGGCTGGCCGTGGGCATTCCGGTGACGCTCTATTTCCAGTACGACCTCGGTATAGACATTTCCGCGTGGCAGAACAACCAGCCCAAGGTTCCGTTCAACGAGGTCATCGGCGCGATGCAGCGGCTCGACGCTCAGGGGCAGCTTGAAACCGCCGGCCTGCGCACGGGCTTAAGCCGCATTGCCGACATCACTCCGCACTGGCAGGGCCTGTTCACGATGGGCATGGCCATCGTCCTGGTTCTTGTATTTTCATTCCTCCGCCTGCGCTTCGCGCGCTGGCCCCTGCATCCGGTGATGTTCCTGATCTGGTCCACCTATGCGGGCAACTGCTTCGCCCAGTCGTTCCTGATCGGATGGCTGATCAAGTCGGCCGTGACCAAATACGGCGGGGCGAACATCTACCAGCAGCTCAAGCCGCTGATGTTCGGACTGATCGCTGGCGAAATGCTGGGCGGGGTGCTTCCGATGATCGTCAGCGTGATTTACTATATTGCAACGGACGGACAGATCCCCAAGGCATACCAGATCATGCCGGGATGATGTTTTGATGATGAACAGAATTGATGTACAGGAGCAGCCGGTGCTGAGCTTCCGGCGGATTGTGCGGATCGCTTTCTCGGGGGTCCGCTACCGCCTGTTCCGCGCCACGATCACCGTGGCGGTGATTGCCATCGCCATGGCCTTCCTGATGAACATCCTCGGCGAGAGCCTTATCAAGAAATCCGTGGCCGAAGCGGCCCGCTCCCGGATCGAGGAACTGCACCGCACCGACACCTGGATCGCGCGGCTTTCGGTTCCGCGCACACCCGAGGAAATCATATTTGATCAGGCGGGCCGCGCGCCGGTCGCGAAAACCTGTCTGGATTTCTTCAGCCGCCTCGATTACGGCCGCCGCAGAATACTGTCCGGCAGCGCTGAATCCGTGCAGATATTCGATCTGCTTCAGGATGCTGAAAAGCAGGAATCCTTTTTCGCGGCGCTGGCCAACATGAAGGCCATCCGCTTTCCCGTCGGCCGGGAGGAGTTTGTTTCGTTCCTCGCATCATGGCCGGAACTGAAACAGCAGATCCGCGGGGTCCGGGAAAAAGAACAGGCCGCCATTAACCGCATCGAACAGGCCCGAGGCGAGCGCTCCATTCTTGAGGCGCTGACGCGGGCCGACGGCGAGTTCGGGCAGGCCATCAGAGACGCCGGCTTCGAACTCGACGACCGGGAAGCCGAAACGCTGGCCGCTCAGGCGCGCGACATCATGGACAGCCAGCTCATCGAGGACACGATCAACCATACGGAGCTCCGCCAGGCCGTGGCCGCGCGCAAGGACCTGCTCCCGGGCGACATCACGGTCAACATCATCTGGAAAATGCTGCGCGACGCGGACAGCAGTGAGTGGTATCTGGAACAAATGGCCGCCGCCGGCCTGGAGGTTTCGGGACTCGATGCCGGCCGGGTGCGCCATCTCGCCGAGCGGCGCGCCCGGGCCCGGCTGCTGGTCAAAGCCGAACTGCGGACCGCCGACACAGGCGGCGGGCTGATGGGCATCGGCCAGCGCATGACGTGGCTGGCGCTGGTTTCCATGCTGGTCTGCGTGGTGGGCATAGCCAACGCCATGCTGATGTCCGTGACGGAGCGGTTCCGCGAAATCGCCACGCTCAAATGCCTGGGGGCCCTCAACACCTTCATCATGACCGTGTTCCTGATCGAATCGTCCATCCTCGGGCTCGCCGGGGGCATTGCCGGCACGCTGATCGGCCTGGTCATTTGCGTGGTCAGAATGTTTTTTGTTTTCCAGTCGCTCCTGGCCCATGCCTTCCCGTGGGGATCGCTGGGGCTGGGCGCGCTGATCTCCATCACGGCGGGCATTCTGCTGGCGGCGGTCGCGGCGGTGTATCCGTCGCTCCGCGCCGCGCGGCTCGCGCCCATGGAGGCCATGAGGATCGAATGAAAGAGGAACAGACAGTCCAGACTTCCGCCGGCGAGCGCCGAATCATCATCCGGACCATCGGCATGAAGAAGTTCTACAACCGCAAGGGGCAGATCACCCAGGCGCTGCGCGGCGTGGACATCGCCATCTTTGATGCGGAGTTCATCACGGTGATGGGCCCGTCAGGCTCCGGGAAATCCACCTTCTTCAACCTGATCGGGGCGCTCGACAGCCCGACGCACGGGCGGGTGTTCATTGACGAGGTGGATGTGGCACAGCTCACCGCGGAGGAACTGGCGTTTCTGCGCTGCCGGAAGATCGGCTACATCTTCCAGAGCTACAACCTGATTCCCTATATGACCGCGCTGGAGAATGTCACCACCCCGATGGCCTTCGGCGGGGTGCAGACCGACGAGGCCCGCAAGCGCGGAATGGACCTGCTGGAACTGGTCGGCCTCAAGGAGCGATGGTTTCACCGGCCCATTGAAATGTCCGGCGGCCAGCAGCAGCGGGTGGCCATCGCGCGCGCGCTGGCGAACAATCCGACCGTGCTGCTTTGCGATGAACCGACCGCCAATCTTGACCATCACACCGGCGACGAAATCCTGGCGATCCTGCAGCGGCTGAACAAGGAGCGCGGCGTCACCATCATCTGCGCGACGCACGATCACCGCATGATGAATGTCTGCGACCGCCTGCTGTGGATCCGCGACGGCGCCATTGAGCGCATCGCGCGGCGCGACGAGGTGAAGGTGGAACTGGGCGGCATTGACTGATTTCTGGAGAATGGAAAACGTGCTGAAGAAACTGAAAATGATGGCGGGACTGATGCCGGCGCTGGCTCTTGCGGCCGTCGCCGACAGCGGCTCGTTCCCCGCCGACCTCGAGGCGCTGACCCGCGGACCGCACCGGCTTACGGGCACGATGGAATACCGGGCCGCCGCGGATCACGTCAAAGCCCGCCTGGAGCAGATCGGCGTGGACGAGGTCATCGTTCAGGAATTTCCCGCCGCCCAGACCGTCACCAAACGGTGCGAACTGGTATTTGACGGCGGACAGAAAATTCCACTGGTTCCGGCGCGCCCGGATGGGGTTATCCCGCCGGTCAGCAGCCCGGAGGGCATCACCGGCGAACTGGTCTGGCTGGGCGCGGGACACGCCGGAGATTTCGAGCGGGCCGACCCGCAGGGCAAGATCGCGGTGATGGACTACAACACCGACGATCAGTGGCTCAAGGCGTTCCGGCTGGGCGCAAAAGCGGTTATCTTCACCCGTCAGGAGCCCTGCGAATCACGACACCATCATCACGTGCGCGCCAACGCCAACCTGCCCAGATTCTATTATGACGGGCCCGCGTCCAATCTGACAGAAGGCGCCCGGGTTTCTCTTCACAGCGAGATTGTCTGGGAAAAGACCACGGGGCGAAACGTCATTGGATATTTAAAGGGCACGGATCCTGTTTTTGACCTCGGCAAGGAAGAGGTCATCATCATCAGCGCGAATCTGGACAGCTTCGGGGAGATTCCCGAACGCACCCCGGGCGCGCGGCCGGCCGCCAACTGCGCGGCGCTTCTGCAGCTTGCGGAAATGCTCCGGGATCAGAGGCCGCGGCGCGGCGCGGTGTTCTTGTTTGCGGACGGCCAGGCGCGTTCCCACGCCGGAGCAAGGGCTTTTTACGAGGCGCTTGAGGACAAGGTCAAGCAGGCGGATCTCGACGCGCGCATGAAGGCGTGGAAAACCGAATCTTCCTTCATCCGGCAGGTGCGCGAACAGATGAAAAAGGATGACCCGCTGGCCGACAGGATATCCCCCAGCGGCAAGGAACTGCTGAAGCGCCTGCGGAGCGCGGCAACCGATTACGCGCAGGAGATCCGGGGACAGCTGATGGAACTCCGCGCGAAGGAGAAGGAGGATGAATCCGCCGACTTCTCCGCCAGGATTGACGAACTGGCCTCCGCCCAGAACCGGTGGAACGATCTGCGCCGCGAACTCGGACGCGGCTCCGTGTCAGAAAATTCCCAGCCCCTGTTCAGGGAGGTTTTGAAAACGGTTCACGCCAGCGTGGAGGCCCGCGCCAGTGAACTGCGGGCCGCGAAGGCCATGCTGGATTCCTCCCTGAAAGTGCGCGACCTGCTGGCCGACCGATGGATCGCGCTTCACATTTCCCTGATGCTGGGCGACACCACCGAGCGCTGGGGTGTGGTGATCGGCGGCGATGCGGACATTCATTCCGCGCAGGATGATCCGGGACTGTATGGCCGGATACAGGGCAGCTTCCTGCGGGCGTGGGAGTCGCTGGAAAAGGGCAAGACCCGGGCCGCGCATTTTGAGCCGGCCTCGGTGGACGGACGCCTGACCCAGACCCGGCTTCTCTGGAACGCGCCGATGCTGATCCACGGCGGGGAAATCGCCGGACGGCACGGCATCTACAACATCGTCCTGGGCACGATGCACGAAACGCTTCCGCGCGAGGGAACGCCGGACGATACAGCGGAATTCCTGAACACGGACATCATCCGCCAGACCACACGAGAGATCGCGCTGCTGCTGGCGGCTGTGGCCAGTCTTGAAACACAGCTCGGAGCCGTTGAAGCCGTCGCAGACCAGGAGGGCCTTTCGCTGCGGCGCGCCATTGCGGCGGACAAGCAGTACATCACAGCGGGCTTTGAAAACGGGCGCGCGACCGGCGCGCTGGTCATGGGGCGCCAGCGCGGAAGCTCCATTCCCAACCGGCCGGTGCCCGGCGCGGTGGTGCAGATATCGCTGGTTGATCCGTGGAACAACTGCTTCTGGCCGCACAACAAGCCCTATGCCTTTGACCCGTTCATCGTGACCATGACCGACGAAAACGGGGCCTACAGCGCGGGTTCGCTGCCGGAGGACGAATACAGCATCTTCGGTTTTTCCGCGAGCTTTGACGGGAGCGGGCGGGTGGTCATGACGTCCGAAAACAAATCCTACCGGTCCGTGCTGACACGCCTGAACATGCTGAACGTGAACAGCGGGCTGCTGATGCTCCCCCCGTCATTCTGGCCGCAGAACGCGTCTGTCATGAATGCGCGGGCGAATGCCGCGATCTCCGGGGACGATTCAGACAAAGCATATGCCGAGACCGCGGACGGAGTCGTTTACTGGTTTGCGGAGGAAAAGCTGAAAGGCATAAAGGCCTTCGGCCTCAATTCCATTGTGGCGCTGATCAACGATCGCCCGGTTGAAGGCGGCGCGGAAATGTACGGCGCGGGTTATCCGGCCGGCCGCACCGACTGGCTGTCGCTGAAAAACAGTGAACAGTCGGCATGGGATCTCTGGCGCCTGAACGAGGGGCGCCTGGCCATTCTGCGAAGCCGGGACATCCTGAACAGTTCGCTGGAAGAACTGCACGGCCGCATCCGCGACAGCCTGGACGAAGCGGCACGCTCGGACTCTCCGGTGCTGAAGGAGGCGCTGGCGGCATCCGCCTTCATGAGCGCAACCCCGGTTTATGAAATGATCCGCACGTCAATGGACGATCTGGTCAAGGCGGTGCTGGTGCTTCTGGCCCTGTGCGTGCCGTTTGCCTTCGCACTGGAGCGGCTTCTGATCGGTTCAAACATGATCTACAAGCAGGTTGGCTGGTTCACGGGATTCTTCACGCTGACCTTCATCATTCTCTATCTCTCGCACCCCGCCTTTGCCATCGCCAAAACGCCGGTTATCATTTTCCTCGGATTCGCCGTCGTGCTTCTCTCCGTTCTGGTGATTTTCATCATCATGCGCAAATTCGAGGCGGAGCTGAAGGCCCTGCAGGGAATGACCGCCAGCATTCACGCCGCGGACATATCCCGATTCAACACGGTCATGGCCGCCATGGCCATGGGCATTTCCACCATGCGCCGGCGGCCGCTCCGCACCGCGCTCACGGCCATCACCATTATTCTTCTGACCTTCACCATCCTCTGTTTCGCATCGTTCGACACGCGCAAGGGCATCATGAAGCTCTTTTCCGCGCCATCCCCGGCCTATACCGGAGCGGTTCTGCGCAATCCGACCTGGGGGTCCTACAATCTCGAGTTTGTGGATGTCATCCGGAGCCGGTGGGAGAAAGACGCGGAGGTCTGCACGCGGTTCTGGATATGCCCGGAATTTGCACGCGATCCGGATTTCGTGGTGGCCCTCGCCGACGGATCAAATCCGGTCACCCTCAAGGGCATGCTCGGCCTGTCGCCGCAGGAGATCCGCCGCCGCGACGACCTGAAGGCGCTGCTGCAGATCACAGACGGGGATGATCTGGACAGCCATGCCTTCATGACCGAAGCCGTGGCCGAACTGCTGAATGTGAAACCGGGCGACGAGGTTCTCCTGAAGGGCCTGCGCCTGAAGGTCGGACCGCTGATCAGCGCATCCGCTCTCTCAACGGCGCGCGACATGGACGGCAGCAGTATCCTTCCCGTGGATTTCGCGCAGATGAAGGCGGCACAGAAGGACCAGACCGTTCAGTCGGACGACATGACCCAGGAGCAGGATACCTGGACCAGTCTCCCGGTGGACTCCATTATCATCACCTCGGCCGAAAACACCCGGCGCGCGGGCGGCAAGCCGCACCTGATCGCGATTTACACGGAGGATGCCGGACAGGCCTCGGACATCGCCGAGGAGGCCGCCCGCATGCAGGACAAGACCCCTGTTCTGGCCACACGAACCGACGGCGTGTACCGGCATATTCTGGGTACCGTGATGGCCGCCAGCGGAGTCGGCGACCTGTTCTTCCCGGTGCTGCTGGGCGGCCTGGTGATCTTCGGGACAATGCTCGGATCCGTGGCCGACCGGGAGAAGGAAATTTTCACCTTCAGCGCGCTGGGTCTTGCCCCGCCGCATGTGGCCAGCCTGTTCTTTGCCGAAGCGATGGTCTACTCTGTGATCGGGGGACTGGGAGGTTATCTGATCGCGCAGGGATCCATGAAGCTGCTGGGCCTTGCCGCCACGTACGGGCTGGTGCGCGTGCCGGAGATGAACTATTCCTCCACCAATGCCATTGTCACCATCCTGATCGTCATGGCGACGGTGCTGGTCTCCGCCATCTATCCGGCCATCAAGGCCTCGCGAAGCGCCAATCCGGGCCTGCTGCGGTCGTGGAAGCTTCCGCCCCCGAAGGGCGACACCTTTGATCTCGTTTTCCCCTTCACGGTGTCAGGCTATGACCTGACCGGCGTCGTCAGTTTTCTGCGCGAGCATTTTGAATCCTTCAGCGACACCGGCCTCGGCTCCTTCATGGCGAGGGATGCGCACATGACGGTTGCGGAAGACGGAGGGCTCGGAATATTCGCCCGGCTGGCCCTGGCCCCCTTTGATCTCGGCGTGACGGAAACCCTCGAACTGCGCAGCAAACCCAGCGAGATTGAGGGCATTGACGAAATCAACATCCGCCTGACGCGGCTGTCCGGCCAGCCGAAGGACTGGGAGCGCCTGAACAAGGTGCTGCTGGATGATCTGCGGACGCAGTTCCTGCTGTGGCGCTCGCTTCCGCAGGAGACCATGGAAATTTACAGACACCGAACCCTTTCAGAGATGAAAAAGCATGGCGCATAGAAGAGACAAAGAACTGGAGGAATTCCGGTCGGTGATGGAAGTCCCCTCATCGTTCGAGGAGGGCTTCAACTGGACCGCCCTGATCGGCGCGATCTTTATCGCGCTGCTGATGGTTCCGGGGGCCATCTATATGGGCCTGCTGGCCGGCGTGGGCAACATTGGCGCGGCCTCGCAGTGGGTGACTGTGATTCTTTTCATCGAGGTGGCCAAACGCGCGCACAAGACCATGAAGAAGGCGGAGATATTCGTGCTCTTCTTCATGGCGGGCGCGGCCATGGGGATGCCCTTCTCCGGCCTCATCTGGAACCAGTTCTTCGCCCGGAGCGATGCGGCCATCGCGGCGGGCATCGCAGACCAGCTTCCCATCTGGTATGCCCCGCCCGCGGACTCGGAGTCCTATGTGGCGAGAACATTCATTCACGCCGACTGGCTCCCGGTGATCGGCCTGATCATATTCGGCACTTTTTTCGGCCAGCTGGCAAACATGGTGCTCGGGTACGGGCTTTTCCGGCTCGCCAGCGACGTGGAGCGCCTGCCCTTTCCCATGGCGCCCATTGGCGCGCAGGGCATCATCGCGCTGGCCGAGGATGCAGACGAGAAGAACCTTGAATCCCGCGCGTCTCAATGGCGCTGGCGCGTGTTTTCCATCGGCGGAGCGCTGGGACTTCTTTTCGGGACGGTTTACCTGCTGCTGCCCACGCTGACGGGCGCGCTGACCGGAGAGCCGATCCAGATATTTCAGATTCCGTTCTCCGACTTCACGGCCAAGACCGGACGATATCTTCCGGCCGTGGCCACGGGCATGTCGTGGGATTTCGGCAACATCATCTTCGGCATGGTGCTGCCGTTTTTTGCCATGGTGGGTTCATTCATCGGGCTGATTGTCACCTTTATTCTCAATCCGATGCTCTATCATTTCGGCATCATTCACAACTGGACGCCGGGAGACAGCACAATCAACACGCTGTACAAGAACAATATTGATTTTCATTTCAGCTTCCAGATCGGCATTGCGATGGCGATCGCGATCGCGGGCTTCTGGCAGGTTTTCCGCAGCTTCCGGAACCGGAAGGTGCAGGCAGAGACGCAGGAGGGCCCGCGGTCTTCCGTCCCCGAAGGCCGGGGCGACATCCGGGTCTGGCTTGTGATCCTTGTGTATTTCTTCATCACCGTCACCTATATCCTGGTGTCCGGCTGGCTGATTGACTGGCACAGGGGCATCATGATCGTACTGCTGCTGCTGGGATTTGTGTACACGCCGATCATAAGCTATGTGACCGCGCGACTTGAGGGCATGGTTGGACAGGTGGTGGAGGTTCCATATATCCGGGAGGCGGCACTGATTCTGAGCGGCTATCACGGGGCAGCCTGCTGGTTCCTCCCCATTCCCATGGCCAACTACGGCCAGATGACCGTTTTCTACAAGCAGTGCGAACTGACCGGCACCCGCTTCCCCAGCATCTGGAAGACACAGATTGTGCTGTTTCCGATTATTCTCGTCAGCTCCATCTTCTTCATGAATTTCATCTGGGGGCTGAATGAAGTTCCTTCGGCCGTCTATCCGTTTGCCGAAATGATGTGGGAGCTCGAGGCGGAAAACCAGTGCATCATGTTTTCCTCCACGCTGGGCGAATATTCGATTTTTGAGGAGGCATTCAAGGGGCTGTATCTGGCGATCGGCGCATTTTTCGGCCTGATTCTGTTCGGGGGCATGAGTCTGCTGGGCGCGCCGGTGATGATGACCTATGGAGTGATTCGCGGACTGGGGCAAACCATGCCCCACTCGGTGATCCCCCAGTTCATCGGCGCTCTGATCGGACGCTATTACTTCCAGAAGCGGCTGGGCCTGATCTGGCGACAGTACATTCCGGTGGTCAGCGCCGGTTTCGCATGCGGCATGGGGCTGATCACGACGGTCGGGGTGGGAATAACATTTTTGAGCAAGGCGGCGATTCCGCTGCCGTTTTAGGATAAAAGATGGCTGAGGTTCTGATAGAAATTCGCGGTGTGAACAAGATCTTCGATCTCGGGAAGGTCAAGGTCCATGCGTTAAAGGATGTGGATCTCGATGTATACCGCGGAGAGTATCTTTCTATTATGGGGCCCTCCGGTTCCGGGAAGAGCACGCTGTTCAACATGATCGGGGCCCTTGATCAGCCAACCTCCGGCACCATTCGTGTGGCGGATATCAGCCTGACAGACCTGAGCAGCCGCGAACTGGCCTACTTCCGCGGGAAGCATATCGGCTACATCTTCCAGACGTTCAACCTGCTCCCCGCCTACAATGCCCTCGAAAATGTGGCCATGCCGCTGGTCTTCAACGGATGGGAGGAGGCCCGGGCCCATGCCCGCGCGGCGGAAGTGCTGGAGGAGGTGGGCCTGGGTCACCGCATCACACACAGACCGGAGGAGCTGTCGG
This sequence comes from Verrucomicrobiota bacterium, assembly GCA_029557905.1. Lineage (GTDB taxonomy): Bacteria > Verrucomicrobiota > Kiritimatiellia > JAKQHR01 > JAKQHR01 > JAKQHR01. Next base: position 11,524 of record JAKQHR010000153.1, read on the forward strand.
GCGGGCAGCAGCAGCGAGTGGCCATCGCGCGCGCGCTGGCCAACAAGCCCGCGATCATTCTGGCGGACGAGCCCACGGGAAATCTTGATCTGCACACCGGAGAGGAAATCATCAGGCTGCTCAGTCAGCTCAGCCGGGAACTGGGGGTTACGGTGATTTCCGCCACGCATGACCACAAAATGCTGGCCACATCGGACCGCATCCTCTGGATCCGGGACGGCCGCAAGGACCGGCTGGAGAAGCGGGAAGACATTCGCATCCGGATCGGCACGGTGAGCTGATAAACTTCACGCGGGCGCCAGAAATGCGGCATCCACCTCGATGGCCATTGAATAATTAATCATCGTGATATTGATGACCAGCCGCGTTTTGCCATGCATGTGTTCAACAACTCCCTCAAAATCCTTGAACTGGCCCGATTTGATGCGGACAAGACTGCCCTTCTTCAGATAGGGAAGCACCTCCACCACCTTCTCGGCCTTGAGCGCCGTCTCGATCTGTTTCAGTTCGCGAACCAGCCGCTCCTGCTCAAAGACCTGAAGCAGATTGGCCACATACTGCGACTGCTTCAGCCCGGCATCCTGCTCGGGCCGCAGGATGCAGAACACATAGCCGGGGAAAAGAGGATTTTCGAACTCGCGCACGCGCGCGCCGTAGCGATGAAGCTTCCTGATCTGCGGCAGATGAACGGGGATGTGCTGCTCCTCGCAGTAACGGCAAAGTTTTTTTTCGCAGCGCGGACGGGTGTGCAGGACGGCCCAGCGGAGCGGTTTTTCGGGCAGGACAAGGTCACAGACCCATTTTCTTTCCGGGGCGGGAGCATCCGAATCAGGCATTGGCCGTCTCCCCGGATGCCGGGCCAGCCGGAGATGCCGCTGTCTGCGGAACGGATCCGTTCTCCGGCTCCTCGGCATATCGGAGCCCAACAATGATTGTGCGGAAGGTCCGCAGCAGAATCAGCACATCCAGATACAGGCTCATGTGCTTGATATAATAGAGGTCGAACTGGAGCTTGCGCTTTGTGGCCTCAATGCTGGTGGCATAGGGGAACTTCACCTGGGCCCAGCCGGTGATGCCGGGCGCCACCATCAGGCGTTCCTGATAAAAGGGAATGCTTTGCTTCAGCAGCGCAACAAATTCCGGCCGCTCGGGGCGCGGGCCCACAAGGCTCATTTCTCCGCGCAGCACATTGATCAACTGGGGAATTTCATCAATGCGCCATTTTCGCAGAAACCGGCCCACCGGCGTTATCCGGCGATCCCCGGCCGTGGCCCAGACCGCACCCGTCTTTGCCTCGGCATCCTGACGCATGGTTCTTAATTTAAGAAGAGTATAAACACGGCCCTCCCTGCCCACGCGCTTCTGCCGGAAAAATACCGGTCCCGGAGACGTCAGCTTGATGAGTATCGCCGCGATCACACCCACGGGAACAAGAACAATCAGCCCGATCACCGATGCAGACAGATCCATCACCCGCTTGATCTGCCGGATATGAATGCGCGAACTGTTCATGGCGGCATGCATGAGCCATTCGTCATCAATGTGATCGATGGGAATTTCCGCTCCGAGTTCCTCATAAAGAGAAACATAATCCAGTATCTGCAGGCCCGCATAACGCAGCGGCCGCAGGACATGAAGCAGAGTGTGAGCCTTGTCGGGGGGTGTGGCCACCACCAGCGTTTCGACATCATAGGCCGCGACGTATTCCCGCAAGCTGGCGATGTCTCCCAGCACGGGAACGCCGCGCACGAAAGCCTCCGCGTCGCCGGGCTCAACCGAAACGATCCCGTACAGCGAATAGCCGGAATTGGGCTCCGCGGCGAGCAGGGCCAGGACTTCTTCCGCCTCGCGGCCGCCGCCAAGAATCAGGGTCTTTTTCGAAAACAACCCGTAGCCAAGCGCCATGCGCAGAAGACGGCGGGCAACCCATGAGCCGACCGCGATAAACAGCGAGGCCAGGAGCAGGACGCCACGGCCGATATGCAGCTCGAAATCGGCATAGAACGCCAGAATTGTGACCACAAGCCCCAGCGCCGTGACGACCACCGGCAGGAAAAAAGAGGCACCCAGCTTCTGGGTGATCACCTCCCGCTCATACATGCCGCCGGCATAGAATATGAGAAGAAAGACAAAAGACACAGAAGTCAGCGGAAGCAGATTGTCCCCGAGATATTCCAGGCCGATCTTCCATCCCAGGCGCATAATCGCAGACAGGAACACGGCCAGGACAATGGTCAGCACATCGGATACAAAAAGCGCCATCCGCCGCACTGAAAACCGGGATGTCCGTCCAAAATACATTCCTCTTTGTATCCTTTACTCAAACGAGCGGGCCCGTCTGCTCAGCTTTTATCCTCATGCTGATGCTCGTAAAGATATTCGTAATCATAATATCCGTAGTATGTCGAATAGTAATAATAACCCACCCGGCCGAATTCCAGATTGTTCAAGATGCAGCCGACGATGTTTGCGCCACGCTGCTTGAGCACCTGAACCGCCAGCTGAGTGAGTTTTCTTGATGTTTTACCCGCCCATACCACAAAGATCACACCCTCCACCTGCGAAGTCAGGATGCCGGCTTCAGACACCGCCATGACGGGCGGGCAGTCTATAATGACACGGTCATATGTCCGCTGACCGTATTCCAGCAGTTTCCTGAATTCTGGATGAAGCACCAGTTCCGCCGGATGCTCGGGGAAGTCGCCGGTTGCCAGCAGATCCAGATTGGAATAGGAGGTCCTTTGAATAACCGCCTCCGCCTTGGCCTGGCCCTGAAGAACATCCGAAAGGCCCTTGCCGGCCTCGAGTCCGAAATACTTGTGAAGCTCGCCGCGCCGCATGTCCCCGTCAATCAGGAGTATCTTCTCACCCGCCATGGCCAGACTCAGCGCAACGTTCACCGCACTGGTGGTTTTCCCTTCGCGCGGAACGGCGGAGGTAATGGCCAGCGTTTTCATGACCCGCGCGGGGGCCGCAGGAGAAACAATGGAGGAGCGGATGTTGCGGTAGGATTCCGCAAGCCCGCTCTTCTGGTCAATATTGCTCAGGAGATGCGAACGCATGTCTTCCGCATCCCATGCGGCGGATGGCACAACCCCGAAGAAGGGAAGATGCAAATCACGGGTGATTTCCTCGGGATAGCGGAGGGAGTCATCGATATATTCGATGCCGAACACCAGCGCAAGGCCTGCGCCCAGTCCGATCAGGGCCGCCATGAATATGTTTTTCAGGCGGCGGGGCTGATCCGGCGAGGATGCCGCCTGGGCGCGCTCCATGATCCGAACGGATTCGGGTTCGATTCCGATGGATATATCCAGCTCTTTCAGGCGGTTGAAAATGAGGTCATACAGACTCTGAAGCCGTTCCACGTTGCGCTGCAGATTTTCATATTCATGACTCTTTCGGGCAACCCGCAGCGCCTCTTCCTCCCATTCCTTCTCCACTCGGCGAACGGCCTCCTCCTTGATGGCCAGCGCCTCAAGATTGGCATAATACTGAGACAGTGCGAATTTGAGCTCCACATCAATCTGACGGTCAACCTCCTTGAGGCGCGCCAGATACTGCTGGATCACGGGATGAGCATCGCGAAACTTGGTTCTCAATTCAGCCAGTTCCGACTCCATGCGCGCTTTTTCGCGGCGCAGCCCCTGCCAGCCCGGCTGACTGACCACGCCCCGCTCGAGCAGTCCCGCCGGCCCGTGCGGCACAGCAACCGCAATATTGGTGCCGGCAGCCAAATCGGCAATGGCCGGCGTCCCGCTCATTGCCATGGAAGGCTGGGGGCTTGAAAGTGCAGCCAGAACAATTTCATCAGAGGCATCGCTGATCAGCGGCTGCTCGGCCTCCAGCAGCATGCGCTCCGTCCGGTATGCGGCCGCCCGGGATGACAGCTTGGCGAGATACTCGGCCGCGATGTTTCCGCGCTCGCGGATGGCGATCACACGATTGTCTTTCTTGAACGCCAGCACCTTCTCGTCCGCGCGGCGCAATTCCTCGCGCAGGCGATCCGCCTGCCGGGTCAGCCCGATCACCGTGGATTCGGAAGTTCCTATACGCTCCTCCGCCTTGGAATCAATATACTCTTCCGCAAGAGCGTTCGCATAGGCGGCCGAGAAAACCGGGTCCCGCGATTTCACCGTGATGGCCAGAATGGAGGTTTTGCCGACAGGAGCCACCGACGCACGAATCAGCAGTCTTCGGGCATCCGCCGGAGAATACCCAGTTCTGTCCATGGCCCGCTTCTGAATAACCTTGGTTTCGATGATGCGCTGCTGCGTGGCGATATAATCACCCATGGTGCGGGTTTCCCGCGTCTGCAGCTGCGCCGGAATCGGGAGGCCCTCGCTGAACATCAAAGTTGCCGTGGAAGAGTAGGTGTCCTCCTGACGCATCAGCATCACCACCATAACGGCCTCTGCCACCACAAAACAGAGCGCAATCAGCCATATGCGCTTGATGACAATATGCAGATACTGCTTGAGCATCACAATATCGAACGGCTTGCCGGCGGGAGCGGGACTCTGCCCGGGGACCTGTCCGGCGGCATGGGGAGGGCTAGGAGGCTCGATGATACCTTTCATAATCAGAATCCCAGTATTTTCTCCGGCACAATAATCACGTCTTCCGCCTTGAGGGGAATGTCCTCCTCAAAAAGGCCCGTCTTTAAAATTTCGCCCACATCCACAATCAGCGTTTGTTTAGATCCGTCCGGGGCTGTCCGAAGCACCTTCACTTTGTTTTCATTTGCAAATTTTGCAAAGCCGCCGGCTTTCAGTATGGTTTTGGCGAGCGTCACCTGCTGCTCCAGCGGCAGCTCCACTGCGCCCTGATTCATCACCGCACCCAGAATATACACCATTCCGCCGCTGGCCTGGCCCTGGGTGGGCACAAAGATAATATCTCCGGGGAGAATGGGATAATTCATGGCCATGTCGCCGGCACCGAACAGGCGGGAGAGATCCAGGGTAATCGCCTCATAAGATCCGTCAGCCTTCCTGCGCAGGAGGCGCGCGGCGCTTAACTGTGCGTGCATCGTCAGACCTCCAGCACGGGTTATAGCTCTAATCACATCCATATTCTCAGAATAGGGATAAAAGCCGGGCGAACCCAGCTGACCCAGCGCAAGAAATTCCTCCCTCGCCTGTGTGGCGTCCAGCGTGGGCACCATCACAATGTCACGCGGCCGGAGAAACTGGTCATTGCTGAAATCCATGTTCTGCGTCATGGCCTGCACATCCACCGTTATCACCTGCCGCTCCATGCCGCCGCCGGGCTTCCACCGGAGTATTCGCACTTCGGTACCCGCAGCCTGGTCCGAAAGTCCTTCGCACATGGCAATCGCCTCCAGCAGCGTGATGTTGCGGTCACCCCGGAAAGGAATGCTGCCCGGCTGATTCAGGGCGCCCTGCATCAAAATGGCCCCCTCAACGAATTCAGACACGTTCACGCGAATCGTGGCATCCTTGAAATATTTTGCTTCAAGCTCGTTTTCTATCAGGTCGGAGGCTCGCTCCGTTGTCAGTTCCGCCACGTGGATTCTTCCAATCATTGGGAAATCGATGGTGCCGTCTCCGGCCACGGCGTATTCCGCATTCAGGTCGGGCTGTTCATCGACCGAAATGCTGAGCCGGTCGCCGGGAAGAATGCGGTGGGAAACGTAATCTCCGGCTTCCGCCTGCGCCGAAGTCTGGGCATGTCCGCAAGGGGCAAGCAGGACCGCCGTCACCGCCAGCGCGGCAAGAATCTGATGAATCCGCAACCCGTTCCGCCCCGTACCCGCCGTTTTCATATTCGTCCACTCCATAATCTTTACAGCTCACCTCAGCAGTATACAGCCGAACCTCGGAAATATATCCAGAACATTTTGAAAAAATACGGACTAAACGGCGCGACAAGCGCCCGTTCCCGTATAATTCCAGCGGGGTCAGAACGTGTACTCGTAAGTCAGCACAATTCGATGTTCTTCAAGAAGCTCCTCTTCAAGATTGGAGTCCTCAAGATCATAAGTGTACGCCAGCCGCTGCTCTATTCTTTCTGTGACTTGACGGGAATGCGCAAGCCTCAACCCATAGATGGTGGTTCTTTCCGTCTCCGTGTCGCCGGCATCCGGCCCCATGGGCTCGTCTATTTCATAGGATGCGCTGATACCCAGTTCCAGATTCTTAATAAAAAGATCACTGAAGATCAGGTCATACGCGTACGTCGTATTGTCCGTGTCCTCGGTTGAGCCCAGCGTGTCGTAGGGCTCCCGTGTCAGAGAAAGCGAATGTTTTATGCTTTCCGTTATCTGGTGAGACGCCCGGACATCATAGGTAAAACCGATATCATCCTCCTCGGGATCCTCTTCATAGTCATAGCTCATGGAATAACTCAAATTGAAACGGGGCCTGTCCAGGATGTCCCCGTTCAGGCTGAAGCCATGAAGAGGCTCCCAGTCTCCCTCCTCATCCTGCTGGTCTTCCTTTTCAAGAGCCAGGGTATAGGTAAACGTGGCCAGATCCGATTCATAGACCGTGAGGTCCAGACCCACGGTCTGCGTTTCTTCCCAGCCCTCCCAGTCATCTTCCACGTTGGGCGTTTCGGTTTTCGTGTTTTCGTAATCATAGGTGAGCGACAAGATGCTGGTCAGCTCCAGAATCGCGCCAAAGGTCAGAGTGGACTCGTCCTGATCATCCACCTGGTCCTCCTCTTCTTCATAGCGCTCGGATTCAACCTGATAACCGCCATTGAGAGACAGTCTCTTCCAGTTCCACGCCCCGTCAGCCGAATAGCCAAAGGCATCATGCACCTTGCGCTTCTTGCGGTTGATGGAAACCGTCTCTGTGCCGCCATCCGGAGTGGCTCTCGTGCGGCTGGGGAGATCATAGGAATCGTCCTCTGATTCGGCCGTCTTTTCATAGTGGGCTTCCGCATTAATCACCGTTGCCCGGCCTATTTCGGTTTTTGACGCCGCCCGAAACGAACCGAACGGGTTTTCCGAATTGTCCAGATCGTCGCGATTGAGATGCTTCTCGATGGCGATGCCGGTTTCGAGCTTCAGTTCCGTGCGGGGCTGAACCAGTGCCGTTCCAATGAGATCAAGCCCAACAACAAAATAGACATCTTCCCGGTCGGCTGTCGCTTCGGACTCCCGCTCCTGCTCAACGTTTGTGGTGTAAACAGCCTCGGTCCTTGCCTTGGCATCAATATCCAGGGGCCCCAGACGGAGAGCCTGGGCAAACGAAGACGCCGGAAACAGCAACGCAACAGCCAGCCACCCAAACCCGCCCCCCCATATGCGGCGGGAGAATGACAGCCTTTTTTTCAGACGGGTGTTATGCAATATAAAGTCCTCCGCAAAGTTTGCGCATGCGCGGCATAGGGCCGGGGGGGCTCACGTCGGCTATTTGATCATCTTCTGATCGGAATATTCAGTGACCGGCACGTTCGCTCCGCTCTTGCCGGAAAAATCACCCGGCTGACCCCACTGCACCAGTTTGTCATTTTCAAAATAAAGCCAGAAGGTCTTTGGATTCATGGAGAGCAAAGGAGAGGTATATTCCCAAACCTGCGTCCACTGGCCGTTCTCATAAACCTTTGCGGCGCGCTTCACCGTGGGCTCACCCATCTTATCCAGAACCTTTTTGGGAGTCATGCCCAGCTCGATTCCGTTAATAGTCTTTGAGGGATTTGTGGCGCAGCCGGCCAGAAGCACACCTGCAGCAACAACAGTTAAAAGGACTGCCAACTTCTTCATATCTTCTCCTTTCCATGCGTTTGGAGCCGACAGATTCTCATAATCGGCCGAAGAAGACAAGTTCAAAGGAAAGCTGAATGAGAATTTTCTCGCAGTCAATTGACAAACCGGGGTGTTTCCGATACCTTTTCTGTCCATGAAATACAAGTTCGCCATGTCGAATCAGGATCAGGGAGCCAGACTGCTGCTGGCGCTGCTGCTCGCCCTTCTCGAGGCTTGCGACGCCTCGGGACGGGGTATTTCTATCTAGCCCGTCCCTAAGCCCGCAAGCCGTCTCAAATTATTGGTGCATTAAACACGTGATTTTTATAGATTGTTGGGCGGCTGTATCGCCTTGAAGGACTGGAAGCGGATTATGAAAAAAGACGACAAGAACAGGGTTATCATATTTGACACCACACTGAGGGACGGGGAACAGTGCCCCGGGGCCAGCATGGGTTTGCGCGAGAAAATGGAAGTCGGCAAGGTGCTGGCCAGAATGAATGTAGATGTCATCGAAGCTGGATTTCCCATTGCCTCGCCCGGTGATTTTGAGGCCGTCAGGGCGCTGGCTGAAAAAATCAGGGGCCCCGAAATATGCGGACTGGCGCGATGCCTGAGCAAGGACATTGAATGCTGCGCGGAGGCGGTGGCCCCCGCCGGAAAGCGGGGAAGAATACATGTCTTTCTGGCCACTTCCGCGATTCACCGGAAGTTCAAGCTGAAAAAGGCCGAAAAGGAAATCATCAAACTGGCCGTCACGGGCGTGCAGCATGCCAGAAAATTCACCCCGAATGTCCAGTTCAGCCCCGAAGATGCATCCCGGACAGAACCTGAGTTTCTGGCCGAGGTGGTGAGAGCCGTGATTGATGCCGGAGCCACCACGATCAATATTCCGGACACGGTGGGGTATTCGATTCCGAGCGAGTTTGGTCAGGTAATCGCCGGTTTGTACGATCATGTGCCGGCATTGAACAAAGTGACCGTGCATGTCCACTGTCACAATGACCTGGGCCTGGCGGTTGCCAACTCCCTGGCTGCCGTGCAGAACGGCGCACGCGGCATTGAGTGCACCATAAACGGCCTGGGGGAACGCGCCGGGAACTGTTCACTGGAAGAAGTGGTCATGGCCATCCGAACACGCGCCGACCGGATGAAGGTCTGGACGGGCATCAACACATGTGAACTGTATCACGCCAGCCGGCTGGTCAGCCAGTTGACCGGCATGGTGGTTCAGCGCAACAAGGCCATCGTTGGCGCCAATGCCTTTGCGCATGAATCAGGAATCCATCAGGACGGAATTTTGAAGGAACGCACCACCTACGAAATCATGCGGCCGCAGGATGTTGGCATTTCCGGAACAGACCTGGTGCTGGGCAAGCACTCCGGCCGACATGCCTTCCGCGATCACCTGGAGAAGATGGGGTTCCACCTGAGTGCAGATGAGATGGAAAGAGCATACGGGGCATTTATCCGCCTGGCCGACAAGAAGAAGACCGTGTATGACGACGATCTGGTTTCGATTATCCAGGATGAACTGTCTGAAATTCCGCAGTACTACACGCTGGAGTATCTGCATGTGGCATCCGGCACCGATACGATCCCGACCGCCACGGTCCGCCTGAAAAAGAAGGGAGAGATCATACAGGACGCAGCCTGCGGAGACGGTCCTGTTGATGCGGCGCTGAAAACCATAGATCGCATTGCCGAGGTGAAAGGACAACTGCTGGATTATTCGCTGCAGGCCGTAACGCGGGGAAAAGACGCGGTTGGAGAGGTCAGCGTCCGCGTGGATTTCGGGAGCAGAATCTTGAACGGAAAAGCTTCCAGTACCGACATTGTGGAGGCCAGCGCCAAGGCATACCTCAACTGCGTCAACAGCTTCATCGTTCAGGAAAATGCCGGCGGGAAAAAACCATCAAAGAAGCGGAATGCCCGAAAAAAGAAGTGAATGAAAATTAGCGGAAAAACCAAGCCTTATGCGGTGCTGGGGCATCCCGTCGGTCACACCCTGTCGCCCGTGATGCAGATGGCGGCGTTCCGGGCTCTGCGGATGGATGCTGTCTATCTGGCGCTGGATGTGGCGCCGGACCGCCTGATGCAGGTGCTGCCCGCCATGCAGGCCATGGGGTTTGGCGGCGCCAACCTGACCGTTCCTCTCAAGGAAATCGCCTTCCGCGGGCTCAAAACTCTGGATGCTTCGGCAAAGCGCGTCGGGGCAGTCAACACGGTCGCCTTCCGAGGCGATGAAGTTATGGGCTACAACACCGATGGCGAGGGACTCCTGCGCGCCTTAAAGGAGGCGTTTGGCTCCGCTCCGGAGGGTCTGACTGTATTTGTTGCCGGCACGGGCGGAGCCGGTCGCGCAGCGGCCCTGATGTGCGCACGAAACGGGGCGGACTCCATCAGGCTTTTTGACACCGATGGCGGCCGAGCCCGACGCGTGGCGGAGGATATCCAGAAGGATCAAAAGGGGTTCCCCGTGTCTGTGATCAGCGAAAGCCCGGAGGCCGGGGCCAGAGAATGCGATTTGATCATCCAGGCCACCCCTGCAGGCATGAAGCCCGGAGATGCTGTGCCGCTGTTGCCGGAAGCATTCCGAGAAGGCCAGTTTGTATATGACCTGATTTACATGTATCCGGAAACACCCCTGCTGGCCGCCGCCCGCAGGGCCGGCGCGCAAACCGCCAGCGGACTTGGCATGCTTCTTCACCAGGGTGCGGCCGCGTTTGAAATCTGGACAGGAATAAAACCGCCCGTGGATGTCATGCGCAAGGCGCTGGAGGAGGCCGTTTATCATGCTTGATGCCCAGACGATTGAAGCCACTCCGGCCGCCATGCATTTCATCACCTTGTTTGTTCTTTTCTTCGGCGCATGCATCGGCAGCTACCTCAATGTCTGCATCTACCGCATTCCTCGCGAAGAATCCACTGTCAGGCCCCGCTCCCACTGCCCCGGCTGCGGACAGCTGATTGCCTGGTACGACAACATCCCCCTGCTCAGCTGGATTGTTCTCCGCGCCAAATGCCGCCACTGCGGGGGGCGGATTTCTCCCCGGTATATTCTCGTTGAAGCCCTGGTTGCGATCCTTTTTCTCCTGGTATGGATTCAATACGGCCTGAGCCCGAAGACTCCCGTTTACTGGCTCATGATGGGGGGACTTGTACTCGGGACGTTTGTTGATCTTGAACATATGATTATACCCGACCGCGTTTCACTCGGAGGGCTCGCGGCGGGGCTGCTCCTGAGCCCCCTGATCCCGTCGCTGCACGGGAAATCCGCATGGCTCGATGCTCTTATTGCTTCAGCCATCGGCGCGGCACTCGGCGGAGGTCTTCTTTACGGCGTGGGCGTGCTCGGCAAGATGGCATTCAAGAAGGATGCCATGGGCCTCGGCGACGTGAAACTTCTGGCCGGGCTGGGAGCCTTTCTGGGGTGGCAAGCCGTGCTGTTTATCGTCATGGTCTCTTCGTTCATCGGAGCCTTTGTCGGGATGGGATTCATCGTCGCCAAAAAACACGAATGGCAGAGCCGCATTCCCTATGGCCCCTACATCGCCCTTGCGGCCATGATCTGGATTCTCTGGGGGCCGCAGGTGTGGCACTGGTATTCCGCCCTGCTTTCCGGCGGAGCCCCAATGCCATGACAAAAACCAACATCATGCTGGTGGGTTTCATGGGAACCGGGAAAACCACTGTCGGAAGGATGCTTGCTGAACGCCTCAATAAAACCTTTGTGGACATGGATCATAAAATTGAGGAGCGGGCTGGAAAGAAAATTGCCGACATATTTGCGCAGGAAGGGGAGGCGCATTTTCGCGCCCTGGAGCGTGCATTGGTACAGGAACTGGCACAAGAGGAAAACCTGGTGGTCGCAGCGGGCGGAGGAGTGGTTCTCAATCCGATGAACCTTGAGGACTTTTCAAAAACCGGCCACGTCATTTGCCTTAAAGCCAGTCATGAAACCATCCTCCGGCGCGTGCTGAAATCCTCACACCGGCCGCTGCTGGAAGAGGGCGACAAGAGGCAGAAAATCATTGAACTGATGAAGGAGCGTGAGCCCCTGTACGATGCCGTTCCCCTCAGCGTGAACACAGCCTGCCTGTCTGCGCGCGAGGTTACCGACGATATCTGCCGCCTTCTGGAACAACAAAACACATCCGATTGAATCTGTGCGGGAGCCCAAATTGGAGCAATCTGATACTTGACACCGCAAAGCCGCTTTGGCAACCTGTTCAAGTAGATATGCATTAATACCGTAAGAAGGATGCTCTTATGAAAAAGACGATTATCCCCCTGGTTCTTGGTCTGGGCCTGATCCTCGCGAGCGGATGCGAAGTCGGAGAAGAAGATGATCGAGACCTCGAGTTTGTTAACGCATCTCATCAGCGGGTGGAGGTTATTCCTTTTACGATAGAGTGGACCGGCTTTACCTTGATGCCCGGTGAAAAGAAGGTCATCCGGGATGTGACCACTTTGGATTTCAGGCTGAGACCCGATGCAACGGTGCAGGAGAGCACCGCCTCCACGGACCGGAAGGTCATTATTGTTGACAAGCTCAAGGCTGCAAGCCGATAGCTGCCAGCCCTTTTCTCCCCCCGGCCCTTCAGGCTCCCCGGCCCGGCATCCGGGAGAGGGAGAACCTGTTTCACAGACGATTCAGGGCGAACACCAATTGTGATTTGACAAACCACCCGGCAGCCCGCTAGTATCCGGCAGAAACATACTTGCGTTTTAGGATCTATTGCAGAGGATGAACGTATGAGCAAACTGGCAACGCCGTTTATAATAATTGTGCTTATTCTCAGTATCGTGGCACTTGTACTTGGAATACAGCTCTTCAATCAGCGGGAAATTCTCAAAGGACGGACTCAGCGCCTTGAGAACGCCGCCGCTGAATTCGCCAAAAGCATTCACTATGACGACTTCAACGCAGCCCAGCTGAAAGACTATGCGCAGATGCTCACCCCCCTGAACCAGCTTGCCGCGCAGGGCGCCAATCGCTGGGACGAACTGCAGGACACCAAGCTGGATCTTGAAAACACAAAAGCCGAACTCACTTCAACCAGAGAAACCCTGGCCGCCACCGAAGAAAAACTCGTTGCCACCGAGGCACAGGTTGTGGATCTGACCTCCCGGCTTGAAAGCAAGGAAGTCGAGCTGGCGCAGGCCAACACGCAGATTGAACAGCTTGAAGTGGAAAAAGAAGATCTTAACGCCCAGCTTGCCGACACACAGTCTCAACTCGACAATGCAAAAAGCGAAGCGACAGACCTGAAGGACGAGATCGCATCCCTGAATCAAACCATTGAGGATATGTCCCGCGAACTCGGCGAACTGCCGGAAAAAGTGGCGCCCAGGGGTTTAACCGGAAAGATTCTCTTCATCAACCCCTACTGGAACTTCGTGGTGCTGGACATCGGCCGCGATGACGGGTTGAGTCCCAACGTTGAAATGCTCGTGCACCGCAAAGACAAATTGATCGGGAAAGTGCGCATCAGCGCCGCCGACAACAAAATGGCCATCGCCGAAATTCTTACAGACTGGGAGGTCATGCCTCCAAAGGAGGGCGATTATGTTCTCTTCTAAGATTCTGAGCGTTCTGGCCGCGGTGGTGATCGTGCTTTTTCTGGCCCTGATAACCCTTCAGGCCGTGGAATTGAGCCACTACAAGAGCGAGCCGTCCGTATGGCCGGCCTCTGCACTATAAGAGGGAAATCCGGTGAAGGCCGTCGTCATTTTTGCTTCCGCCCTCATGCTGGGCGCGTTGCTGGCAGGATGCGCAACACCCGACGGTGAAACGGAACTTCCGTGGAATACGCCTCAGTCATGGGAGGCATCGCCTATGATTCCCGGCATGGACCGTTATTGACAGAGTTCTCAAATATCAGTTGATGATGTTTTCCGTCAAGGCAATGTGCGGGTAGAGCCCCCCGATAAACTCCCGAATTTCATCCAGATAGGCGACCGAATCCTCTTCACGCGCGCCCGATACGGCAATATAGGCCCAGCGATGAGCCACGTTGTGGAATATGCGGTCAGTGGACATCCAAATCATGCGCTGCACATGCGACGGAGTTTCGCGCCCTTTCCCGACAAACCAGTAGGCGTAATAGGTGGTTAATCCCGTCATGCCCTCCGCCCGTCCCTGCGGCTCAAGGTCCAGCACCATCACATCAAGGGGCTTCCGACCCTCAATGGGAACTTCCAGAACTTCACTTTTCAGGATGACCTGCCCCTGCCCCGTCAGGCACATTTGCGGGCGGTGAATGCTTGAACGGGAGGCTCCGCTCAGCACAATGGAAACAAAAATCTGCCGGCCGGTCGGATGCACATAACGCTTTTTCATCAGCACCGTGTCGCCCGGGAGCACCGCCGCCTCGTCATAGGACATGCCGGAAAGCGGGCCGCCGCATGCGGGGCACACGTTCCGGTCTTCAATGTCATTCACCAGAAAAGCTTTCAGGCACTCCTTGTTGTGACAGTACCGCAGTTCATTCCCTTCCCAGGCCGCAATGCGGTCGGGAAGCTCCACCCTGATGCCGGCTTCGTCCGTAATGTTCACATCCACGCTGAGCTCCAGCGCGATGCTGGTCAGGGCCATCAGGATAATGACGGCGAAGTACGGCCTGAAAGTTCGCATTTCCATTTGTTCCACACTTTTCTGAAATCCATGTCAATAAGGTTCCCCAGCCCCACCATCAGCAGAATGGCCACTGCAAAAACAATGTATCCCGAATAATCATGATACAAACCCGTGGCCACCTCTTCCCCAAACGCCTCCGCCACAAGGGCCAGGGCCGTGATTCGCACAATGTTGCCCGCAATGGCGAGCGGAACGGCGCAGGCGAAGAGCACCCACTTTTTTAGAATCGTTTTCTGCGTGAACCACGCATAGATGGCGGTCAGTGCCGTCATGGCCAGCAGGGAGCGGAGCCCGCTGCAGGGATCGGCCACATCCAGCTTGAATCCCTGCGCGGTTTCGGAATAGATGCCCGAGCCCACGCGCCGGACAGCCACCCCCAGACCGTTAATCAGCAGCACAGACATCTTCGTCGCCACGATTCGCAGCGGAAACGTCAGCGTGTCTAAAAAGTTCAGCGGAATGCAGAAGATCAGATATGAACACGGGAAAATCAGCTCCTTCGCAACTCGCCAGCCCCAGAAATAGTATGGAATTCCCCAAAGAAGCATGATCAGGGCCATCACGGAAATCCGGGGATGGGTCACACGCACGCCCAGCCAGTGAAAAAACAGCGCCATGACCACAATTGCAAGCCCTTTCCGGCAGACACTGCGGGAGGGGAACGCTGCCGCAAGGTCCCGTCGCTTCTTCCACACAAGGAAAAGGCTTGCCGGAACAATGATCCATCCGTGGGAAAAATTGCTGTAGGGGCTGTTCCAGCGCTGAACAAGCCATCCAAACGCGGAGCGCCCGTAGGAAGGAATATCCTCTGTGTTGCCCTGAAAATGATACATAACGAAGATCAGGCCGATTATGACCGAAGTCAGACCAATCCGGATGAAGTCCTCCGCTGCAAGAGCGGCAAGATTCCAGCGCTCGCTCCAGATTTTTTCGTCAATTTCTTTCATGGCAAAGTCGTGAAACTATACGCCGCCCCACAAGGTCAAGTCAAATGGCTGGAGAGAAAATCCGGAAGCAGGCTCATATCCTCCAGATGGAAGTCCGCCGATGTTATTGCACCCGGATGGGCAATGCGCACTGTCCGGCAGCCGGCCGCGCGGCCGGCCTCCACATCGGTTTCGGAATCACCGACCATCCAGGAGGCCGCCAGATCAAGTTGATACCTGCGGGACGCCTCAAGGAAAAGACCCGGTTTGGGCTTTCGGCACTCACATTGATCCGCGCCGTGAGGGCATACCAGAATATCCAGAAGTTCAAGCCCCGCCTCTTTGACGGAAAGCCTCAAATAATCATGAATCCGGTTCAGTTCATCCCATGTAATCAGGCCTCGTTCAATACAGCGCTGGTTGGTCACTATCACGGCGGCATAGCCCTTTTTGTTCACTATCCGAAGTGATTCCATGAAGGCCGGAAGAATGAAGAATCTCTCCAGCGACAAGACATAGTACTCCTCCGGAGACGGCGCACGATTTACTACGCCGTCCCGGTCAAAAAAAACGCATTTTTGCTCTTTAGCTGCCGTCTTCATTGCCCGCCGTTTCTACTGTTTTTATCGATGCGGAAACGCCGTCATCTGCCCGCACAAGAATGGAGCCATCTGCCGCACCGCGCATCAGTTCCGCCGAAACCTCCGCACTCCCGTCCCGGATACAGGTCATAACATTCCGAAACTGAAGCGGCCTATCTTCCACCCAGAGTCCGAACTGTCCGCTCCATCCCGGTTTCTGCATGGCCGTTTCACAAACGCGTTCGCCGTCAACCATTCCCTCCACAACTCCGTCGGGGCGGCGGCGGACAGACAATTCAATCCATGTATTCAACGGTATGCCCGCGCCAAATGCCTCCAGTTCCTTCCACAGCCCATCCCTGCAAACACCAAGCGTCCATCCTCCGGTCTTTCCCGACGCACCAAACCAGCCGTAATTCTTCTCGTCCTGAACATCAAACAGGATTCCTGCGCCATGCAGCAGGCCGGCGGCACGGCCCGCGGGCACCATGATCTCAGCGGATATTTCGGATGAAGACTCTGTGCCGTCGCTGAAAATGCATATACTGATCGGAGCGGCTGTTTCCGGAACCAGAACGCCGTCCTGCACCAGCCCCCCCCGCGCATTGCAGCGATCTGCCTCCATCCTGCGGAACCAGCTGTATCGAATCGAATCGCCTTCAGGATCTTCGGCGGTGGCGCGCAATCCCCCATCGCCGGTCGGAACCACACCCCGAATCGCCGGCGGCTGATTGAAGCGGCCAATCTCGATGCTTGCCGGCGGCGAGCGGACCTCCATTCCGTCCTCGTAGATCGCGCAGGCCTGAAGGCTGACTGGCCCGGCCCCCAGAATGGCCGGATCGAAACACCCCCCTTCAAGGGGAATGCGCATCTCTCCAGCCATCAGGATGGTTTCCCGCGGGCTTGGGGTTCCGACGATTGTCACGGCAACCGGATGATGCACATCCACTTTCTGTCCGGGGAGCAGCCCCTTAAGATCAACTGCGCGCCCCCTGTTGTTGACGGTGATTCCCCTGACCGCAAATGAATGCTCCGCCACCGGACCCTGCTTGCGGACAGATACCCTCAATTCATGATACCCGTCCGATAGCTTTGTGGTATCCACGGACAGCATGGGGCCAGAGTGAAAATCGTTTTTCAGCACGCCATCCAGGATGTACTGGATGCGCGGCGGAAGGCGGGGATTCTGCAGACCGGTATCTGTATAGAACATGGCCTTCCCTTTGAGATACCCGTCTTCCATTGCCGCCAGAACCACGGGAAATTTAGCCGCCCAGGGTGCCGCCAGCGGATCGCCTGTCATCAGAAGCTGCAACGGGCTCTGCACGGCCAGATAATAGCTTTCGATGATGCTGCAGCCGCTCAAGTAGTGGGCAAAGAAAAAGGGACTGGCAAATTTCGAGCCGATGGCATAGGGCTCCACCACTGTTCCGGACGAGGCGGTTGCACCGGCGCGAAGCCAGACCGAAAGCTTGGTCTGATTGTGGTCCGAAAAGTTCGCGGCATGGCTGGTCAGGTGTTCGGCCACTGCGCCGGGGAGGAAAGAGCCGGGGGGGGGCGCTATTTCATGCACCCCGTCGAAAACACCCAGCAGCCCCGTCTGGCCGGCAGGATAGCGGTCAAGAATTTCCGCGCGTCCCCTGAGCGATTTAACGGCTTCCGCCGCTGCAGGAAACTGCCAGTCCCGGCATGAAGACCGGACATCCTCCCGTTTGACAAATATAACGGGCCCCCGAGGAAACGTTCCGTCTGAAGCGGCCCCGCGGCGCAGGACTCCGAGCGCCTCTTCAACGCTCAAACCGCGGGTGCCGGTATGCGCCAGCATCATTGCGGGAAGCGGCATTTCTGCGCCCAAACGATGACCCAGGCTGTCCAATGACTCCGCCAGCTTCACGCGCAGATCTTTTCTTGATGCCGGACCGCAGAAGAGCGGAGAAACATATTTCCCCTGTACAATCAGCGCATCCGCGGGCAGCCTGTTGCGCACAAAAGTAATTCCCGTCAGAGAAACAGCCGCGCCTTTGGCCCGTGTAACGCGAACGGGAAAATCGGCCGAATAGATCCATGCAAGAACCTGTTCGCCCAGCCCCCGACGCAGTATTTCCTCATTTGCCGGGACCCAGATATACTGCAGAAATTCCGACTCATTAATTGTCGCTTCGGGCCTCCGCACAGCGTCCGGCAGGGCCAGCCGAATAACGTTTCGCGCAGGAATGTGCCGCAGCGACACATAATGGTTTGCCACTTCAAGCGACCGCGGCGAATTCTCATTGACCAGAAGCACCACTTCATGCGGGGCAAGTGCCGCCTCAAGTGAAATACCAAACAAACAGCAGAGCAGGATCAGCGGTTTGACTTTTCGGATCAATACGCCCCTTCCCGGGTAAGAAGGGCCCGGAAGGTCCGGACAAGGATGACCGTATCCAGCCAGATGGACCAGTTCCGGACATAATACGTGTCCCAGCGCTCCATGCCCTCGGTGCCCGTCTCGCTCCGCCCGGAGACCTGCCACAGCCCCGTGATGCCGGGCAGCACGCTTTCACGGAGCGCACAGACACTCCTGGGCAGCTGCTGCTGATGGTATTTCGGAAGCGGTCGGGGCCCGACCAGCGACATTTCTCCCCGCAGCACATTAATCAACTGCGGCAGCTCATCCAGAGAACTGCGCCGGAGAAATGCGCCGATCGGAGTGATGCGCGGATCGTTTTTAAGTTTGTAATGAGCGTTCCATTCCGCGCGGAGCTCGGGATGTTCAGACATTTCCTTTTCAAGAACCTCTTCCGCGTTGGGCACCATGGTCCGGAATTTCCAGGTCTTGAAAAGCTTTCCGTGCCGTCCAACCCGCTCCTGACGGTACAGCGGGCTTGCGCCGGTCTGCATTCGGATCAGCAGCGCCAGCAAGAGGCACACCGGAATCCACAAGGGCGCGAGCGCCAGCACCGCAATGAGCTCCATAGCCTGTTTTGAAATGCGGGCTATGGGATTCAGCAGATTCCGCTCTACCTCAAGCCCCAGCACCCCCAGAAAATCCCGGGCACTGACCCACAGGGAGGGAATATCGAAAAGGTCAGGAATGATGATTACCCGGCGGTAATGCGAAAGAGGTCCCTCCAGCAGCATCATCAGGCGCTCCCTCGCTATACTGGGTGCGCCCAGCAAAGCAAAGCTTGCCTCAAGCGTGGAGTCTTCCAGGCCCCCGAGGACCGGGATTCCGCGAACACGGTCCGAGGGCTTCAAGTCATCGTCAAAAATGCCAATGGGAATATAGCCCAGGCCGGCCTCCTGCGTAATGACATCCAGCACATGGGAGACGGTCTTGTCATTGCCGTAGACCGCTGTAGGCACACCCCAGCACCGGCGTTTCAGCATGACTCTTTTGACCAGTGTGCGCGTGAAGGGAACCAGCGGAACACTGATGAGATACATCAGCGCGAATTTAATGCGGCTGGTGACATCTCCGGTCTTGGTCAGAAACATGGCGGCGGCGGCCAGGCCGAAAATGACCAGCAACAGGACCTGTATGCGCCGGAGTTCTTCAATCGGACCAATCCCCCATGGGGGGGCAATCTTGAAAATGATGGCGCCCACCGCCCACAGCGGAATCAGATACAGCGCCCGGGACGGCGGAATATGGCTCTCGCGCAGGATATAGCGCACCAGGCCGGCCAGAAGAATGGCGGCCAGCAGGGCCAGCGCATCCCCCAGAAGAATCCCGCCCATGTTCAAGAACATCCGGCGGTAGTATGAAAATCTATCCTGTGAAGAATCGGCGGTCAATTCCATGATCCCCAGCATAAACAACTGCCCCCCGGCGCGCAAGCTTGCGTTCGCGCGCCGGGGGGCAGCATTCGGGGCCGGCTAGACCAGTCGACTGTAAAACTGGATCAGCTTCGGCGCCTGATGCCTCCATTCGAGCTCGTTGATCATTCGTTCCCGGCCGATTTTCCCCATAACGGACCGTTTTACCTCGTCCGCCAGAAGATCGGATATCTTTTCGGCCAGATCCTCGATGTCATTGGGGCGGGCGTAAAGCGATGCATCACCCGCGGAACGCCGCCCCTCAAGCAAATCATATTGAACAATCGGACGGCCCAGAGCCATGTACTCCAGAATTTTGTTCATTGTAGACTTGTCATTGAGGGGGTTCAGCGGATCGCAGTCCACGCAGACATCGCAGCTTGAAAGCCTCGAAATCATTTCTGCGTCCGGCACACGGCCCGTGAATTCCACATAAGGAGATATCCCCAGCCTGCCCGCCAGTTCTTTCAGGGACTCAAGGCACGGACCGCCGCCGATAAAGCAGAACTGAATGTCTTCCCGGCCCCGGGCGGCGATCAGATGATGAGCGGCACGCACAAGGTGATCCACCCCGTCAAACTCCCCCATCACCCCCATATAGCCCACAAGCCATTTGCGGCCCTTCTTGAATCTTCCATCGGGGGGAACAGGGTTGAAGCGCGAGAGATCCGGGCCGCTTCTGATCACCTGCACATGTTCCGGACGCTTGTGACCCCGCCTGATCGCCACCTCCCGGTAGGATTCATTGGTCGAGATCACCCGGTCAGCAAGCGCAAAGGTCAGGCGCTCGGCGAGACGCATCATATGATAGAAAAAGCCGCGCCGGTTGAACTTGGACTCGTACAGCTCCGGAGTCAGGTCATGGTGATCGAAGACGAATTTTGTCCGGTGCAGGAGCTTGAACCACAGCGCCACCAGAAAGATCAGATCCGGCGGATTGCAGGCATGGATGACATCAAAACCAAATTCTTTCCAAACTTTCCGCGCCAGCCGCCACTCGGCCCAGAGGGCGCTGCTGTATTCGCGAAAATATCCCAGGGCGGAACTCTTTTCGGGCGGGAGTCTGTGGCGGAAAATGTGGATCCCGTCAATATCCTCGCGCAGGCTCTCATACCCCTTGCCCGTCGGACAGATCACGCAGACCTGATATCCGGCTTGCGCCAGCGTGGTGGACTCCATCCACACGCGCCGGTCAAACGGCACGGGAAGATTCTCAACAACAACAAGAATCCGGCCGGCCGACTTACCAGGAGATTCCGTCATAATTCACGCCTTCCGGCCGCGCCTTGAAGAGACCCACCAGATCCAGCACGCGCACGGACTTTGGAGCAGACGCCACCACATTTCTGAATTCGGCGGTGGTGTTGCATATCACCAGCAGCTCGGCATGCGCCGCGATTTCATCCGCATCCGCGAGCAGCGCCGACAAATGCGGGATTTTCTCCTCTATATAACTGCGGTTTGCGCCGATCAGGCGGGCCTCCTGCACATGCCGGTCCATAATTTTCAGATCGTATCCCTTTCCGATCAGTCGCTCGGCCAGTTCCACCGCGGGGCTTTCCCTCAAATCATCGGTTCCCGCCTTGAAGGCCAGGCCCAGCAGACCGATTTTTCGGCAGCCTGTTCCCGCAATCCGGTCGAGGGTGATGCTGATCTGCTGGCGGTTCGACACATCCAGAGCGCCCAGCATCGGCAGCCCCAGATCGCGGGTTCTTGCGAAATGGTTGATGGCCCGCAGATCTTTCGGCAGACAGGAGCCTCCATAGGCAAACCCCGGCCGCATATACACGGGGGATACATTGAGCTTTGTGTCCTCGGCAATGATCTCCATCACTCTGCGGGCATCCACGCCCGCGGCCTTGGCCACGCGGCCGATTTCATTGGCAAATGTTATTTTTGCGGCGTGCCATGCATTCGCGGTATACTTGATCATTTCCGCCACGGCCACGTCCGTCACGATCAGCGGAGCGTTCACCGACGCATACACCCTGCGCAGAACCTCCTCGGCATCTGCATCGTCCGTTCCCACCACGGTGTAGGGCGGATTGTCATAGTCCCGGATAGCCGTTCCTTCGCGCAGAAATTCCGGATTGAAAGCCACGCGCACAGTCTGTCCTTTGGCCCCGGCGCGCAGGCGCTCCGCACACCGGGCGGTGGTGCCGGGCAGGATGGTGCTGCGGATGATCACGGTGTGAGGCTGTTTCTTTGCGGCAACCGCCCTGCCGAGCTGGTCGCACACCGCCATGACATAGCTGTCGTCCAGTGATCCATCCGGGCGGCTCGGTGTACCGACACAAACCAGCGAGACTTCCGTTTGGGCCACGGCCCGCTCCGCGTCGGAGGTGGCCGTGAGGCCCCCGCATTTAACGGCTTCGTCCAGAAGTTCGGAAAGGCCCAGCTCGATGATGGGCGACTGGCCGCGCGCAATCATGTCCACCTTTTCACGGCTCACGTCAACCCCGACAACCTGCATGCCGTCCCGGGCCATGCAGGCGGAAGTTACAACTCCCACGTATCCCATTCCAAAAACGCTAATCTTCATTCAACACCTCAATCAGGGTTTCCAATGCCGCCGGCAGTCTCACATCTGCCGCCGCCGCGAGTGTGAACGCCGGTTCTTTCTTCATGAAACCGGCAGAGTACCAGCCCCCGTCATTCTCCGCATGCAAAATTTTCGGCACAAGCCCCCCGGGAAGCGTGATGCGGAGGCTGCGGCCCTGCCGCATTGCAACGGCCGTCAGGGGGGAGGTCAGTTCTACCGCGCAGGCCGGATGAAAATGAAAGCGCAGTTCAACATGATGCCGGCCCGAGCCCGCCAGTGTGTCTGAAACACGAAGCCGGTTTCCGCCCAGTTCCAAAGTCCGCTCATGCACAGCGCCG
>JAKQHR010000155.1 GCA_029557905.1 Verrucomicrobiota bacterium
ACAATGGAAGATGCGTCTCTCCCGGCGGCGCTTGGGCCAGAGATCCGTGCGCCTCCGCCATTCTGCAGCCACCCTCGGCTCTTCTACATCAGTCAGGATTCTGATGGGTAAAGGCATATGAAAGTTAAAGGTTTAAGGTTGCAGGTTGAAGGGTTACTGATACTTGAATCCGGATCCTGGATACTAGGATAATTGAATGTTGGACGTCATGTCGTTCTTTATCTTGAAACTTGGGACTTGCAACTTGCAACTGTTAATCGCGAACACTGCCGTTAAGTTTTTACTTCATTAAACACATCTATAGACTACTATGCCCGCCATGAACCATACGCTTTCAATCATTGTGGTCGCGCTGAATGAAGCACGTCACATTCACAGGCTGAAGCAGGCTATTGACACCCTGAAATGCGACCCGCCCGTTTCCATCGAAACCATCCTGGTGGATGGCGGCAGCCGGGATGGCACGGTCGAGGCGGCAAAGCGGATCGGTTTCTCCAGGGTCATCGTCCTGCCCGGAGCCAATATCCCAGTATGTCGCAATGCAGGACTCAAAGCCGCGACCGGCAACTGGATTGCCTATCTGGACGCCGACTGTGAACCGGCCCAGGACTGGCTGCAGGAAGCGGCCCCCATACTCTCCGCAGAGACAGAAATCATCATCGGCTGGCCGGTGACTCCGCCGTCTCCCGGCACATGGGTTCAGGAAGCATGGCGTATCCACTGGATGAACAAAAACCCACGGCTTGAATCATGGCGGGAGCATCCCGCCGTGATCAAGGATGCGTTCCGCCTTATTACCACCCGCAACATGCTCATGACGCGCGCAGCGACAGAAACACTTGACGGTTTTGATGAGAACCTGCCGACGGGCGAGGACACGGATTTTGTCTTCCGCGCCTGTCAGAGAAAAATGACAGTGCTTGGTTTGCCCGCGCTTCGTGTCACTCATCACGGCGAGCCCGCCACGCTAAAAGAATTCTACCGGCAGCAGACCTGGCATGCCAACCGGACAAGTTACAGAAAAATCATGGGCGAGCAGGCCGGCCGGAACGGCGGCAACGCGCCGCGGTTTGCAGCGATGTTTCTGATTTTTGCGCTGCTGTTCATTGCGGGCTGTGCCGCCAGCCTGCTGACGGGAACGGCCCTGTTCCTGATCCTTCTGCTTCCGCTTCCGGTTCTGGTGGCAGGCCCGGCCGCCCTGATCGCAGCACGAGCGAAGGCCTATCGCTGGTGGCCCGCCTTGTGCACCCTCTATGCCGCCTATGGCCTTGCCCGTGCACTGGATCTCTCCGGTTTTCATCGCAAAAAAATCAGCTGGAAGACTGCTGACACAACACAGAGCGAACCATCGGGGGCACAAATATCAATTAAATAAGGATTTACCCCAACCACAGACACGGCTAGCATTCTCAAGGAGTTTGAGTCCAAACTGATGAATATACTTCTCAAGCGCGTCAGAGACTTTACGGAGCGCAGTTGCAGCGCATGGCTCCGATTCTGGATATCCAGAATTCCAGGGATATATCTTCCCGGCAGCGTACAGATTCGAGGGCGACCAATTGTGGAAGTCTGCCGTGGTGCCGAAATTCATATTGGTGAAAACGTCATCATTAACTCTTCAAACCG
>JAKQHR010000014.1 GCA_029557905.1 Verrucomicrobiota bacterium
CGTTCAAGCAGTGACACAAGCGCCGGCTCGGTATCGCTTGCAATCGCCAGCGCTGTCAGGGTCATACCCTTTGCGCTTCGTATTTCTCTCACTCGGTTTGTTTTCATACTTCCCTCTTTCCGAAGGCTGTTGTTTTGTGTGATTTTGTTGTTGCCTTCAACCATAGGCGGGTGTATGTTTTTCTACCGAAGTGAAAACACTATCAATAAACGAAGTTTGCAAGGTGCTGGGGGTATCAGAAAAGACTGTCCGGTCTATGGTTCGCCGGCGTGAATTGCCGGCACTCCCGGACACGGGCGGACAAGGGCGGCGGCTGTTGTTTGACGCGCAAGCGGTTTCCGATTACGCCAGCAATGCGGACTTGGGGCGCATCCTTGCACGGGCAGCGCTTGGGCGCATGACAAACAAAATTACAGACCGGGCGCTTTACTACTGGCACCGCGGGCATCATTGGAAGCCGGGACATAGTGAACACGGGACGCGCCC
This sequence comes from Verrucomicrobiota bacterium, assembly GCA_029557905.1. GTDB lineage: Bacteria > Verrucomicrobiota > Kiritimatiellia > JAKQHR01 > JAKQHR01 > JAKQHR01. Next base: position 487 of record JAKQHR010000014.1, read on the forward strand.
TGTTTGGGGGCTTGAATATTTCGGGGTGTTTCCAGACCTTCCGCCGGGGCATCGCCTGATAAAGCATGATCCTTTGCCGCACATCCCCCCGTATTATTCGGGCATAACGATTCACCCCGGTACGGAAAAAGAACGGGGCATCAGTTACAATGATTTACTTTCACGGGCAGACAATATTGCCGGCAAGCTAACGCGGCGGGAATGCGAATACATGATTGCGTGCCTAATTTGTGCCGCCCGCCCGCAGGCTAGCACTATTGCAAAAACAAGTACCGTCCAGCACATCTCTTTTTCAGTCAGCAGCAGGCGCTGGCAAAAGCGGGTTGCGGAAGCAAAGGCCCGCGGGAAAAGTCCGCTGCCCGCAATGGTTCTTTTCTGGAACAGCGTTCCGGCCCTTGTCTTTGCCCGGTCCCCTGAAGAGAAAGCTATTATCTCTGACTATGAACTGCTAACTGTTTTGCACCGGTCCCCGCGGTTGCCTAAATGTCGGGCACAGGTCCGGCGCATCTGCAATGCACTCGGCATTAGTCTCGGGCAACTTGAACAAGATGCAGAAAAAAGATACCGCATTGACATAATGGGGTTGCTTGGCATCCCGCCCGCGGCTGCTGTCGGGCGCGTTATGAACATAAAACGCGCACAAGCAGCGGCCCTCTGGCGCTCAATACAAAGCAAACTTGCCGGCCCGGACTTGGATTGGTTTGTGTCAATAAAGCCGATAATTTAGCCCGCAGTTACATCCGGCAGCCTGTTCACTGCTTCGCGCATAGCGTCAATTCCGATATGAGTATAAAGCCTGTTCACCGCATCGGACTGGTGCCCTACAATAGACTTTGTAATCCCATCCGTTGCGCCGGCTTCCTTCATCATTGTCACGTAAGCATGGCGCAGACTGTGAAAGCTCAATTCATTCAGGGTCCGCTTGCTGTCCCGTCCCTTGTTCGCGCTCTTGTGTGAAGGTTCCGCCTTTATCAGTCCGGCATTGTGCAGCTTTTTCATAAACTGGCGCGAAACGGTGTTCTGTGAAATTCCGGCGAAGTCCGGGAACACAAGCGCCGCGGGATCATCGCCGGCATTGTCCATTAGCCATTTCATAAGCGCGGGATGAATAGGGATTTCAAGTTCCGCCCCCGTCTTTTGCGTTGTGAATTGGATTTTCGCCCCGGCAAGGTCTATCTCTTCCCACGTAAGCGCCAGCAGATCGGACAAACGCTGTCCGGTGTAAAGCCCCGCCAGCACAAGCCCCCGCCATGAATCCTTGCAATAGGGAAGCAGCGCCTTCACCTGTTCCCCTGTGAAGTTTTTGCGGCGCGTCTTTTTCTGTTCGGCCTTCACATAGGAAACAGAATCAAAAACGTTGCGCGTTATCAGTTCATCCTTGCGGGCCTGTGTCCATATTCCCCGAAGGGCTTTCAGGCTTTTATTCACCGTTGCCGGCGATACACGCGCCAGCAGCCGGGCGCGATACTTCACAATGTCCTTGCTTGTGATAGCGTCAAGCGGTCCATCCGCCCGCTTGCCCAGAAAGTCAATCAGATCGGCAGTCAGGCGCTTGTATTCTGTGAAGGATGAATCTGCAAGCCCCGCCTCTTTCATCTGCATCCAGTGCTTTACATATTCCCGGACGGTGCCCGCCGGCAGCTTGTCCCGGTTTGCTCTGGCGTATATGTCCGCAATGACTTTGCGGGCTTGATCCACCGTCAAGCGCCCTTCCCTGCCCCGCCGGGCGGCCTCTTCCCAGTCAAGCGCAATGGACATTGCATCACCGCGTTTGCTGGTGCCTGTGGATCGCATACAGCGCCGGCCTTCCGCATCATAAAAAGCCGCGTGCCATTTTTTCGTGCCCTTCCGCCTGTGTATTGACGCCATTACCGCCTCCCTTTTTAGTGCATCCGGTTCCGTTTTGCTGTTTCCCGTTTTGCACCTGCTAACGTAACTGCTAACGTCTGGGGGTGTCAATAGCGTTTTAATATGTCCAAAACATTAGGAAAATCGCATATTTGCATATAGGGATAGTCTCGGGGGTTCGACTCCCTCCGCCGCCACCAGCTTTTCCCCCTTTTTCTTCTTCAGGGCAGCGTCACTTCCAGCAGAGGACGAGGCTTCTTTTCACTGCTGAGCAGAAGCTTTTTCCCGTCCGGCGTGAAACATACGGCCTCGCCCTGCTTGCGGTAGGGCATCGGGAGCATTTCCGGTTCGCGGCCAAAGGCGGACGCCCACCCTTCATCTTCTGCGCGGCGCCAGCGGAAGGCATCTCCATAGGTCAGCACAACGGCATCGCGGCCGTCAGGGCTGATGTCCATGGCCACAACACCCGTCATGCGAATATCCGCGATTCTCCGGGCGGTTGTCTTTTCATCTTCTGGATTCAGCGGAAGACTGTAAACGCCGCTTGCCGGGTCACGCGTTTTCACGATCAGCAGAATACGGCCCTCCTCCGGATCCACCGCAACGGCCTCGCAGTTGTGCGGGCCGTCTTCGTACACGAAGCTGATCATCCGCTCAACAGAAACGGTCGCGCTGGTTCCCGCCTGCGGCTCCTCCACAATATACAGCTGACAATCCGGGCGACGCTCCTCGTTGTCTCCCACATCCGCCAGCAAGAGCCAGCTTTTCCCGTCAAACGTGAAAGAGGCTATATCCTCCCAGTCCACAGCCTTCGCCCCCTCCAGCATGAATGTGCCAAGGTCTTCGCCCGCCAGCCCCACTGCAAAGAAACGGCTGGTGTCCCCCGAATCATTATGAGTCCAAAGAACAGAATGACCCCGGGTGCTGTATGCCATGCCGCTGCTTTCCCTGATTTCGGCATTCTGCAGTGTGCCGAGTTCACGCCAGTCCGGTTCCTTCATGTCCTGCCGGAAAGATGCCGCCACCGGAACGCTGACGCGAACAACCTGTTTCTTCCTGAACAGCCGGACATAGGAGGCGCGGATATAATCAATGGACTCATCGGCGGCGGGTGTGCTGTCGTGAAGGCAGGTCAGGACCTTTACAGGGATCAGTTCCCGGCCTTTATCTCCCAGGAAATGTTCGGTAACCTCTGCAATCTGCACGTGCTGCTCAAACCGCGGAGTCACATACTGGGCCATAAAATCGTCCCACTCCTGCCCGGATACATTTGCCCCCTCGCCGCCCAGGCGGAAAAACAGCTCAGTTCTCATAAAGCTGTACTCCCCGTGCGCAGCAGATGCATAAAATCCGCCCGCGATAAGCAGCGCCAGCATATTTATCCATTGTGTTTTGATTTTCATGCTTATAGTCTAGCCCCTGTTCATGAATAAGGCCAAGAAAATCCTGCTGCTCGCGGTGCTGACTCCTGTCACAGCCTTTTCTCAGCCGCCTCAGGTTCCCATCGCGCCGAGAGCAGGAGGCGAATACATGGGTTGGACAAACTCGTTTCGCCTCGCCAACGGGCTGGTTGATGCGGTGATTGTTCCGGAAGCCGGCCGTATGATCCATTTCGGGCCGGCCGGCGGCGAAAACCTTCTGCGTCTGGACAAGTCGCTGGCCGGAAAATCCTATCCTCGGAAAAACGGGAAAGACTGGAAAAATTTCGGCGGACAGTGGATGTGGCCGGCGGCACAGTCGGCCTGGCCCTCCTTTCAGACAAACGACTGGCCCCCCTCATCTGTGATTGATCGAAAACCGTGGACCGGTTTCGCGTGGACCGAGGCTGACGGAGCCGCAGCGTGTGTCATAACAAGACATTTCGGAGAACCGCTTCACGTCGAGGCCCGCCAGCTTTATCGGCTGATGCCCTCCAACGACTTCATCACAATTCGACAAAGCCTGGTGCGGACAGAAAAATCTTCTGTTCCTGTCACCATCTGGAACCTCGTTCAGGTTCCCCTCCCCGAACGAATCGCCTTCGAAACAGGCCTGGAGCAGGAAGGTTCTCCTGGATGGAAAACACTGAAATTCAGCCCGCCTGATCCCGAACAAATTCAGACATGCGGAAGTTCTGTGGTCTATGAACCGGGCACAAGCGAAGAAACAAAAATCGGCAGCCGCGCGCCTGTCGCGCGTATGGCCGCCTTCAAGGGACCACAGGCAGTGATAATGAAAGCCGCCGCAAACAGCGGCGAACCGGACGGAAAAATCTGCACGGAAATCTATGTGAACTCAGGGCTGGGTTATGCGGAGCTTGAAATCCTCAGCACGGAGACGAACCTTGTGGAAGATGAAGCCATCAGCTTCACCACACAGATTCAGGTTCTGAATATCATCCCCGCCGCCAAGGACCCCTGTGGGCAGTTGGCGGAAACAAAGGCGCTGAGTCCATGAATTCAGGCGTTCCAGAACCCGGGCGCACAATGCCCTTCCTCCAGCATCTGGAAGAACTGCGCCGGACCATCTTGTGGTGCCTGGGGGTCTTTACCGGCGGGCTTTTCATCACCTTTCCGCTCGCTCCAGCGATTCTGAATCTGCTGAGAGAACCCCTGGCTCGGACCGTGATCAATCCCGGACAGTTTCTTCAGTCCATAGAAGTCGGCGCAGCCTTTTCCGTCAGTCTGCGCATTGCCGGATGGGGCAGCCTGCTGATCACCTCCCCGCTGATGCTGTTCTTCATCACGCGGTTTGTCTTTCCGGGCCTGAAGGATGCCGAGCGCTCAGCCGTAAAAAAGGCCTTCTGCTTTTCGCTTGCTCTTTTCGTTTCCGGCGTAGTGATTGCCTGGTGGACCACACTTCCGGCAGCTCTGCAGATGATGATGCGCATGCATGACTGGATGGGGATCACGGCCATTTGGACCGTCAGCAGCTACGTACGGTTCTGTCTCGGGCTCCTCATCGGATTCGGCCTGGCTTTTCAGCTCCCGGTCATCGTATTTGTGCTGGGCAGCCTGGGGATCGTGAATGCAAAAATGCTGGCTGAAAAGCGCAGGCACGTCATCGTGGGCCTGCTGGTTCTGGCCATGTTGCTGACGCCGCCCGATGTGATCACGCAGCTTTTGATGGCTATTCCATTGATTTTATTGTACGAGGTCTGCATCATCATTCTGAAAGTGAAACAGAAGCCGTGAGGTTAACATGAACACATTGGCATTTTTCAGCGGTCGTCCGGGTGCGGGGGAAGTCATCCTGATTCTGTTCATCGTCCTTCTGCTTTTCGGAGCGAAGCGCCTCCCCGACCTGGCCCGTTCGCTGGGCAAGAGCCTCAGCGAATTCAAAAAGGGCAAGGACGAGGCCATGAAGGAAATCGCCGGCGACAAGCCCGAAGATAAAAAGCCGGAATGATGGATGCCGCGACAGCGGGACCGATCCGCTGCCCCCTCCATTTCGGATGATGATTCTGCTCCGGAATAACCGGACAACCAGAAGGATAGTCCACAAGAATATCCGAGTATGATCGCGAAACTTACGGCATGGAGGCGAGATGCCGGTCCACTTCGAGCAGACGGGCGGATATCCAGGCTTTCAGCTCGCGCACGGCAGCATCACGCCGCTTCGCGCCCGGCACTTCCCCGATTTTCTCCCGTTCCACTGCCGGCGCATTTTCGGCATGCATGGCGTCGATTCGGTCGAATATGGCCTGCTTGTCGCAGATGCCTTGCCGCAGCTGCACCCAGCGCTCTTTGAGCATGCCGGGATAGCCGGGAAGATCGGCTTCGAGACGTTCAAAGAGTCCGTTTGAAAGGAATCCGTCATCCATAAATGCGGTATCATAGTCCCATGGAATAATGAAAAAACGACTTCCCGGCGTTCCTTCACGGGCCAGATATAAATTATGATTGTTGCCGTCACGATTGTTCGTCAGCAGAAGAAACAGATGAAAATCCACGATATTCGCGATGTCCATGTGTTCAGCGACATGAGCCCGGAACTCTTCCGGAGAGGATTCCGCAATGAATCGAATGATCTCGCTGTACGGCTCCCAGCACGGACACTGGACTTCGTCCGGCTCTTTCTGCTCGTACTGATCCTGGTGCACCTCTAAAAATCCCGCGCCCGGGCCGTCCGCCTTGTAGAGCACATTGTGGTGCTGTTCGCAGGAGTTGAAAGCCTTCCACCCCAGCATATGCCGGTCCACCCTCTGGGTCAGCTGATAGATTCCGAGATACTCCCCGTTCAGAATCAGTTCGACCATTTCGACACGCGGAATGATGCGCGGAGCCGCTTCTGAACCGAAATCGCGAAAGAGCTCATAGGCCAGCTTGTTCCTGATCAAGGAGGGATCCTTCCCGCACCCCACCAGGTAAAGGTGCCGGGAGTCCGTATCACCAAATACGCCATGAGGCCGGTCGAGAGCAATAGAATAGCTCTTTTTCGGATAGCGAATAGCACTGTTGCCGCGGATTCTAATCTCACCGGGGCTTTCAGGCAGAATCTCTTCATGTCCGGATATCCCGCCCACACAGGGGATCCGATACATGTTGTTTGGGAAATCAGGAGCCTTAACCTGTACAAGGGGAAGAGATTTTTTCTGCGGCTGCACTGCGGCCTTATAAACCCGACTGGTCTCAGCGCCGTCGGACTTCAGGTGCAGGCTCAGTTCCACCGCCACAGGTTCTGATCCAACCGGACGGCTAACCCGCCCCTGCTCATCAATGATATCCGGCCGGGTTGACGCCCACTTCAGATTCATATTCGGAAATTCAATCTCACCGAGCGGCAAATTAGTGACAATGTACATGAGCGAAGGATTGGCGCCCTTTATCACCTGGGGCCTGAGCAGTGCGGCGGCGGCCCCAATCGCAGCGGGGGGCGCTGAAGCGGAAGCATCCAGCCACTCCTCCAGTGTCTGCCGGTCATAGGCGATCCGGAAGCGTGTTTCCCTCGCACTGACCCCATTCAATGTATCGTCGGCAAATGCCGGAGAATACCGATTCTTCAGGCCGTCATAAATATCCAGAATACCCCGTCTGTCCGCAGGAATCGACTGGATCAGCCGGCCGGCATCCAGTCCGCAATGAATACTGCCGAAGGAGTTTTCCGCATAGTCCGCGAAGTAATATGCACCGCGGACTGAACGGTTGAGACGGAGCACGGCAATTCCATCTGAATGAGAATACAGACCATAATTCTGCGACAGGGCGGTTTCCAGAAGAGGGACAAGCATTCCATAATCTTCAGGCGCCAGCAGGACGAAAGAGTGCATGCCGCGCCATGTGATATCCGAATCCAGTTTCACCACATACGACATTCGGTGACAGGCGGATGTCATGGCCGGGGGATAGAAAAGAGACATGCGGACATCTGCTGCCCGGCCGTCGAGAACCATCCTGACCCTGCGGCTGCGCCGGGCGTCGTCCTTCAGCGTTCTGTTTTTCAGGTACCATGCATGCTGGCTGTTGAACCACCGCTGATCATCACCGGAAAGAATAATGTCGCAGACCGGCAGGTTCAGGGCTTCCAGATGGCTGCTGTGAAGAAAAGGATTGAAGAGTTCCAGATAACACGGCAGGGCGCGCAAGATTCTTCGCACGGCTGCGGCAGCACGGTATTTAAAGGCATAGCGCCCGCCTGAATCCGCAACCAGCGGCCTCCTGCGGCGGTGAAGCTGCCGGACCTCTTCCGCTGACAGCGCACGGCTCCACAATGCGGATTCATCCAGTTCCCCGCAGAATGGATATCCGATTTTGAGGCTGCTCATTTTTCCAAATACGACATAACGATTTGGCTGCTCGACTGCTGAAACAGACCCTTCGGCCCTCAATTCTCCGTCCTGATAAAGGCGCGCAAACCCCCTTCCGCGATCAACTACCGCTGTGATAAAAACATAGCGGTCATAATCCTCAAAAGGATATGAGATCGTCACACTGGAAGCGCGGCCCGGCACCGCAAAGGCCATGCGTCCATGCACAAGCATCAGCCCTGTTTTCTGGCTCCCGCCGGTCCACCACATGATTGCCTGCGTGGGCGACGTGTTCCGGATTTTGACCCACATGGATATGGAATAGGCATCGCCCAGATCCCGCCATTTCACTCCGGTCCAGATCATGGCTGAATTTGATCCGCAGAATGACCGGGCATTTCCGATAAGACCCGGAACGCACTGCGTCTGTTCACTCCCGCAGGCTCCGCGCCGGACAGGCTCCCGGATGACCGGTTCGTCAAACGGAAACACGGCATACAGACCGTCCTTGTCAAGCACGCTTCCCAGCTTCAATGCATAGTGCTGTTCCCATGCCGATGGACGTTCAAACAGCAAGGTGTCGTCCCGGTAAGAGAAGACGGCCAGCGCAATGGCTGCAAGCAACAGGATTCGTCTTGCTAAACGGCTGAAATCACGGACTGGGAATAAACCGCTCATGCACGACCGGCATCGTTCAGCGCAGCCCGCCGGGGCGGTTGAAATAGATATCGGCCTCCAGCGAGGGCTCCATGCCCCGGAGGCTGGAAAGGATTGCAGGCATGTCCAGCTTCATGCCGGCAAAGGCAAACTGAAGGCTGGTTCTTCCATCGCGGCTGGTCGTGCTTTCCAGGCGGCTGTGCTTCGTGTTCTTGCGAACGTAATCTATGATTTGCGGGAGGGCGGCTGATTCAGCCGCCACGGCGAGGGATACAATCATGATCCCGTCCTCAAACCGGTGGCGCACAAGATTTGAATGCCGCTGTATCACCAGTGCGGCCACCGCACCCGCAAAAAGAAAAAGCAGATACTGGAAATTGAGCGTTGCGCACACAATGGACGAAGCAATGACAAGCATGATAAACCCAACCTCCTCCGGTTCCTTGATCGGTGTGCGGAAACGGATGATGGAAAGCGCGCCCAGCAGTCCCAGCGAAAGAGGAAGGGACAGCTGCACTGCAATGAACAGGGTCGTTACGGATATTCCCAGCAGAGGGAACGAACGATGCACCTGACTGCCGGTGGCCCGGTTTTCGTAGAAAAAGCGGTAGAGCATGCTGGCCGCAAACGAGGCCGCCAGTGATACAGCAACCGCCAGCACGTAAAGCACCGGATCCACCGCACTGAAGCGGTCCTGGGCATTCTGCAGCACATTGATCAGATTATTCATGGTTCAATCCTCCTGTCAGTTGCGCAAAGCATGCGCCGTATTTTGAAAAACTCGCGGCCCTCATTCCCGAGGCGTGCAGAAGCTTAAGCCACGGCGTGTCGGGATTGTGCACTCCCTTAATTTCAACCACCAGTGTATTCAGGCGCACCGGAGCGGCGCCGTGGATCATCTGACGGTTGAACCGGAGGCAGCCGATTCTGGAATCCACACAGACGCGCGCGCCGCTGGCGGGACACTCATAGCGCTCCCGCAGATATTCAATCTGAATGGCGGGACGCCAGCGTCCCGGCGAGGCCAGGCCCGCCTCGCGGAAATGCTTTGCCAGAATCGCCTGCAGCCAGGGCTTCTCCAGCGATGCTGTGCGGAGCTGCTTTGCATCAAGCAGCAGCGCCTGGCGCGATTTCCCCCGAACTCCGCCAACCTTGTTTTTGGATTCAAGATAAACCACCGCCTGCGCCGGAGGAGGGGTTCCCGCCTGATCATCCTCATACCATCTCAGCCGCACCTTGTGTTTCAGAAAATCCCCGTTGGTCTTTTCCGCAAACGCGGTCTGCGAGGGTGTGTCATAATAGATGCTGAACACGCGATTGCGCGGATAGAGCCTGTCAAGACGGCAGTAATGCCGCAGGATCGCATGAATGCGTTCATACAGGAAAGGAGGGCTGATGTACTTGTCCTCCGCGGATAATGGCCGGTTTATCATGATTTCAAACAGACGGATTTCCCGTATCTTCGCGAGGAAGGGATATCTCCTGCAGCCGGTCTTTCCCGGACGAGCCCAGCGCAAAGCATACGGCGGCAGCCAGCAAATAACCGTGCCCCACATGCGAAGTGAGGGCCATCTGCATTTGCGGAGAATGAATCACACCCACATAACTCAGCAGAGCGGCGGCCAGGAAAAATCCGGCTGCTTTTTTAAGCTGTTTGTCAATCAGCGCGGCGGATGCCGCGCCCCAGAGCAGTCCGACCACAATGGCGCCGCCGGCGACAGTGGCATGTCCCGTGACATATGCGCCCTGCTGGAGCATGGCCTTGACCAGTTCCGGATCAGTCAGTGCGGGAGGGACAGACGACGCGCCCATGTCGCGCAGGGCCTGCATCATGCTCCCCCACTGTTTCACCAGCAAATCGGAAACATGCGGTATAATTGCAATACCCACGGCCATCGCGTGATGCCCCGGGCAGGCGGTGAAAGCCTGTCCCGTAATTACCAGCGCAATATAGACCAGCATGGGAGCCACTGCGGCAATCGGAATAATCTTGTGCATGAACCCGACAAAGCCCGTCATTGCACCGGCACACAGCACCACGCCCACCGCGAGCGCATAGCCGGACCGGGCATTCATGCGTTTGTAGCCCGGATGCCCGATATAAACCGTCGTCGGGAAAGCGGACCCGCACAGGGCGCCCACCATGGTCCCCACCCCATCCATGATCTGGCACTTGCGGACATCATACCTGTCTCCCGCCGCTTCGGCGGATTCCACATTGTTCATGGTTTCAAGGAAGTTGTAGATTTCCACCGGCACAATAATCGCCAGCAATTCCGGGTGTGAGAAAAGGGCCTTCATGCCCGCCGCCATGTCTCTGATCACTGGAACCGGGAAATGAAAACCGAGCTGTCCAATTTCAATCTTTGTATGGCCCAGGCAGAGAGAAATCACGGAACCAACAAGGACGGCCAGAAGGCCGGCGGGAATGCCAAACGGAAGCCGCAAACCGGCCACGAGTCCAACCAGAATGATGATCATGGCCGGAAACCCAATCAGTGGGGCCTCGAAGATTTCCGCAAACGGAACCACCGCAATCCAAGCGATGGCGATACCGGCAAGGGTTCCCAGCATGCCCGCGCGCGGCGTCACCTTTTTCAGCACCGGTCCGATCACACTGCCCAGAGCTTCGATCATGCCCCCCAGAAGGGCGGCGGCAATGCCCACCTGCCAGGCCAGCAGCGGATTCTGCGTGGTGAAATAAATCGGGCCTATGACGCCGAACAGATATACAAACATGACAGGTGTGCTGATGCCATAGGGCAGCGCGGTCACATCGTCGCGACCCTCCTTCCTGGCCAGCTGCACAGCCAGGTAAGCGTAATAGGAAAGGCCGACAACAAGCGCGATGCCCAAACCGGGCAGGATGCGCCCGAACACAATGCTGTCCGGCATCTTGAACACAAACTTGCAGACCCCGCTGAGAATAATCATATTGGCAAGATTGTCTGCGAACAGCGCCCAAAACGCATTCCACTCGCCCTTGGAAAAGATTCTTCCTCCCATCTCATTTCTCCTTGTCTATGCCATCGTTCCGCAGTTTTTTACACCCGTGCCCACGACATCGTCAACCCCTGCATCGGTCCACATCTGGGACAGCATCCAGCAGGGCCCTCGTGAAGGGGTGCTGCGGGCGGCTGAAAATCCGGGCAGCCATGCCGGATTCAACAATCTGCCCGCGGTTCATGACGTAAACGCGCCTGCACATGTATCGGACCACAGCGAGATCATGCGCAATCAGCAGCAGGGCCAGCCCGCGCGCGGTCTGAATATCCAGAAGCAGGTTGAGAATCTGAACCTGCACGGATACATCAAGGGCGGAAACCGGTTCATCGGCAATGATCAGATCGGGGTTCACCGCCAGTGCGCGCGCGATACCCAGACGCTGCTTCTGGCCGCCGCTCAGTTCGTGCGGATAACGACCGGCCAGCGCCGGATCAAGTCCTACCGTTTGCAGAAGGCGCTCCGTTTCGGCCTGACGGGCGGGTGCCGGGAGACCCCGGCGCACCTTCAGCACTTCACTGAGCATCCCGCCCGCGGTAAGACGCGGATTCAGAGACTCTCCCGGATCCTGAAAGATCATCTGCACCCGATTGCGATATTTTTTCCAGTCACCGGCATCAAATTCATTGAGGCTGCTCCCGGCAAAAAGCACCCGCCCGGCGCTGATTCTTTCCAGGCCCAGGACCGCCCGGCAGAGAGAGGTTTTCCCGCATCCGCTCTCGCCCACGAGCGCGACACACTCGCCCGGCTCAACGTTCATGGAAGCCCCGTCAACGGCATGAATCTTTTTGTAGCGCACATGGAGCGCATCAATTTCAAGAAGTCTGTTTTCCGGATCAGGCATCGGATTTATTCCAGTGATAGCAGGCGGCACAATGCTCCCCCTCGATGGTTTCAGCAGGCGGCGGCACTTCAGCACACCGCCGGTCCGCCAGCGGGCATCGAGGATGGAAGCGGCAGCCCGGGGGCATGGCATCGGCCGGGGGAACGCTTCCCGGAATGCCGGGCAGCCGGCCCCCTGTAGAATTCAGCCGCGGCACAGCCTTCAGCAGCGCCCGCGTATAGGGGTGGCGAGGAGAACGCAGCACCGAGGCTACAGGTCCGGCTTCGGCCACGCGGCCGGCATACATCACATAGATTCTGTCCGCACGGCCGGCAACAAGTCCAAGATTATGGGTGATGAGCAGAATGGCCGTGCCGGATTCGCGCTGAATCTTCTGCAGGAGATCGAGTATCTGGACCTGCACGGTCACGTCCAGCGCCGTGGTGGGTTCATCCGCCACCAGCAGCCGGGGCCGGCAGGCCAGGGCCATGGCTATCATCACGCGCTGCTGCTGTCCGCCGCTCATCTGATGCGGGAAAGCGCGGCGGCGCTGTTCCGGTTCCGGAATGCCGACAGAATCCAGCAGGCGGATGACCTCATCGCGCATATTTCCACGATAACAGTGCAGGCGCAGGGCTTCCGAAATCTGATCACCCACTCGTACAACCGGATTCAGCGAAGACCCGGGCTCCTGGAAAATATAGGCGATCTCGCCGCCCCGGAGATCACAAAGTTCTCTTCCGCTCATTTGAAGAATATCGCGGCCGTCAAACCAAATGCGGCCGGAGAGCTCATGAACAAGGCGCGCGAGCGCGAGGGCTGACACGGACTTCCCGCATCCACTCTCGCCCACCAGCGCCACGATTTCGCCGGCATCAATGCGGAATGAAAGACCATCCACCACCCGCACGGGCCCAAAATCAATGCAAAGGTCCTCGACCCGCACCAGCGGTTCCATCGGCGGGCGGGTTTCAGACACGGGAACCCTCCCGACGAACGGCACGGAACATTTGTATGGCGATGCCCGAAGTGATCAGAACAAGCGAAAGCAGACTGACTCCGCCAAGCACCCACGCGACGTGGAGCACATGGCCGTGCCAGCGGTGCACACCGGCGGCATACAGGATCGCGCAGCCGACCAGCGGCCATGCCGGCCCGAAACGGCGCTGCGCCAGCTCATAGTTCAGGAGCAGGAAAGTAATCCCCAGCGGCGCCATCGCACATGCCACCGTGCGGAGCAGAAGTATCTGTTCCGCGGACGGGGTGCGGATGCCGAATATGATTCTCAGCGGGAGCCACGGAAGAAGCAGGCAGCCCGCAACGGCCGCGAGGGTGATCAGCCCGGAAAAGGCAATCGCCCGGAGGAAGGTGACCGCATGCGCGCGCGACATCTCTCCCCCCGAGATCACCTTGGGGAACATCGCCCCTGCGACAGGCTGAACCAGAAACACCATAATGCGCCCGATGGTCGCAACCTGAGCAAAAAGTCCCGCGGCTTCCGGCGCGAAGTAGTGCTTCACCATGACGATGTCCGCATTCATCAGAAATGCGAAACCCGTCAGCACGACAAGCGAGCGCAGGAAATAACTGTCCGTGCCGTGAATAACCGTCGGCGCGCCCGGCTCATTCCGCAGCTCGCGCCGGATCAGCCACCAGCCGAAAATCAGCCCGAGAGCATAACCGACGGCCTGCGCGGCCAGCGGATAAACAGCCAGCCCGCCAAACATCAGCACAAGGGCAGTACCGAGCAAAAGCCGGACCAGGCCCCATGCATTATAGGCGAGACTCATCCAGACAAAGGACTGCAGTCCCTGGAGAATGCCGGGGAAAACAGGAGAATATATCAGCGCGGAAAAAATCAGCGCGGTGATCAGCACGGGCGTCCGGGTCTGCAGGTTGAAGTACTCCGCAAGCAAGCCGCTGAACAGAAAACCGAGGGCCAGAAAGGCCAGAGAAAAAGGAGTCAGGCGCTTGAGCCAGTACCGCATGAGCTGACGGGCGGCGCCCGCATTTCCAGTGGCGCTCAGCTGTGCGGTATAGTGCGCCAGCGTGGTGGCCAGCGCCACCATCGGCGTGGCCAGAATCAATCCCAGCCCCAGCATGGAGGACATGATGCCATACTCGACCTTGGGCAGCGCGCGGCCCATGATCATGTGAAAAACCATGTTGGCGGCGCTGCCCGCATGCGTAAAGATCATCACAATCAGGCTGTGACGAATCAGCCCGTCGCGGTCGTATTTTTCAATGATGGTCGGACGTTCACTCATGGACCTGCTTCACACCTTCAGTTTGACAATTCGGCCGAGGGTGCGGTCATACAGCGCGACCACCCAGCAAAAGGGGGAATATAAGAGCCGCAAGCGCGTTACGGCGACAAACATCTGAACGGAAGCCCGGAAAATGCGAAGCTGTGAACCGCCGACATCGTGCCATTTCGTGGGAGCCTCGCGGATGGTAAAGCCCGCGCGGTGAAGCTGAAAAAGAATGTCCACATCGAACGCCCAGCGCGTGAGTCCCAGCGAGGGCAGCACGCAATCCAGCGCTTCTTTCCTGAATACCTTTGCGCCGCACTGGGTGTCGCGAATTTTCAGGCCCAGCATCAGGCGGACAAAGCCGTTGAACACACGAGATGCAATCTGCCGGGCAAGCGTCTGACGGGGATACACTTCCGACTCCCTGAACCAGCGCGAGGCGATGACCGCGTCAGCGGCCGGCCCGATTTCATCAACCAGCGCCTGGAAAGATTCCGGGGGAGTGGATCCATCCGCATCGGCAAATCCGGCAATTTCTCCGCGGGCAGATTCAAACCCGAGTTTCACCGCACCGCCTTTGCCGATCTTCTCGGATTCGACGATGCAGCGGAGCTGGGGAAATCGGGCGGCATATTCCCGAACCACATCGGCCGTCCTATCCGTGGATCCGTTTACGACCACGAGCACTTCGAAATCACGGCCGTAACGCGGCGTGAAAAATTCCAGATAGGCGTCGAGCATCGGGCGAATGCGGCGTTCCTCGTTGTACGCCGGAACCACAATACTCAGTTTCATGGAGTTGACCTCCGCGTCATGAGCTGCAGCGTGGTGTGCGCCTGGCCGAAATGTTCCATGATGCGGGCAGTCTCGTACCGCGTATCGAGCGCGATCAGCAGAAGGGCCTGCTCCTCCCGGGAAAGAGGCTCCACCTCCGGAGACCGGATGGAAAGGCCATAACCGCTGAAGGCCGCCACCGGCGCACGGGTTTTTTCGAGCAGGTTCAGCATGCTTTCGCGGTTCAGCACCTTGAGCTTCTCTGCCCGCGCGGAGTCCCAGTCCGGGTAATAGCTGAACGGGCCCAGCTCGAGCCCGTGCGGAACCTGACGACCGGCTTCAACGGCCAAATAGGTGTCCTGCGTCAGGAGCAGGTCGCCGGGCGATGAGTTTTCGCGAATCCAGCGGCCGGCCTCACGGAGCCTGATGAGATCAGGCTTGTCTTTCGTAAGCCACCAGATGCGGTCACGCCCAAGAATCATCCACTGCTGGTTGATCGGGGATGAAAACGAGGAAAGCACCGAGACCGAGAACACCGTCCACAGCAGGGCTCCCATCGCGCGGCGGCGGAAATCCCCCTCTTCTGGGGTCAGGCCCGCCAGCATGTTCACGGCTGCCGCCGCCAGCGCCGCGCCGAGCAGCGGATAAACAGGCACCTGATAATCATCATAAGGAAACGGCGCCAGGAAATGCACAAGCGAAATTGCGCCAAACACCGCCAGCAGGACCAAAACACCCACCGGACTGTCCGTCACCGGCGGACGGCGGAATGGGAACAGGCGCAGTACAATCAGTGCAGCGGCCAGAACCGACGCGATCATGTACGCCTGCACCCAGCGCGAGAGAAATCCGGCCTTAAGCACCATTTGGTAGACAATCGAACCAGGCGCGCGCAGTGTGTGATATTGAAGCACTCCGAAAATGAAACCTTCCGGGGCCGCCAGGAACAGGGGCAGGAACACCGCCAGAAGGCCGAGCCCGCCGCCGAGGCCAAATGCAAACCAGGAACGCCAGTCCGCCCGCCAGCCCCAGAAAAGGAGAAACAGGAAAACAACCGGAAGAGCAATGCCGGTTGAAATCCGGGTGCCGGCGGCCAGCGCCAGCAGAATCCCGGAAATAAAACAGGACAGAAGCCTGCGGCTGTTGTATCCGGCGGCCAGCACCAGCATGCCGGTCGTCAGCAAAAGAGCACAGAGGGAATAGGTTTTGACAACGGCGGTAAAATAACTCTGGTATACATTGATCCCGACCAGAACAAAGGCGGTCAGGGCAGCATGGGCACGCCAGCGGCGGCTCGCGACCTTCGCGGCCAGAACTGAAGCGGCCAGCACACTGAGAAAACCGAGAAATGCGGTGAATATCCGGCCGCCGGCGACCCCCCAAGCCCGCACCAGAACATCCGCGGCCGCATACACGAAAGGCATCACCGGCGCCTGCGTAAAGGCGAAATCCCGGTACGGGAGTGCTCCGCGCGCGACCTGCCCGGCGGCATAAAGATACCAGCCCTCGTCCTGGTTCAGCTCACCAAGAAGAATGTTTGCCGCTGTCAGCAGGACACAAACCGTCAGCGCAAGGACAAAAACAAGCCGGATTGAAGCATTCTCCCGCATGGGTTACCGCATTCCTTTCACATCATCCGCCAGTGCCGAAAAGAAACCGCGCAGGCATTTCGCGCCGCGGTGCAGTTCGCTGATCTCAATGAACTCGTCGCACGTATGGGCCTGTTTGATGCTCCCGGGCCCGAACACCGCGGTTTCGCCGCACACCGCCGAAAAAGCTCCGGCATCACTGTACCACGCGGCGCCGGCCGGGCCGGCCTTCACGCCGGTCTCTGCACAGCACTTTACCAGCCTGCCGATCAGCCGACCGTCCGGAGGCGTTGCCACGGCGGGGCAGTCTTTGATCAGATGAACCTTCCCCTCCCGGATTTCTCCGCTCGACTTCAGCTTGGCCAGCACCACATCCACACGCCGCAGAATAGCACGTGTATCCTCGGCGGGTAAAGTGCGCCGGTCCACATCCATGACACACTTTTCGGGGACAATGTTCAATGCAGTTCCACCATGAATCCGGCCGATGTTGAGCGTGGGCAGCCCCAAAACCGGGTCTTCAAAACGATGCTGATCGGCCTCAATCTGGCTGTTCAACGCGTCTATGACCTTTTTCATGGCCAGAATGGCACTCCGGCCGAGTTCGGGATTCGAGCCGTGGGCGGACAGACCCAGCAGTTCAACGCGAAACCACAGCGTCCCCTTGTGCGTATGGATCGGCTGCATCTCAGTCGGCTCCAGAATCAGGGCCTCATCCGCACGGATGCCGTGTTCGGCCACCTCAAAGGCCCCCTCATTGCCGGTTTCCTCCCCCATGGCGCCGATAAAGATCACTCGGCAGGACGCGCCGGACAGCGCCTGCAGCCGGTCGCGGTCCAGCGCCCAGAGCGCGGCGGCCAGCGGCCCCTTGGTGTCAGTGGTCCCTCGGCCATACATCCTCCCGTCGCGAATTTGCGGATCAAAGGGCGCCACGGTCATGCCGTCTATGCCCACCGTATCCAGATGAGCCTCCAGAAGCACCGTGTATTTCGGGTCATCCGGACCATATGAAGCGATCAGGTTTGGACGGCCTGGAGTCTTCTCCAGCCATTCGATCTGGAAGCCCCGGTCGCTCAGATATCCGGCAATGAAATCGGCCACGCGCCGTTCGCCGGTCACGGCCGGGTCCGCGCTGTGCTCCGGATTCACACTGGGAACAGCCACCAGTTTCGCCAGCAATTCTTCAACGCTTTGTTCCATCATAAATCAACTCCGCCCCGGAACCGCAAACCCGCGCAAGAAAACACTTGAATTCGGCTCAAAAAAAGGGCACAAGGCACTGTTTTTTTGTCGCCAATATTTCGATTTCTTCCGGATATTGCGATCAAATTCTTATTTAAGTTTGCGGATTGCCGGGATTGGAATCGGGACCGGCCGACACATTTGAAGCGAGGGTCAGGCATTGTATCTCAAAAGTATTGAGCTGGTCGGTTTTAAAAGTTTTGCGGAAAAAACCAAGCTGGAATTCGAACCGGGCATGACCGCCATTGTCGGGCCCAACGGCTGCGGCAAGAGCAATGTATCCGACGCGATCCGCTGGGTCCTGGGCGAGCAGAGCGCCAAGGCCATGCGCGGCGCCAACATGCAGGACGTGATTTTCAACGGCACCGACGCGCACAAGCCCATGGGCATGGCGGAGGTCAGCCTGACCCTCACCGACTGCGAATCATCGCTGGGCACCGAGTTCAACGAGGTCACCGTCACCCGCCGCATCCACCGTTCGGGCGAAGGCCAGTATTTCATCAATCAGGCCCCCTGCCGCCTGAAAGACATCCAGCGGCTGTTCATGGACACCGGCATCGGGACCAATGCCTATTCACTGATGGAACAGGGCCGCATTGACCGGATTCTCAGTTCGCGTCCGGAGGACCGCCGCATCGTGTTTGAAGAGGCCAGCGGCATCACCAAATACAAAACGGACAAGAAAGAGGCGATCCGCAAGCTGGAGCACACCGAGAACAACCTGATCCGCCTCACGGATATCATCAAGGAAGTGAAGCGCCAGATCATCTCGCTGCAGCGGCAGGCGGGCAAGGCGAAGCGCTACAAGACGCTTCAGGAACAGCTGCGGCGGCTGGACATTTTCGTCACCCGCAACCGGCTGGTTGATCTGGAAACCAGCGTGGAACTGCTGAAAAAGAGCCTCGCCGCCGTGACCCGACAGGAGGATGAAGCGCGCGCATCGGTTGCAAAAACCGAGCACGATGCCGACAAAATCCGCGATGAGCTGATGGCCATCGAGGGCCGCATCTCACAGGCCATGGACGAAGCCTCGGAGGCCCGGGCGGATCTCGACCGCACGCAGCAGATGATTGCGGTCAACAAGGACCGCATCGCGGAGCTGGAGAGTCTTTCCCAGCGCGACTCGCGCGATGCCGAGGAATCCCGCAAGCAGCTGGAAATCCACCGCGCGTCGCTTTCGGCGCTCGAACAGCAGATGGAGAAGGCGGAGGCCGCCCGGAGCGCGGCCGAACAGGAGCTGGAGAAGCAGAACGCAAAACTCGACCGGCTGAACCAGGACCTGGAAAACAAACGCCATCAGGTGAACAAGCTTCGCGATGATCTCGTGGATTCCGAGAGCCGGCATGCGCACCTGGCCAATGAGCTTTCCTCCCTTGAAGCAAAAGAGCGCAGTTCGGTGATCAAACGCGAGCGCCTTTTCACCGAGCAGAGCGATCTGGAGCGTACAGTGCAGTCGTTCATGGACCGTCAGAAGAAAATGGCCGAGCGACTGACGGCCCTTCAGGCGGACGTGGTCCAGCACCAGGGCCTTCTGGATGATCTGCTGCACAAGCGGGAGGCGCGCACCGCGGAAAGCCGGACACTGCAGCAGAAGATACATGAGCTGCAGCGCGAGCTGGCCACACAGAAGGCGCAGATCCACCTGCTGAATTCCCGTGAAGCGGAAGAAGAGGCTTTTCCGGCAGGCGCAAGAGTGCTGCTGGGCAACAGCGGAGAACTGCCCGTGAAGCCGGCCGGCATTCTTGGCGCACTGGCCGATGCCGTCGAGGCGGAGGGCGAATACCGCACGGCCCTTGAAGCCGTTCTGCGGGCATGGATGGATGCCGTGATTGTATCTGACAGCGGCACGGCCCGTCAGATTCTGGAAGCCCTGCGCGAGAAGAAGAGCGGCCCTGTCCGCATGCTGAGCGCGGGAGGCCCTCCTGCAGAAGAGCCGCCGGTTTCCGGCGACCTGCTGATCCGCCATGTGAAATGCGAAGACAATATCCGGCCCCTGCTGGGGCGCATGCTCAGGAACGCCATTGTGGTGAACCATCTGCACGATATCCCGGCGGACATACCGGACGGAACAATCTATGTGACACGAGACGGGATTCTGCTTCGAAGCGATGGATCCGCCGAATACTGGATGCCGGGCGCCTCCACGGCGAGCCCCCTCGCCCGCAAACACATGCTGGCCTCTTGCCGCGAAGAATGCGGCAAGCTGGAAAAACAGATCGGGATGCGCGAGGATGCGCAGAGCAAACTGCAAAGCGATGACCGGTCAGCGGAAAACACCATTGCCGAAGCACAGCAGACCCTTGAAACCTGCCGCCGGAACCTGGCCCTGTGCGAAGGGGAAAACCAGGTTATCGCCGCCGAGACCCGGCAGGCCAGGGAACGGTTCGAAACCGTGGAATACGAGATCAGGCAGCTTTCCGAACAGGAGGGCGCGGGCGGATCGCGTCGGTCAGAAATCCTGAAAGAGCTTGAAGAGCTGCGGGAATACCAGGCCAAAACCCGTGCGGCCATCGCATCCGGCACGGATGAACTGCGCGTGCTGGAGCAAAACCGGAGCGACTTCATGCAGGAGGTCACCGAATGCCGTGTGCGTTTCGCAGAGCAGCGGCAGGAGGTCAGCCATCTCCTCAGCCGCAAGGAGCCGCTGCAGGCGCAGATGGCCAGCCTGGAAGCGCTCATCAGCGACCGCGCCAACGGAATCAGCTCGTACCAGATGCGGATTGAAGACCTGAAGAAAGCCAGCCAGGAGGGAGCCGCGCAGATTCCGCCCCTGGAGGAGGCCGTCAAGGCGCGCAATGAAGAACTGGAAGTGCTTCGCGGACAGCGCGGAGAGAAGAGCGCGCTGCGGACGCAGTGGGAGCAGAAAATACACGAGCTGCGCGCGGGCATGGATGATGTCCACGAGAAGCGGAGCAAAATTGAGGTGCAGCTCGCGCAGCAGGAAATGCGCAGGCAGAATTCACTGGACCGCATTCTTTCCGAATACCGTATTTCCCGCCAGCAGCTGGA
>JAKQHR010000017.1 GCA_029557905.1 Verrucomicrobiota bacterium
GTCAAATCATGGCATATAGACAGCGGCCAGATTTATGGCTACCACATACCGGACGGAGAGCTCCGGGGGAACAAGCTCAGGAACGGCACAATTTCAAATGCCCAGCTGGCGGCAAACGCCGTGGCCAGCAATGTGATCAACTGGGCGAACATGCCTGCCGGCCTGCAGGATGGTGATGATGGGGAAACCTATACGGCTGGCACCGGTCTTGATCTGGTGGCCAATGAATTTTCCATTGCAGATGAGGGAGTCTCCAGCAATCTGATCGACTGGACCACCATGCCCTTTGGCCTCGAAGATGGTGATGATGTGCTCACCGCCGGGACCGGTCTGGCTGTGGTTGGAGGAGTGATCTCCATAACCAATGATTCCATTGGGGATGATCAACTGAAGAAGTCATACCAGTCGGGATCGGTTCCGATATCGATTCCGCCTTACGCGAGCGCAACGACCGTTCCCGTCACTTTCTCGCCGGCATTTGATACAATGCCGATCGTAACAGCCAGCCTGAATCTGAATCCGATGCCGGATGATCTGTCAGCATCTGTAGCGATCATCTCACAGGATACTTCGGGTTTTGAAGCAAAAGTGGTCAGCAGCGGAGATTCATTCGGGCAATGGACGTCGGGCATAACAGTGACAACGAATACTGTTCCTGCAGATGCTCGCAATTCGATTTGCGAAGTGAATGGGCGGCCTGCTGTTGCATTCATGCGCACGATGAGTAGTTCTGATTGGAGGCTCTACTACACCCGGGCAAACAATTCCGCGGGCACCTCGTGGCCGTCAGGCGCACGTATTGGTGTGCATACAGGGGTATATGCGGTTGCCATGTGCATGGTGAACGGGAATCCGGCCATTGCATATTTGGACGTATACTCCAGTGGGATATATTACGTAAGAGCTACAGATTCATCTGGAAGTGCCTGGAGTGCGCCGATCCAGATCACAGTGAATGCGCGTTTCGGGCAGCCATCCCTGAATATTGTCAACGGGAATCCGGCCATCGCATATATTGGCAAGACAAATGAACTGCGCTATGTCCGCGCTTCAAATGCGAACGGTTCTGCGTGGAACACGCCTGTATGGGTGGATTCTCCTACAAATTATCTTATGCAGGATTCACTATTTGTTGCTGATGGCCGTCCTGCGGTAATTACGAGAGTGAAAGAGGGGGCCGGATACAACGAGCCTTTTTTGTTTTTGCGGGCTCACGATGCAGACGGCACGGCATGGGGGGATTACGCATTTATAGGTGCTACGGATTCGCCCGAAGTATGGGTGGAGGGATTTTCCTGTGCTGTGATTGACGGGTATCCCTCCGTGGCCTATGTCAATACGGATGACTACAAGATTTATTATCGGCGTGCAATTTATCCTGACGGTTCTGCTTGGTTCGAGGAAGGCGTGCCGGTTACAGGCCTTTTTAGCGGGGGCTATCTGTCTTTAGCGGAGATTGGGGGGAAGCCGGCTGTCTGCTATTCAGATCTGCTCGCCGGCCTTTTTTATTCGTGCGCGCCGAATGTAGAAGGTACTGCGTGGGGTGCTCCCCAGCGGATCGGCTCACAGGATATTTCACTCAGCAGCACCATGGAAAATATCAACGGCATGCCGATGATTGCGTACGGCAATAATTCCACGGGCGTAAGTTTTGCAGTCGCCACGGCCACCACCGGCACGCTGAACTGGATCGCCGTCGAGCCGTAAATTGGCACATGGCCTTTCGCTCCGGCGGGACAAGCCCGCCGGGGGCGAATATCTCCGCAAACCAGACCCCCGTGATCTTGTAGCCCACCGGGGGCGAAGATTTTGGCGACCTGGACCCCCGCGACCTTGAGTCGCGGGTGACTCAGGTTGGGCAAGACCGTCGCGGATCTGATGAAGACCCCCGCGACCTTGCGTCGCGGGTGAACCAGGTCGGTTGAAATCGGACTTGACCGGGCCCCAACCCAGGTTCAGATTATTGCGCATGAATTTCCCTCTCATTCACAACATCCACTACACATGGACCGGTTGGCCCACACCAGATATCTCTTTCCCTCCGGAACCCGATGCGGCTTTTTTTGCGTCGCTCGTTCTGTTGTGGGCTAAGGACGGGCTTGAGCTTGTATCTCGCGAGTGGAAACAGAATCTGCTGCACATGAGTTTCCGGGCTGAGCCCGGGGTGTCGCCTGTTTTTTGCGCCAGCCGCGTAAAAGGCCGCCTGCAGCATGCATTGCGCGCCAAGGGCTTGCCAAATGCGTTCAGCCGCAAGGTCTCTGTGAGGGCACTGGGTATTAATGTAAGCGATATCGTTACTCGTTATTTGCGGAATCAGACCGTGCACGCGGATTATGCCGATCCCCGATATCTCAGGCAGTTTTCGGATGCAGCGGAGGAGGACGCATCGCTTGATCTGTCACAACCCATTGAAACCGGCAGCGGCCGCTACTGGTACAATCTGCACATGGTTCTTGTGACGGAGAACCGGGTGAAAATCGGCAAAGAGGATTTCCTGCCGAAAATTCCGGCTGCTGTGGAGAAGTGGGCATCCGGCAGCGGCTGTGCCGTGAAATCCGTGGCAGTCATGCCGGAACACATTCATCTGCTGTTTCGGGGAGCGCCTGACAAATCTCCTGCGGAGCTGGCGGAAAGCTGCTGGAGCATTCTCAATCGAGGCGCGGGATGCCGGTTGTACAGCGACCGGATATATATCGGGACATGTTCCGAATATACGCTGCGCGCAGTGCTGTGACCTTTCGCTCCGGCGGGACAAGCCCGCCGGGGGCGAAGATTTCGGCGACCTGGACCCCCGCGACCTTGTAGCCCGCTGGGGGCGAAGATTTCGGCGACTTGGACCCCCGCGACCTTGTAGCCCGCCGGGGGCGAAGATTTCGGCGACCTGGACCCCCGCGACCTTGTAGCCCGCTGGGGGCGAAGATTTTGGCGACTTGGACCCCCGCGACCTTGTAGCCCGCCGGGGGCGAAGAAGACCCCCGCGGCCTTGTGTCGCGGGTGAATCAGGTCGGGCGGAGCAGTTTTGTGTACTTCAGGATTGCATCCGGCCGCTTTCTAATTTTAAACTCGCCGGCATCGGGCCGGGGAGCGTCCCGAAGGAGGAGAGTGGCATGAAGGCAATTCAAGTCGTCCTGTTTGTTTGTTTCGCACTTACCATTACTTTCGCACAGGCGCA
>JAKQHR010000032.1 GCA_029557905.1 Verrucomicrobiota bacterium
AATATCTACATCCTCGCCGGCGTTGTAGCGGCTGAAGCTGAAGCGAATGGAACCGTGAGCGGCCGTGTAGGGAACACCGAGTGCGCGGATGACGTGCGAAGGCTCCAGCGAACCCGACGTGCAGGCCGAACCCGATGATGCGCAGATGCCATATTCATTCATGCCCAGCAGAATTGCTTCGCCCTCGATGAATTCAAAGCTGATGTTGGAGGTGTTTGGCAGGCGGGCCTTCGGATCGCCGTTGACGCGGGTGTCTGGACAGACCGCGAGGATTTCTTTTTCCAGACGGTCGCGCATGGGAGCCACGACGGTCTGTTCTTCATCCATATGTTCCATGGCCAGCTCGCAGGCTTTGCCCATGCCGACGATGTAGGGCACGTTTTCGGTTCCCGCCCGCATGCTGCGCTCCTGGTGCCCGCCAAGAATGAACGGGCTGACTTTGGTGCCTTTGCGGATATAGAGCACGCCAATTCCCTTGGGGGCATGAAGCTTGTGGCCGGAGATGGAAAGAAGGTCCACGGGAACTTTGCGCATATCAATGGGAAGCTTACCGGCGACTTGGACCGCGTCGGTATGGAAAATGAGTCCCGCCTCTTTGGCGATCGGGGCGATTTTATCGATAGGGAAGATCACGCCGGTTTCGTTGTTGGCCCACATGAAGGAAAGGAGCAGGGAACTCGGCGACAGGGATGCCTTGAGCTCTTCAAGATCGAGATGTCCGCCGCTGTTCACCTTCAGTTCGGTGAGGCGGCAGCCTTTTTTGTTGAGATAGCGGGCCACTTCCAGGACGGCGGGATGTTCGACGCAGCTGGTGATGATGTGGGGATAGCGGCCGGAGGCCTCCACCACGCCGCGCAGCGCCATGTTGTTGCTCTCGGAGCCGCAGCTGGTGAAGAGAATTTCGGAAGGACTGGCGCCCAGCAGTGCGGCGACCTGCTCACGGGCTTTATCAATGTGCTTTTTGACGTTTCCTCCGAAGGTGTGCATGCTGGAGGGGTTGCCCCACGAGTCCCGGAAAAACGGGAGCATGGCGTCAATGACTTCGGGCGCGACCTGCGTCGTCGCATTGTTGTCCAGATAGACGGTTTTCATTGCGCTTCGACGATCAGCTCGTCGGACACGGCCTGACGGAGCTGAGCTTCCACAAAGCCCTTCATGGTGTAGGTGGCCATCGGGCAGCTCGCGCAGGCGCCCTTCAGCGCCACAATCACGCGGTTGCCGTCCACGTCCACCAGATTGATATCACCGCCGTCGGCCTGCAGGGCCGGGCGGATGGTGGTGGCGATGACCTGTTCGATGAGCTTGATGCGTTCAAGGTTTGTCATGGTTTTTCCTTTGGTTTCAGCCTTCGGCTTTTCGCCGGCGATGCGGTCAAGAATTTCCTGAATGTCATCCAGACAGTTCCCGCAACCTCCACCGGCCTTGGTGTAGTTGGTGACCTCCTCCACCGTAGTCAGATGGTTTTCGCGGACGACATGCTCGATTTCCTTCTCGGTGACGCCGAAGCAGTGGCAGACCACGCGGCCTTCGATTTCCTTGACGCCGGCCGGCTTTCCCGTCCGGTAGTTCTCAATGGCGGCCTCAAGGGCCTGTTCGCCAAGAACGGAGCAGTGCATTTTCTCGCCGGGCAGGCCGCCAAGGAAGTTGGCCACATCCTGGTTTGTGATCTTTTCCGCCTCGGCAATAGTCTTGCCCTTGATGAGTTCGGTCATGGCGGAGGCGGCGGCGATGGCGCTGGCGCATCCGAACGTCTGGAATTTGGCGTCCGCAATGCGGCCGTCCCCGCCAAGCTTGAACGTAAGCTTCAGCGCGTCGCCGCAGGCCATGGATCCGACTTCCCCTGTGCCGTCGGCATCTTCAATGACCCCCGTGTTCCGGGGGTTCCGGAAGTGATCCATCACTTTATCTGTATATTCCCACATTCTTCATCTCTCCTGATGAGCACCAGCACAATATACGCAAGTCCGGCGGAATTTCATCAAAGATATCAAAAAAAGTTGAGCCCTGAGCCTTTGACATCCTGAATACAAAAGTCTAGTATCGCGCAAATTGTTTTATACTCTGGCGTCGGTTATGTCGAAAAAAAGTTTTCTTTCAGGTTTGCTGATACTCTGCATTCTGCTTGCGGCGGTGCTTTCCAATGCGCAGGATGATTCCCCCAACACCCTTTATCGCGAGGGCATGGGCTTTTTTGCCGAGGGCAATTTTGAAATGGCGGCCGAGCGGTTTTCCGATCTCATCAGCCGTTTCGGCAATGAGGAGGAATTCCAGCAGGCGATGGCGACGGTGTTCTACGCGCTGGGCTGCTCGCAGTACAACATCGGGCAGTATGAGGAATGCGCGGGAACCTTTGAAAAATTTGCGAATGTTTATCCCAATGCCAAGTTTGTGGACGAGGGACTGTTCCGAATCGGCTCGGCGTATTTTGCGCTGGAAAATTATGAGAAGGCAATCGAGGCCTTCCAGAACATGATGGAGAAGATGCCTCAGTCCTCCTATGCCGAGGACTCCTTCTATCAGATCGGGGTCTGCCATATGCTTCTGGGGGATTTCAAGGAGGCCGCCGAGTCTTTTCTCGCGTTCACTCAGGCTTTCCCGAATACGGCGCTGTATTCTCAGGCCACGGTTCTTCGCGCGCGCGCACTGTTTGAACTGGATGAATGGGAGCAGTCGCTGGATGCCCTGCGCGACCTGGAGGGCCGGGGACGTTCTTTTGAGCACATCACCATTGCCAATTTCCTCGCGCGGGAAATTGGCGACATTGCCTTTGATTACACCGACTATGATCTGGCTCTCGACGCCTATCGCCGCGTCCAGACGAAGGAGTTCCTGCTTCGCAACCAGCGCAGGCTGGTTGAGGGCATTCAGTTCAATCTGGAACTCATCAGGCGGAAAAGGCTGGCCGGACAGGATGTTGAAGGCCTCTTCCGTCAGGAGCAGCGCCTGAATGCGTCACTGGGCGAGGCGCAGCAGATGCTGGCGAATCTCGAACAGATGCCGGAATATGATGCGGCTCTCTTCCACCGGATCGGGCGCTGCTTTTTCAACACCGACCGCTTTTGGGAGGCGCGCGTGGCGTTTACGCGAGTGATTGAAATCGCCGAGGAGCCCATGGTGCGTGAAGCCGCACTGTTCGATCTGGCACTCGTGCTCAACCGCCAGCGTTATTTTGACGATCTTATCGCGACCTGCACCAGGTATCTTGAAGAGTTTGAAGCGGATGAAAAGCTGGTTCAGAACGGCCGCGTGCCGACCATGGCCTACCTGCGGGCTGAAGCCTATGTCAACAAGGAGTTCTTCGAGGAGGCGGAGGTTGAACTGCGCGACATCCTGAAGAAGTATCCGAATCACAATCAGCTTTCGCGCATTGAGTTCTATCTGGCGCTTTCGCTGGCCATGCAGGAGAAGTTTGACGAGGCCATCCAGCGCTTCGAGACCTGGCTGAAGCAGTATCCGGACGACATCATGGTGCCGGAGGCGGAGTACTGGTATCCGATTTCGCTTTACTATTCAGGCCAGCATGCCAAGGCCATGCCGCGCTTCAGGGAGTATGCGGCGAAATATCCGATGTCGGTTTATACTCCGGAAGCCCTGTACCGCGAGGCCATGTGTCTTTATTCCCTCGAGCAGTTCAAGGAATGTGCGATGCTTCTGGGAAGCTGGATGGAGCGTTTCCCTGACCACTATTTCAGGTGGGAGGCGAAAGTCACGCGCGGCGGGGCCCTTGCGGCGATCGGCGAGCTGGAACGCGCCAGGGCGGAATATCTCGGCGTGACGAAGGAGGCCAAGGCGTTCTACTACATGGCCCTGACCGACTGCGCCAAGGTCTTTAAGGCGATAGCCACGAAAGAGGCCTATGAGGAAATGGCGAAGGTCTTCATGCAGTACATCAATGACGAGCCGGATTCCGGCAACGTGATTGATGCCGCCTATCAGGCGGGCTGGGCGCTGCGGCAGACAGGCGAGACCGACAAGGCGCAGCGCTTCTACTGGACGATCCTTTCACGCCACGGTAACACCCGCGGATGGGAGGGGTTCACGCCTGTTTTTAAGGACATGATGCGGCTTTACGGCCCCGAGGGCCAGGACCGCTTCCGGGCCGATCTCGAACAGAAATACTCCGAGGCGCTTCAGAACCGCAGGCTGACCCTGGGCGCGCGCCTGAAAATGGCAATCATTCTTTCGCGCCCGCCGGAAGAGCAGGGGGCGGAAATCCAGAAACTCGCGGATACCTTTACCGTTCAGCATCTGGGGCCTGAGGAAATCGGTTTTGTCGGCCAGTATTTCCTGAATGCCGGCCAGACCGAGAAGGGGATGACCTATCTGAACACCCTTTTGACCGAATTCCCGAAGTCTGCCTATGTTGCGGTGGCCCATGTCCGCATGGCCGAAGCGGCCTATCTGGCGGGCGACCTCGAAAAGGCGCTGGAATATGCCACCTTGGGCGTGGCGGAGGCGTTTGATCCGGCTCTCTATATTGACGCGCAGATGGTGCATTCGGAGACGCTGCGGGCGCTTGGAAAATATGAGGAGGCCATTCCGGGTTATACCGAGGTGCTGGCCAATCGCATGTCCCCCAAGGCCTACAAGCCGCTCTGCCTGCTGGGGCTGGGGGACTGCCATGCAGCCATGGACCGGCCGGAAAAGGCCATCGCCTTCTACCAGCGGATCTACGTGCTCTATCGGGCCTATACGGATGCTGTGGTTCAAGCCTACCTGCGGAGCGGCGAGCAGTTTGAAAAGCTCAAGGACCGGCAGGCGGCCATTAACACTTATACTGAACTGATCAACGATGAGAAACTGGGCGCAGTCCCTGAAGCGGCTGCGGCGAAAGAGAGACTGGCGAAACTGCAATGAACATGACGGGAAGATACATTCTGGCGGCGGGACTGGGCCTGATGCTCGGAGGCGCGGTTTCCGCCCAGACCCAGCCGGCCGCGAAATCCGCGGACAAGCCCCGGGGCATTGGCCCTTACGCGATGACCGTGAGACAGGGTGAAAAGACCGCCCGCACACAGGTGTGGCTCCTGCGGCGCGCGCGGGACATGGTCTGGATCAGCCGCAAGACCCAGACAGGTTCATTCATCGACATGGGCATGCATCAGGATGATGTTGTAAATCTGGAAATCCCGCGGCCTTCCGTATTTGATGCCGTCATGCAGGCCGCCAATGACTCTGCCCGCCGCGCCGCGCAGCGCGCGCTGCATGCCGTTCAGAAGCAGTTCGAACCGTACCGGGATCTGCCCGGGGTGATCTATGACGAGGCGCTTTTTCTTGAAGGACGGCTGCTGGAACAGCTCGGCCGCTGGGATGAAGCATTGAAACTGTATACGGATATCATCAGCCAGAAATACGAATCCCCGATGGCGGCCTCCGCCAGGGTCCATGCTGGACTTTGCCTGCTGCAGAAAAAGGACTTCGAGGGGGCGCTGGCGCACCTGGACAAAAACACCATTCCGCCGGACGATATTGATCTGCTGTCCGAGGTGTGTTTCGGCCGGGGGACGGCGCTGCAGGCGCTGGAGAAGTATGACGAAGCCATTATGGATTATCTCTATCCCGTGGTGTTTCATCCTTTTGTGAACAGCAACGAGGTCCGTTGTCTCAAAGCCGTGGTGCCGTGTTATGTCGCCCGCAAGGACTGGGATGCGGTGTTCAAGACATTTTATGCCCTGAGGAAGGATTATCCGGATGCAGCCGAAACGCAGGAGACGAGGACGTATCTGGAGGCCTACACGAATGAGCTGGGCCGCGAGCTGGATTTTCAGATTGAATTGAAAGATGAAGAACTTGAAGAAGACGAAGAAGAAGGGAACGACGATGAAGCTTAACAAACTGCTGACTGTATTCACCGTGTTGATGCTGGCCGGTCTCGTGCTGGCTTCTGTCTGCTTTGCTCAGGATGAAGAGGCCCCCGCCGCGCCGACCAAACTGACCCTGATGGGCATGCTGAAGCAGGGCGGCTGGGCCATGTGGCCTCTGGGCCTGTGCTCTTTCGCTCTGGTTGCGTTTGCGGTTCTTAATTTCCGCCAGATCAGCATGAAAAAGATGATACCCCCCGATGCGCTGAGCCAGATCCGCGCCGCCGCGTCCAATCGTGACCTCGGCACGCTCTGGCAGGTGTCCAGCGGTACGGACAGTTTCTTTACAAAAGGTCTTTCCGCCGGCCTCCGCAAGATTAATCCCGATGATCCGCCCGCATCCAAGGGGCACATGGAGGAAGCCATTGCCGAAACCGTCTCGCGCGAGGAATCGCAGGTTTCGTTCTGGATCAACTTCCTGTCGCTGATTTCGGCGGTGTCGCCTATGATTGGACTGCTGGGAACCGTCAGCGGCATGATCAAGGCCTTTCAGAAGATCGGCCAGAGCGGAATGGGCAAGCCGGAACTGCTGGCCGCCAACATCGGCGAGGCGCTGATCACGACGGCCACCGGCCTGATTATTGCCATCCCCGCGCTGTTCTTCTTCTTCCTTTTCCGCAATATGCTCAACAAAGTCATTGTGACCTCCGAGGAGCACTATTCCCTGATCCTTGATGACATCACCGGCACCGGCGTCACACATCTGTTTGAGTCGCCCTCGGCGGAATCTGCGCAGGAAGAAACAGAAGCTTAATTCAAAAGCAGCAAACCCGAAAACGGCATGAAACTGAAAAGAAGAGAACAGCCCCTGGCCGAAGTGGACATGACGCCCATGATCGACATGGTCTTCCTCCTGCTGGTGTTCTTCATGACCGCCGCGACGATGGCGAAGATGAACATGACCGAAAAGGTCAAGCTGCCTGTGGCTGACAAGGCGCAGATTCCCGACAACAAGAGGGATCGCGAGGCCATCACGGTCATGCCGAACGGGTTTGTGACTTCCGACGGCTCGGTGATCAGCGACGCGGAGCCCTATATGTTCCGCGGAAAGAAAACGGACGCCGCGGGACTCTCGCAAACGCTCACAGCTCTGGTTAAGAACGAGCCTGATTTGCGGGTTTTCATGCGGATTGACCGCGACGTCGAATATATCCGGGTTCAATCAGCCATTCGGGCCTGCGCGGAAGCCGGCATTTACGACATCATCTTCGGAGCCTACCAGACGGCGGCGGGAGACTGAGATGAAGATTAAGCGCAAAAAATCCGACGAGAAACTGGAAATTCAGATGACGCCCATGATTGACTGCGTCTTCCTGCTGCTCATTTACTTTATGGTCAGCACGACACTCCAGCGCCAGGAGGCAGATATCGGCGTCTCTCTTCCCGGGGTAGCCGAGCAGTCGGAGGCTGTAGAAATCCCGGATGAACAGGTCATTGAGATCACGGAGGCCGGAAACGTGCTTCTGAACGACCTTGAATACGATGAGCCTGGGAAATCGAACCTGCCCGAACTGGTGAAGATGCTGAAGCTCTTCAAGCAGACGGCCGAAGCCAATAAAGTTGAGGCCATGATCACCATTGCGCCCGCGGCCAAAATCAAGCATCAGCGGGTGGTGGATGTGCTCAATGCCTGCGCCGAGGCCAAACTGAACAATGTAACCTTTGCCGTGGAGGAAATGTGACAAACGGCGATCAACATCCTCATCACAAGCTCTCAAAAGGCGCGCGTTTCAAGCTCGAGGGCGTCGTCGCCAGCGTGGTGGTGCATATTATTCTGCTGATCGGTGCCGCCTCGCTGACCGTCCTTGTTATTCAGGGCCGGCAGAAAATGATGTTCGAGGGCAAGGAGCCGCCCTCCGTTCCCGCAAAGAAGCTGGAACACGCCATTCGCGTGAAGCAGATGGAAAAACAGGTCCGCAAGCCGCAGATACTTCAGCGGATGGTGTCCAAGACCCCGTCTTCTGTGGCGCTCCCGGAACTTCCGGAAATGGAAGTTCCTGATATGAAGAACATGCGCGATACCATCATGTCGCGCTCCAAGGCCGGGTCCGCGCTTGGCGGGCTTGGCGGCGAGGGCGGCGGCGCCGGTCGCGGCCTCACCGGGGGCACCGGTTATTCCGACGCGCAGTTTTTTGGCGAAAACGTCCGCACACGCGCCATCTGCATCCTCATGGATATCAGCGCCAGTATTCTGGCCAAGGGAATCATGGAGGATGTTCGTGCCGAAGCGCTCAAAATGCTTGAGGCGCTGAATCCGAACACGAAGTTTAACCTGATAGTCTTTGTGGACGGCGCGCAGCCGTTCTCACCTCAAATGGTCTATGGCACCAAAGCCAACCGTGAAGCGGGAATAAAATGGCTCAATCAGGAATTTGACGGCCGCAAAATGGGCAATAAGCGCGGATATTCCGGAAGCACGCCTGAAGACGCCATCAAGCTTGCGGTTGAAATGGGCTGTGACACGATGTTTGTGCTGACGGATGACCCGCCCTATATCAAGCGGGGCGATGCCGAGACCGGCGTTGAAATTCCCGAGCATCAGGACAATATTCTGGATTTCGCAAAGAACATAGAGTCGAAGTACGGGCGGCAGGTGAAAATCAACACGATAGCCTATAAACCCTGGTCCAACGCGAAAGGCCAGCGAGCCATTGATTTTCTGAAGAACCTGTCCCGTTCCACCGGCGGACGTTTCAAGCACATCAAGCGCAAAGATGAATAGCGAAGTCCCGGAATCACAGATCCAGGAGGACAAACCGTCTGGCCGGGCCGGCTTTGACTACCGGATGACTCATCACGAGATCAATGATCTTGATCTGTCCGCCTATGACGGACCGGTGATGCTGGTCAACTCGCCGGAGAGACTGCCGGACGCGGTGGCCGCCTTGAGCGCCGATCGCATTCTGGGCTTTGACACCGAAACGCGCCCTTCTTTCACCAAGGGCACCAACTACAAGCCGGCGCTTCTCCAGCTGGCCGGCGAGCAGGTCGTCTGCATTTTCCAGTTGAAACTCATCGGGCTCCCGCGGCCCCTGATCGATATTCTTGCGAATCCTGAGGTCATAAAGGCCGGCGTGGCGCCGCAGCGAGATGCTCTTGAACTCAAGGCGCTGGCTGAATTTGAGCCGGCCGGAATGTTTGATGTGTCCGAGGCCGGCCGGATGGGCGGTATTCAAAACTTGGGGCTCAAGGGACTGGCCGCGGTGCTTCTCGGCGAGCGCATTTCAAAACGCGCCCAGTTGACCAACTGGGCGCGGCAGAAACTTTCCCCGCATCAGATTACATATGCCGCAACAGATGCGTGGATCAGCCGGCGGATCTATCTGCGACTGCAGGAGATGGACATGCTCCGCCAGCCGGTCAGGAAAATGGAGAAGGAATCATGAATAAGAGGATTATCATCGCATTGCTGTTGATTGCGCTGGTGGCCATTGTATTGATCCTCAGCAGCGGCACCACGACCGTTAATTTGGGGTTTGGCAGGATGCACATGCACACGCCGCTGGCTCTGCTGCTGTTCACAAGCATTGGGGTGGTTGTTGGCCTGCTCCTGAAATGAGGCGTGCTTTACGCCTTGTAAGGCCCCGGGCTTGTGCCATAATCTGCCAAAAGGATCATGAATTATGATGACGGTTCCCCCCCATGTTAGAAAACTGATGGAGCAGGGGGTTTTGATTCCCGCTCCCGCTTCGGTTGAGATTGACGAGCGCATCAATCCCTTGCTGATTGCGCCGGGAGTTGTGCTGCACACAGGGACGAAGCTTCTGGGAGAGCATACCAGTATCGGGCCCGGCTGTGTGCTGGGCGAGGAAGGCCCCGTTATGCTCAAGAACTGCCAGCTGAGCAGCGGAGTGAAGCTGCAGGGCGGCTCATTTGAGGGTTCGGTTTTTCTCGGCAGATCTTCAATGGGTCCCTGCGCGCATGTGCGGGCCGGGACGCTGCTGGAGGAGGAAGCCGGCGGGGCGCATTCCGTGGGTTTCAAACAGACCATTTTTCTTCCCTATGTGACGGCCGGGAGTCTGATCAATTTCTGCGACGCCATGATGGCGGGCGGTCGCAGCCGCAAGGAGCACAGCGAAATTGGATCATCCTTCATTCATTTCAACTACACTCCCCACCGGGACAAGGCCACACCGTCACTGATCGGAGATGTTCCCCGCGGCGTGATGCTGAACAATGATCCGATCTTTCTCGGCGGACAGGGTGGTCTGGTGGGGCCGGTGCGGATCGATTACGGTTGTGTTACAGCCGCGGGGACGGTTTATCGCCGCGATGCGCTTGAGCCCAATATGCTTCTAACAGCGAAATCCCGCGGGGTCGGCCATCCCGTGCCATACAAGTCCGGAGCCTACCGCGGAATTGCGCGCATCGTCGCAAACAACCTTATTTATACAGGCAATTTGTGGGCGCTGACGCAGTGGTACAGGTTTGTGCGCCGCCATTTTATGGAGCGCAATCCCTTTGATCACGCCTGCTACAACGGGGCCATTCGACTGCTGGAAGATGCGCGCAGGGAGCGCATTAAACGATTGGCCGAGCTGGCAAAGAACCTTAAGGAATCCATAGCCATTCTGTCTGCAAAGGGGGACGGACCCGAGCTGGCCGCCCAGCACGCCTTTGTGAAGGCTTGGCCCGGCATTGAAGAAGCCGTTCGCGGGGGCCCGGAGCCGGATTTCTCCGTGGATCAGCTGCAGGACGTTTTTTCCGCGGCCTGGGACCGCGTCTCTGGAAGCGAGAAGGACTATCTCAAGGCGATTAAGAACCTGGCGCCGGACGAAGCCCGTGCGGGAACCGCCTGGCTGCAGTCGGTCGTGAATCAGATTGCCTGTTTGTTCTCAAACGCTGAATCATGATCCGATGAACTACAAGGTCACCATAGGTCTGGAAACGCATGTGCAGCTCAAGACGCAGAGCAAGATATTCTGCGGGTGCCGGAAGGATTTCGGCGATGAGCCGAATACGCATGTCTGTCCGGTGTGCCTCGGCTATCCGGGCGCCATGCCGGTGCTGAACGAGGAGGCCGTCCGCCTCACCGTTATGACGGGATTGATGATCGGCTGTAAAATCAATTCCTACAGCAAGTTCGACCGCAAGAGCTATTTTTATCCCGACATGCCCAAGAACTACCAGATTTCGCAGTACGATCAGCCGCTGTGCCTCGGCGGATCGGTTGAGATCGAGACGGAGGCCGGGAAGCGTTCGATTGAGGTCACGCGCATTCACCTTGAGGAGGATGTCGCCAAGAACATCCATTTCGAGAATTTCAGCGGTGTCGATTTCAACCGGGCAGGCACACCGCTGATGGAAATAGTGACGGAGCCGGTGATCGAATCGGCCGACGAGGCGTTTGCCTATCTGCAGGCGCTCAAGCAGATTCTGGTTTACGGCGGCATCAGCGACTGCAATCTCGAGGAGGGCAACATGCGCTGCGACGTGAACTGCAGTGTGCGGCCCGAGGGGCAGGAGAAGCTGGGCGTGAAGACCGAGCTGAAGAACATGAACACCTTCAAGGGCGTTCATCGCGCGCTGAAGGCTGAAATTGCCCGCCAGATTTCCGTGCTCGAAAAAGGCGGAACCATTCAGCAGGAAACGCGGCGATGGGATGACGTCGCCGGCGTCACGCTGGCGATGCGCTCGAAGGAATACGCGCACGACTACCGCTATTTCCCCGAGCCCGACCTGATGCCCGTGGTGCTGGACGAGAAAACTGTTGAGGAATGGCGCTGCCGGCTTCCCGAACTGCCCGCGAAGCGGCGCGAGCGGATGACGGCTGAGTACGGCATTCCCGAATATGATGCGGGCGTGCTGGCCGCCGACAAGCATGTGGCCGACTATTTCGAGGAGACCGCAAAACTTTGCGGCAGCGGGAAGGCGGCCTCCAACTGGATCATGACCGAGGTCATGCGTGTGCTTTCCGCGCAGGAAATTGAAATCCGCGGCCTCAAAATCACCCCTGTGGCGCTGGCGGCGCTGATCAAGCTGGTGGATGCCAAGACCATCAGCAGCACCGGTGCGAAAGAGGTTTTTGCGGTGATGCTCGAGGAGGGCGGCGATCCGGCGGCGATTGTGAAGGCGCGCGGGCTGGCGCAGGTGAGTGACACCGGCGCGCTGGAGGCGATGGTGATGCAGGCGATTGCCGAGAACGAGAAATCCGTGACGGCCTACAGGGCGGGCAAGGAAGCCGCTCTGCAGCATCTTGTCGGGCAGGTCATGAAGCT
This sequence comes from Verrucomicrobiota bacterium, assembly GCA_029557905.1. Classification (GTDB taxonomy): domain Bacteria; phylum Verrucomicrobiota; class Kiritimatiellia; order JAKQHR01; family JAKQHR01; genus JAKQHR01. Next base: position 12,080 of record JAKQHR010000032.1, read on the forward strand.
CAGCCGGGGCAAGGCCAATCCGGGCGTTGTCATTGAGCTGCTGAAGAAGAATCTTGCATGAACAAGATTCCGGCAAAAGACGGGCAGAAAGAGCCCGATCCATTGCTTGCGGCATTCGTGGATTATCTGGAAGGCGAAAAGAATGCCTCGCACCACACGGTCACCAACTATCTTCTCGATATTAAACAGTTCATCCGCTTCTCGTGGGGCAATGATGCGAAACCGCCCTATGGCTGGAAGCAGTGTGACCGCTATGCGGGCCGCAAGTTTCTTGTGCACTTGATGAAGGAGGGGCGCAATCCGACCACCGTGCTGCGCAAGCTTTCCAGCATGCGGTCATTCTTCCGTTTTATGCTTCGTGAGGAAATGGTGACCTTCAATCCCTTCTCCGGTGTGGCCATGCCGAAAAAAGGGAAATATCTGCCGGAGGTACTTTCGGTGGCGGAGGTCAACCGCCTGCTGGATGCTCCAAAGCTGGTGGCTGCGAAGCAGGGGGCACCCCAGTCACCTGGCGACAAGGCCTGGATGGATTACGCGGCGGCCCGCGACAGGGCCATTCTCGAAGTGCTTTACAGCACGGGGATGCGTGTCAGCGAGCTGGCCGGCCTGACGCCGGGGCAGGTGGATTTTCTCGCGGGCATCATCAAGGTGCGCGGAAAGGGAAAGAAGGAGCGGCTATGTCCGCTGGGCGGCCCGGCCTCGCGCTCGCTGCGCGAGGCGGTGGACAAAAGGGACATGTTCTGCGTGAGCATTGGAGAAAAACCCGGCTCGGCCGGATTTTTCCTGAACCGTAAGGGCGGGCGGATCACCACGCGGTCCATCGAGCGGATGATGAAGAAATATCTGCAGGCGGCCAATCTGAATCCGGAGCATTCGCCGCATGTGCTGCGCCACAGTTTCGCGACGCATTTGCTCGACAACGGGGCCGATTTGCGTAGTGTTCAGGAGCTTTTAGGGCATGCCAGCCTTTCGACCACGCAGATATACACGCACATAACGGTTGAGCGGCTCAAAGAGGTGTACAAACAGGCGCACCCGCGGGCGTGACCGGATGGATTTTTCATGATTTGGATTGTTTATAACATTCTGTTTGCTGTCGGCTTCACATTAATGCTGCCGCATTTCATATATCGCATGGTGCGGCGCGGCGGCTATGCCCGAAATTTTGTCCAGCGGCTGGGCTTCTACAGCCGGTCTATCCGCACAAAACTTTCCGCCGGACGCCACATCTGGATTCAGGCCGTGAGCGTGGGAGAGATATTTGTTGCCTTCCGCTTCATGGAGGAAATCCGGCGCAGGAATCCGGATGCACGCTTTGTTCTGTCCACCAATACCTCGACGGGGTACGCCCTTGCCCGGAGCAGGATTGGCGAAAGTGATATTCTCATTTATTTTCCCGTGGATTTTCCGCTTGTGATGCGGCGCGTGCTCGGGCTGATCAATCCCGCGGCTCTTATTCTTGTTGAATGTGAACTCTGGCCGAATCTCATCCGTCTGGCAAAGAGAAGGGGCACCCCGGTCCTGCTGGTCAATGGGCGCATTTCGGAGCATTCGTTCAGGGGCTATCGCAAATTGAAGTTCTTTACAAAGAAGATTCTCCCGATGGTGGATCTGCTCTGCGCCCAGAGTGCCGCCGATGCCCGCCGGCTGATCAGCCTTGGCGCCCCAGAACGGAATGTGAAGGTGATGGGCAGCGCCAAGTATGAGGTCGCATCGAAAGATCCCACGGGGGAAGAAAAGGCGGCAGCCATTCTGAAAGCGGCCGGGATTGACATCACGGCGCCGATTCTCCTCGGCGGTTCCACCTGGGCGGGAGAGGAGAAAATCCTGCTCAACGCATTCAAGATTCTGCGGGATGAATTCAAGAACCTGCAGCTTGTTCTTGCCCCGCGCCATGCGGAGCGGGCAGGGGAGGTTATTCACGAAATCGAATCCGCAGGATGCCGCGCAGTGCAGCGCTCAAAACTGGATCTGTCGGCCGCGCGTGTCTGGGAGCCGGACGATGTGCTTCTGGTGGACAGCACTGGCGAGCTGAAGAATTTCTATCCTTATGCCACCGTGATCTTCATCGGCAAGAGCCTGACGCAGCACGGCGGGCAGAATCCCATCGAGCCTGCGGTGTACGGAAAGCCCGTCATCGTGGGGCCGAACATGGAAAATTTCCCGGTGGTCATGGAGGATTTCAGGGAAGCGTCGGCGCTGATCCAGGTCGCGGATGAAACGGGGCTGCACTCAAGCATACGTGCCCTGCTGTCCGACGCACAGCTCCGAGGGGATTACGGAGGCAGGGCGGCATCTCTGGTCGAGGCCAAGTCCGGGGCCCTGGCGGAAACTGTTGAACTTATAATTCCGCACCTTTTGAAATCATGAATTTCAACTTGCCGCGACTGGCTTTATCGGCGAGTATCGCAGGCAATGGAATACAGGAGGGTTTGATGAAAGCATTGATTCCGCTCATGCTGTGTATGCTGACTGTCGGTGCGGGGTTTGCTGACACCACGGTTGATGCCTCTAATCCCTATGCCTATGGGGCAAACATCGGCTGGATCAATGCCCGGGGGGATATCGCCTCCGGCGCAGTGTTCGGACAGTCTTATTGCACCGGCTATCTGTACAGCGCCAACTGCGGGTGGATTTCGCTGGGCAACGGACCTACCAACGGCTGGCGCTATTCCAATACCGCCGCCGACGACTGGGGTGTCAACCACGACGGAACAGGAAGCCTGACGGGTTTTGCCTATGGCGCAAACATCGGCTGGATTGCTTTTGAACAGACCTATGGACAGCCCCGGGTGGATCTGCTGACCGGAAATCTTTCTGGATACGTTTGGGGTGCCAATGTGGGCTGGATCAGTCTTTCGAATGCGCAGGCTTATGTGCAAACCACCAGGCTTGACTCTGGACCCGACTCCGATGCCGACGGCATTCCTGATTTCTGGGAGATGAAGCAGGTCGGGGACCTGGCTACGCTCAGCGGGGCGGGGCACGACGAGGATGATGATGGCGCTTCGGACACTGATGAATATTCTTCAGATACAGATCCGACGGATATTAATTCCAGTCTTGAGATCACGGCGCTCGAACGTCTGGATGGCACAAATCTTGTGACATGGAGCATTGAGCCCACTCGTTTCTACAAGCTGGAACATGCCTCCAGTGCGAGTAACAATGCGGATTGGGGGGACAGCGGTCACGGAATCATGTCTCCGGAACTGGCGGATGAAATGACGCGAGAACTGGCCGATTCCGCACAAACGTCGCAGTTCTTCCGGGCCAGAGCCATTGTCCCTCTGTCGCCCTGAAAAGCCGGAAATAAGGCCAAAAATGCCCTAAAAATGGCAAAAAACGCCTAAAAACGGCCGAAAATGCCCCAAAAACGGTAAAAACGACCTCAAAACGGCTAGTTTTATCAGAAAAACAGCATTTCGCTTTTCCGGCGCAATGTGTTCCACATTGAAATTGGAGAGGGAAATTCATATGCTGGCAGGCATTCGAATTGAATCCAGCGAGGGAAAACATGCACAAGAGAATATCGGCGGCACGGAGCCCGGAATGGAAGGCGCTGCAGGCTCATCAAAAAGAAATAAAATCGCAGCACCTGAGGGATCTTTTTCAGCAGCATCCTGAACGGGCGGAAACGTTCTCGCTCGAGGCCTGTGACCTGTTTCTTGACTATTCCAAGAATCGCATCACTTTCGAGACAATGCCGCTTCTGCTGAAGCTGACAGAAGTGGCCCGTCTGCGCGATGAAATCCGCGCAATGTTCAGCGGCGAGAAAATCAACGCAACTGAAAACCGCGCCGTGCTTCATGCCGCGCTGCGCAATGTGTCGAATCGCCCGATTATGGTGGACGGGAAGAATGTCATGCCCGATGTGCGCCGGGTACTGGATCAGATGAGGGATTTCTCCACGCGGATACGCAGCGGAGAGTGGAAGGGGTTTACCGGAAAGAAAATCCGCCACGTGGTGAATATCGGCATTGGCGGTTCTGATCTGGGCCCGGTGATGGCTTCCGAAGCGCTGAAGGCGTACAGCGACCGTGATATCACCCTCCATTTTGTTTCCAATATTGACGGCACGCATCTGGCGGAAACGCTGCGCAAGCTGAACGCCGATGAAACGCTGTTCATCGTGGCCTCCAAGACGTTCACCACGCAGGAGACCATGACCAATGCGCACAGTGCGCGGGGGTGGTGTCTGGCTTCGCTGAAGGATCCGGCCGCCATCGCAAAGCATTTTGTCGCACTGTCCACCAACACGGAAGCGGTAAAGAGCTTTGGTATAGATCCTGCCAATATGTTTGAGTTCTGGAACTGGGTCGGCGGCCGCTATTCCCTCTGCTCGGCGATCGGGCTCCCGCTGATGATTTCCATCGGTCCGGACCACTTTATGGAAATGCTGCGAGGATTTCATGCGATGGACTGTCATTTCGAAAGCGCGCCTTTCGAACAGAACATGCCCGTAATCCTTGGGCTGCTGGGCATCTGGTACAACAATTTCTTTGACGCGGAAACGCATGCCATACTCCCTTATGATCAGTATCTGCACCGCTTTGCGGCCTATTTCCAGCAGGGCGACATGGAGAGCAACGGGAAATATGTGGACCGAAACGGCAGCCCGGTGAAATACCAGACCGGGCCGGTGATCTGGGGCGAACCGGGCACCAACGGCCAGCATGCGTTCTACCAGCTGATTCATCAGGGAACCAAACTTATCCCGGCCGATTTCATCGGCTTTGTGCAGTCTCTGAATCCGATCGGGGACCATCACGACAAGCTGATGGCGAATTTCTTTGCCCAGACCGAGGCCCTGGCTTTTGGCAAGACCGCCGACGAAGTTCGGGCTGAAGGCACCCGGCGGGCGCTGGTTCCGCACCGCGTTTTTCAGGGAAACCGGCCGACAAACACGATTATGGCCTCCAAACTCACTCCGGCGGTGCTGGGACAGCTCATTGCGCTCTACGAGCACAAGATTTTCACACAGGGAATCATCTGGAACATATATTCCTTTGACCAGTGGGGTGTGGAACTGGGCAAGGTCCTGGCGACGAAGATTTTGAAAGAACTGCAGGATCCCGCTTCCGCCCCCGTGCATGATTCCTCAACGAGCAGGCTGATCAGTCGCTATCGAGCCGAACGGAAGGCGTGAAATGCAGCAGTGCCCTCCCAAAAGACTTCCGGCCTGGATGCGAACCTCGCGTCGGACTGATCGCAGCTTCGTTCGCGTTCAGCGGCTGCTGGAAGCGGAGTCTCTGTGCACGGTCTGCCAGGATGCGAAATGTCCAAACCGTCTTCAATGCTGGAACGAGGGCACGGCCACGTTCATGATCCTGGGGCATGCCTGCACGCGCAACTGCCGTTTCTGCGCGGTGCAAAAGACTGTTCCCCGGGAACCAGATCCAAACGAACCCGCGAGCGTGGCGCGGGCCGTGAAGGCCATGAATCTCAGGCACGCGGTGATCACCAGTGTGACAAGGGACGATCTGCCGGATGGCGGCGCCGGGCATTTTGCCGGGACCGTTCGCATGATACGCGCGGCCGGCGTGACCGTCGAAGTGCTGGTCCCGGACTTCAACGGCTGCGCGGCGGCGCTTGAAACCGTGCTGGATGCCCGCCCGGATGTGTTCGGCCACAATATTGAAACGGTACGGCGGCTGCAGGCCGTGGTGCGGCCCATGGCCTCCTATGAAAGATCGCTTGCGGTTTTGCGCGCGGCAGCGGCTCATGGCGGTGCGCTGGTCAAGTCGGGCCTGATGCTGGGAATGGGGGAAACAAGAGCGGAAATCCTTCAGGCGATGGACGACCTGCTGGAGGCGGGATGCGAGCTTCTGACCATGGGCCAGTATCTTGCCCCGACGCCTGACCACTATCCTGCGGCTTCTTATCTGGCGCCGGAGGAGTTTGATGAACTGGGAGACGCGGCCAGAGCGAAGGGGTTCAGGGCGGTGGCATCGGGTCCGCTGGTGCGGTCATCCTACAGGGCCGCGCAGATGTTCGTGCAGGCGCAGGGGGCAAAGCCATGAATCCATTGCCTTTCAAACCCAGATACTGTGTGCTGATCCCGGCCTATCAGGAGGAAAAAAACATTGCCTCTGTGGTGCGGGATGCCCTGAAATACTGCCCGCAGGTGATTGTCGTGGATGACGGATCCGGCGACAAGACCGCTTCGGTGGCGGATCAGGCCGGGGCCATCGTTCACCGGCATGAGACCAATCGGGGGAAGGGGGCCGCCCTGCAGACGGGTTTTGCCGTGGCCCGCGCCCGCGAATGTGATGCCGTGATCACCATGGATGCTGACGGCCAGCACAAGCCGGAGGAAATCCCCCGCTTCATGGATGCCTATGAGCGCACCCGTATTCCCGTGCTGGTGGGCAACCGGATGGCTGATCCCGCCGGCATGCCGCTCATCAGAAGGCTGACGAACCGTTTCATGAGCTGCATGCTCAGCCGGGTAATGAAGCAGTACGTTCCGGACACGCAATGCGGTTTCCGGCTGTTTGCAAGCGATCTCACTCCTTTTGTCCCCACGGAGTCGGCCGGTTTCGCCGCGGAATCGGAAATCCTTCTTTATGTGGCGCGCCGCGGCATCCGAATGGATTCCGTTCGCGTGTCCACCGTCTATACCGGCGCAGAGCAGAGCAGTATTCGCCCGTTCAGTGATGCGTTCCGGTTTTTCGGCATGCTGTGGCGGAACCGGGAACGGAAGAGGTTCTGATGCAGGAAAGTGCCGCCGCCCATCTGCGCCGGGAGCATATTGAGGTTTTCATCCGCGGCCGGGGTGTCTGCGATAAACGGGTCCTCCGGGCCCTGCAGGATGTTCCCAGGGAGCTCTTTGCTCCGGGAATGTCTCTGAACGATGTCTACGGCGACCATCCCCTTCCGATCGGCTGCGGCCAGACGGTTTCGCAGCCATATATGGTTGCCTGGATGACGGAGCTTCTGCGCGTTTCGGAAGAAGATCGCGTGCTTGAGATCGGAACCGGATCCGGGTATCAGACGGCTGTGCTGGCCCGTCTTGCGAAAGAAGTATGCACGGTCGAACGCCTTCCGGCGCTCACGGTGCGCGCGCAGGCCGTACTTGGAGAACTCAATCTGGTCAATGTCAGGTACCGGGTGGGGGATGGAACTGTCGGATGGGCGGAGCAGGCGCCGTATAACGCCATTTGCGTCACCGCCGGGGCGCCCCGTGTTCCTCCGCCGCTTCAGGCGCAGCTGGCAGACGGGGGCCGCCTTGTCATTCCGGTGGGAGACAGGATGCTCCAGTCGCTTGTGCTTGTCGAACGATGCGGCAGCCGCTACAACATGCGCGAACTGGGCGGATGCCGCTTCGTACCCCTGGTGGGGGCAGAGGGCTGGCCGTCCGGCCAAACCTGATATTGCGTGGAGATATTAAAATGAAGAAACTGATATGCACATCGGCTGTTTTGCTTTGCATCATGGGCGCGGGGCCGGCGGCCGCAGCGCCTGCGGAGCATCATTCCATCGGGGAGAAGATTGCCGGCTGGATGCGCGGTACAGGCCTCCCGGATGAGCTGACCGTCGTGGCAATATCCACGCTTCCGATCGTGGAGCTTCGCGGAGCTGTTCCGGTGGGCCATATGATGTTCCCCGATACTGACCGCTCGACCCGCACGGGCCGCGACGACTGGGGCCGGTCCATCCGTATTTTCATTCTCGCCGTGATCGGGAACATGATCCCCATTCCCTTCATTCTCCTGCTCCTCGGACCTGTTTCGCGGTGGCTGATGCGTTTCCGCATCGGGGAAAAATTCTTCAACTGGCTGTTCGCCCGGACCCGCCGCAAGGCGGCGAACATCGAGAAGTACGAAACCCTGGGGCTCACCATATTTGTGGCCATCCCGCTGCCTGTAACAGGCGGATGGACCGGCGCCATGGCGGCGTTTCTCATGGGCATGAAGTTCCATCATGCCATGCTGTCCATCCTTCTGGGGGTGATGATTGCCGGTGTGATCATGACGGTCCTGTCGCTCATGGGGTGGGTGGGAGCCCTGATCGCCGCCGTCGTTTTGCTGTCCATGGCGGCCGGAGCGGTGGTCGGGCTGTTTCGCCGAGAAGAAAGGAATTGAATCCGGCCTGCAAATGATATAAGCATGAGACTGGAATGATCTGCTGCGCCTAAACAGGAGAAGACGATGACGGAATATACGAAACATATATACATGACGCTGTTTCCAAACAACGCGCTGATTGCATCGCATCTTGAGCCGGAACAGTTTGCAAAACACTTGACCGTTGGCACGGCCAAGCACTATCAGAGCAAGGTGGTCTTTGCCGAGGTGAATATCAACTTCCGGGATCCGTTTTTTGAGATCGACGAAATCCTTGCGCAGACGGTGCCCCATCCAGTGACCGGCAAACCCAAGCGGACCAAGTTCATCGCCTCCTATGCGACACTGGAGCATGTGGCGCTTTCGGCCATCGGCAGGCTGTATCTGGTGACGGCCGGAGGGCAGGTGCTCGGAATTGAAGCTCAGCCGTACACGCGCGTCAGCGAGACCGGCCGCGTGAGAGTTTACCAGGAGATTAATCCACTGCACAGTCTGGTGGCCGCCAACAGCGATCCGCGCGAGTTCGGAAAATGGATCACTCGCGGCACCCGCTCAAAGAGCGCACCCAAGGTCTGTTTTACCCAGATCGATATGGATGTGGATCGCTTCGCAAAAGAGCATACCAGCCGGATGCAGTTCACTGCCCCGATTCCTGAAATTCATCCGCTTCGGCTCTATGACTGCCTGAAAGAGCTGCTGGACAATCCGAACAAGAAGACCAAGACGATCAGTCTCGGCTCTGTGTTTCGCCATACTTCCTATAAGCGCATTAAGCATGGCTTCTGGATTGCCGATGGCGACGACATGCTCTACTTCCCGATTCCTCCCCGTGATGAACTGGAAAAAAACCATTACGACTGGTGGCGTGAAGTGATGTGAGGCAGCCGGAGCCATGGCGGCATTGGCCGCGGAGCAGACGGTTTTTCGTGTGAAACCTACTTCACCATTCAGCCGGGTTGGTGTTTTGATGGGGGGAACTTCAGCCGAGCGCGGGGTTTCGCTCCGGTCGGGTGCTTCCGTCGCAAAAGGCCTGACAGACGCGGGATATCAGGTCGAATCCCTTATCATCGATTCGGCTGAGCTAGTGGTTCCTGATGGGATAGAGGCGGTTTTTATTGCTCTGCACGGCGCATTCGGTGAGGACGGTCAGATCCAGCGGATGCTGGAGGAACAGAAAATCCCCTATACCGGATCAGGACCGGAAGCAAGCCGCCGCGCGTTTGATAAAATGCTGAGCAAGGAGATTTTCACTCGCGCAGGGCTTCCGACTCCGCAGTATGCGATCGTTAAAAGGGGCGAAGCCTGCCCGCTCCCGTTTCCGGTTGTCACCAAGCCGGTCCGCGAGGGATCCAGCATTGGCATTCATATTGTGTCCGACGGGGACGATTGGAAAGCTTCCGTGGAAGATACGCTCCGATACGGTGAGGCGGCGCTGGTGGAGCGCTACATTCCCGGCCGCGAGCTGACAGTCGGCCTGGTTTGTGATCAGGTGCTGCCGGTCATCGAGATCGCCCCCGCGGAAGGCTATTACAACTATGACGCAAAATATCAGAGAAAAGACACCCGCTACATTGTCCCGGCTGACATTCCCGCTGATGCCGCTGCCCGCTGCAGGGATCTCGCCGCAGCGACTTTTCATGCACTCGGATGCTGCGGTCTCAGTCGCGTGGATTTTCGGATGACTTCCGACAGCGATCTCTATATATTGGAAAACAACAGCATTCCCGGTTTTACGGAATCCAGTCTTTTGCCCAAGGCGGCCCGGGCGGCGGGGATGGAATTCCCTGAGCTGTGCGATCGCATCATGCGGTCCGCAGGACTGAACAAAATCTGATCGTGAGGATGGTCTTGGCATGTGGTGGTATGATGACAAAATCTTGACCGGCCCCAGGGGGGGGCGGCGCAGACGAAGCCGTGAGTCCGTGCTGTATGCACGCTCCGGCGCTGTCCGCGACGGCTGGCGCGGTCATCTGGCCGGGATTGCCCTGGTCAGCGTGGCGGTGATTGCTCTCTGTGGAGCGCTGTTTGCCGCAGCCATGTATGCCGGCCGGAAGCTGTTCACGGAGAATCCCCGATTCAACATTGCGGTGCTCGATCTGCAGTCGGACGGGACACGCTTGTCCCCGGACCATCTTCGCGAATATTCGGGCCTTTCGGCCGGCCAAAATCTGTTTGCGGTGGATATTTCAGAAGTGCGCCGGAAGCTTGAACTGGTCCCGCTGGTGGGCCGCGTGACTGTCCGCCGCAGTTTCCCTGACACCCTGGAAGTGCGTGTGAGTGAGCGCAGTGCTCTGGCCTGTCTGAAAAGCGACCGCAGCGCCGCGCCGCTGGCCGTGGATCGCGAGGGTTATGTGCTGGGCCCGATGTATTCTTCTCCAAACCTGCCGGTTGTGGAGGGCTTTTCGGAAAAGGGCCTGAGACCCGGAAGCCAGGTTCGGGCCCGGGAAATCCGTGACGCCCTTTCCGTTCTGGACATCGTGGACAGCACGCCTGCACTGGCCCGGCATCTGCAGATCATGGTGGTTAATGTCAGGGACCGGGACCGGCTGGATGTGCGCCTGGCAAACGGGAAGCGTCTGCTGCTGGCTCCCACCCGTCTTGAATGGCGGCTTCAGCGGGCCGCCTCCAGTCTGCAGGCGGATATTCAGAAGGGTGGAAATCATATGCTGTTTGATGTAACAGGAGACAGCAATGTCACTGGCCAATAAGATACACAGGACCGCGGAGGGCGGCTGATTATGCCCTCATCACCCATAGCGGCCATCGAAGTCGGAACATCAAAGGTCTGTGTTCTGGTTGGGGACCTTCTTGAGGATGATCAGCTGATGATCGTCGGGCAGGGCGTCAGCCCGTCCCGCGGTGTGCGCAAGGGGCAGGTCACCGATCTCGACAACGTGACGTCCTGCCTGAATCATGCGCTGGAGCAGGCCGAGGAGCAGGCCGATGTCACCGTCAGCGAGGCCTATGTGGTCATCAGCGGAGATCACATTCAGTCCATGACCAACCGGGGCAGTGTTCCGGTGCGTTCGCCCGGAGGCCTGGTGGCCGAAGAAGAGGTGGAGGATGTCGGTGATCTGGCCCGGGCTGTGGCCCTGCCTACAGAACGGGCGATTCTCCATTCCATAGCCCAGCGCTACTATCTGGACGACCAGCACGCGGTGCTCCGGCCCGAGGGGATGGAGGCGGCCCGTCTCACGCTCGATATGCTGATCATTCACTGCCTTCGCAACCGCATCAAGAATGTTGTGCGCACGCTCAAGGAGGTGAATGTGGAGGTGGCGGATATTGCTTTTGGAGGCCTTATGTCGGGCATGGCGGTGCTTTCACCAGAGCAAAAACAGGGCGGCGCAATCGTGATTGATCTCGGCGGCGGCACCACCGACTATCTGGTTTATGCCAACATGGCCATTGCGGCGGCTGGAAGCCTTTCGGTGGGCGGAGACCACGTAACCAATGATATTGCCCTTGGGCTGGGACTTCCGCACGGTCAGGCGGAGGAACTCAAGAAGAACTCAGGTTCCGCCGTGGTCAGCCCGGCCGCCGGGTCTCAAACCGTTGCGCTGCAGCCCGAAGGCGGTTTCCCGGGGAAAAACGTGCGTCTGTCGGATATCCAGACGATCATCAACGCGCGCATGGAAGAGACCTTTGAACTGGTCAGGGACAGCATTCTTCGCAGCGGTCTGCGCACAGAAATGGTATCCGGAGTCATTTTGACCGGCGGCGGAGCCCACCTTGAAGGAGCGGTTCAGCTGGCCAGTGAAATCTTTAATCGCGAGTGCCAGATTGGCCGTCCGCGGAATGTGAACGGACTTGCTGTGGTCACCGAAGGACCCCAGTATGCCGCTCCTCTCGGCATGCTGCAGCATGCGGTGCGCAGCAGAAACCGCGGAAGGAAATCCGGCATTTTGGGCGCGTTGATCAATCTAATTAAAGGCTGAGACACAGGATGCAGTTCCACAGGGAAAACCGAGACAGAGCGTTGCGGGAAACGCGGGTGGTGATCGCCGGCATTGGCGGCAGTGGATGCAACGTCATGGCGTCGCTGGCCCGGCGGTGGCCGGATGGCCCTGAGCTCATAGGCATACACACGGATGCCGCCGTGCTCTCCTCTTCGCACGGCATTCGCCCGCTGCAGATTGGAGCAGAACTTCTCAACGGGATGAGCACCGGAGGGAAACCGGATATGGGGCGGCGCGCCGCCGAACGCGACCGGGATGAAATCAGCCGGCTTTTCCGCGGTTCGGATCTAGTGATTCTTGTGACGGGTCTCGGCGGCGGGACCGGCACGGGGGCGGCGCCCGTTGTTGCCGAAGCGGCCGAGGCGGCCGGATCTCTTGTGCTCTGCTTTGTCATGCTCCCGTTTGATTTCGAGGGGCCTCACCGTCAGGAACAGGCTTTGCAGGGCCTGGGCGCCCTGAAGGGGGCCACCGATGCCGTGATACAGTTTCCCAATCAGCGTGTGCTGGCCCAGGCGGATGAATCGCTCAATGTCACGGATGCATTTCTGATGGCAGACCGTCTGGTGGGCGACTGCGTCCGGTCGCTCTGGGAGCTGTTCAACCGCACCAGCCTCATCCGGCTTGACTTTGCTGATTTCCGGAGCCTGCTGATGCACAGCGAGGGCGCGTGCGCCATGGCCTGTGTTGAGAGCGAGGGTCCGGATCGCGTCAAGCATGCCGTGGCCGGTCTGCTGGCCGCCCCGCAGTTTGAGGCCGGCGCGCAGTTGCGCCGGGCGAATGCCCTGCTGGTGGGCGTGACCGGCGGCCCGGACTTGAAACTGGTTGAACTGCAGAACCTGCTGGATGAAATTCGGGAAATCACACATGAACAGGCCCGGATACTGATGGGTACGGCGGTGGATCCCGATTATCAGGGCCGGATTTCGCTGAGTGTGCTGCTGGCGGAGGAGCGGCCTGAACCGGGGCCCGTGGAAACCCCGCCTGCAGAAACCCGGCGGGACACGGATCGCGGGCGTGAGCATAAACGCGTAATCCCGCTGCAGACCACCCTTGATCTTGATGCCCGGGGGATCGGCCGTTTTGAGGACGTTTCCCCTACGGTGCATCAGGGAGCCAATCTGGATGTGCCCACGTATGTCAGACGCGGCATCCGGCTGGGCCGGTGATCACGGCCGTCCGTCCTGTGCAATAAACTGCCGAAGGAAATAATTGCTGCGCTTCTCAAGTCTCAGCGAGGTCCGGTCTCCATGACCCGGATAGACGGCTGTATAATCCGGGAGTTCGGTGATCAATTTCAGTGAATGCGCCAGGGCGCGTGAATCTCCACCCCGCAGATCGGTTCGGCCCGCCGACCCCTTGAAAAGCGTGTCGCCGGAAAACAGAAGGGATTCCTTCGGGAAATAATAGCAGACGCCTCCAGGCGAGTGGCCGGGCGTATGAATGGCCTGCAACTGGAAGGAGCCAATCTCCATCTGCTGCGTCTCCGAAATGATGGTCAACTCGCCGTCATGCTTTTTCGGCGCAGCATAGTAGGGGAGGATATGGTTGTCGGGCGAGAACACCCACGACGCATCCCCTTCATGAATATACACGGGCGCGGGATGCTTTGCATGGGCCGCGGCAAGTCCGCTGACATGGTCTGCATGCCCGTGCGTCAGAAGCCATGCGCGCACGTTCAGCCGGTAGTTTTCAATCGTGCGGGACACCTGGTCTCCGTCATATCCCGGATCAATGACCAGGGCATCGTTGTTTGCATCCCAGATCAAATAACAGTTGGCCTCATAGGGCCCCAGGCTCAATACTTCATTCTTCACAAATCTGGCTCCTTTTGAACGCCCTCCGCGGCCTCCATGAGAACTGTAAATGCTTCTTCGTCCAGTATCTTCACCTTGTGTTTCAGCGCGGCCTCGTATTTGGACCCCGGACTCTCGCCGGCCACCACATAGTCTGTATTTTTTGAAACACTTCCGCTCACGGCGCCCCCGGCGCGCCGAATCCGCTCGACCGCCTGGTTCCGGGTCTGGTTTTTCAGTGTGCCTGTCAGAACAAACGTTTTCCCGGCGAGAGCGGTTCCAGCGGCCTGCGCATCTTCTCCCGATTCCATGTTGACCCCGGCATCCTTCAGCCGGGCAATGAGTTCCCGGGTGTCGCGGCGGCTGAAAAAAGAAGTAATGCTCTGCGCGACCACCGCCCCCACATCCCGCACGGCTTCAAGCTCATTGGCCGTTGCGGACATCAGTCGGTCCAGCGTGTGCAGTTCTCCCGCCAGAGTGCGGGCCGATCCGGCACCCACATGCGGAATGCCCAGGGCATGGATCAGCCGCCAGAGGTTCTGTCCGCGGCTTTCCTGTATCGCCCGGACCAGGCTGGCGGCCGATCTGGGGCCCATGCGTTCAAGCTCCGCAATATCCTCCTGCTTCAGCCGATAAAGGTCGGCAGGCGTTTTAACCATCCCTCGGTCAACGAGCTGCTCGGTCAGCGTGACGCCCAGTCCTTCAATATCCATGGCGTCGCGGGATCCGAAATGCCGTATCCAGTTTTTCAACTGCGCAGGACACTGCATGTTTATGCAGCGCCGGGCCACCTCTGCTTCGCGCTTGACGGTCGGTTCTCCGCACACCGGGCATTGCGCAGGCATGGAAAATTTCTTCTCCCGGCCGGTTCTGGCATCCAGATTGACCTTCACCACGGCGGGGATCACTTCTCCGGCCTTTTCGATGAGGACGCGGTCGCCGATGCGGATATCTTTCCGGGCAATCTCCTCCTCGTTGTGCAGTGTGGCCCGGCTGACGGTGGACCCCGCCACAAGAACAGGCTCCAGTTCGGCCACGGGCGTCAGCACGCCTGTGCGTCCCACCTGAACGGTGATGCCGAGCAGGACGGTTTCGGCCTGTTCGGGTTCGTACTTGTAGGCTATGGCCCACCGCGGGCTTTTTGCGGTTGCGCCGAGTTCCTCATAAAGGCCGAATTCATTGATCTTGATGACGCCGCCATCCATTTCGAACGGGAAATCATGCCGCATGCCTTCCAGTTCATCCAGTCCTGCAAGGACGGCCTCGATATCGGAACAGTTCCATGTGCGCGGTGCGGTGGGGAATCCGAACTCCCTGAGTTGAGCCAGCAGTTCGGCCTGGGAGCGTGTGACCAGCCCCCGGACTTCGCCCGCGGCGTAAAGCACCGCATTCAGGGGGCGCCTGGCCGCAACGCGGGAATCCAGCTGCTTGAGCGAACCCGCCGCCGCATTCCGGGGATTGGCAAAGGGTTCCAGCCCGGCCTCCTCCCGTTCGCGGTTCAGTTCCTGAAATCCTTTTCTGTCCATATACACTTCCCCGCGAACCTCCAGCAGTTCGGGCATGTTCCCGGCATGGTGCAGCTTGAGCGGGATGCTGCGGATGGTTTTCAGGTTCGCGGTGATATTGTCGCCGGTCCGGCCGTCGCCTCGCGTTCCACCCACCGTGAATATGCCTTTCTCATAGCGAAGTGAAACAGCCACGCCGTCAATTTTCGGCTCCAGCACATAGGTGAACGCGGTTTTCCCGAGAATCTTTCGCACCCGTTCGTCAAAGGCGCGCAGCTCATCTTTGCTGTAGACATTTGAAAGACTCATCATGGGTTTTGAATAGGTGATGGATTCAAAACCGCTCAGGGGGGCGCCGCCCACGCGCTGGGTGGGGGAGTCTGGAGCCATCAGGGCCGGGAAGTCCTTTTCAAGGGCTTCCAGTTCCTTCAGAAGCATGTCAAAATCATAATCGCTGATTTCGGGCCGGGCCTCTGCGTAATACAGCCGGTTGTGCCGCTCAATTTCCGCGCGCAGTTCGGCCGCGCGCCGTGCCGCCTCGGTGATGTCTCTTTTCATCATGACAATCTGCCCCGCTGATGCCATCGGGCCGCAAGAGCGCAGCCGGCGAGAGCCCCCGCAATTCCTCCTGCGCAGTCTGCGACAAAATCCATCAGCTCAACGGATCGGGCCGCATTGAAGGACTGGTGCCACTCATCGGTCGCCCCGTAGAGCGCCGTGACGGCCGCCGCCAGAATTACGGCCCGGTGCATACCGCGGGATGAGGCAAACGCCCTGAACAGCAGCAGCCCCAGCACACCGAAAAGCACAGCATGCGCAAGCTTGTCCAGCCCCGGAAACCAGAGCGGCGGCGGCCTCTCGGGTCCGCTCCATGAGCTCAGGCCGAAAATCAGCCCGGCCCATGCGGCGGGCGGAAGCCACAGCGAAAATAATCTCCCCATATGCGAATATCTGCTGTGTGCAGGACTGGATCTCTGCCCGGCGGGTTTACTCATCCAGATAGAACTTCTTCCCGTCGTTGAAATAGTGAAGCATCTGATTGTTCAGAGTCTCATCCTGCAGCAGCACCAGAAGGTCCGTGATATCCTTGCGCTTCCGGATCATCAGCCCAATCACGGTGCCGTCCGCCGGCTGCCGGATGACTCCGGCACGGTAGTAGACCATCTTGCCCTTCTCCGGACTGACCAGTCGCGCGCCGCTGGCCGCGGCCGCTGCGGCCGGGGCGGCCGACGGCTCATCTGCCGGTTTCTGGATGAAGATGTTCACCTCGTTCTGATGGCCCTCCCGGGGATCAATCACTGCGAGGTCGTCCAGACCGTCCATGTCAAAATCAGCTTCGACCGCCTTGCGTTCATCGGCAATCTGTATTTCCTCGCGCATCACGACCTCGTTGGTGGCCGTGAATGGAACTTCCGCCGGCGGCTGTTCGGGCAGGGGAGCCGCCGCAGGTTCTTTCTTCGCGCATCCAAAGGCAAGGACCACTAACAGCATCAACATGAATCTTGTCTGCATAGCCAACTCCTAATTGCAGTGTCAGTGTGCCATGTCCGCATTAATCAATCAAGAATATCCGCTCTAAAACCTGAAAGATAAAATAATCATTCGAAAATCTGGCCATTTACGGCCGGAAATGGCATTCTTTGAGCCAAACGAGAGGGCTGGCCATGAAAGTGCTGGGACGCGATTTGAACTTCAGTTTCGGGGGCGGGAAGAAGAAGAACAAAAGAGTATCACCCATCCGCCGGCCGGCGGCTGTCGTGGCGCAGCTCCGCGCTTCACCTTTCTTTATCAATGTCGATGAAGGGCCGCTCACCAAAGCCGTTGAATGCATGGAACAAGTACGGGTTTCAGACGGGGATGTGCTGATTCGCGAAGGGGCCGAGGGCGACTATTACTATCTGCTGGAGGAGGGCGCGGCCGAGGTGGTGCGAAGCAGCTCTTCCGGCGACGCGCAAACCGTGGCAGAACTGAAACCCGGCGCTGCATTCGGCGAGGAGGCCCTAATTTCGTTCGCACCGCGCAATGCCACCGTCACCATGCTTTCTGATGGAGTGGTCCTGCGGCTTCACAAGCAGCATTTCGCCGAGCACATCCAGAATGCGGTCATTCGCTGGCTTTCTCCGGCCGAGGCAAAGAAGGAGGTGGAGGCCGGGGCCCGCTGGGTGGATGTCCGCGACATTCATGAATTCGACCGGTCCCATCTGGCCGATGCCCTGCATATTCCGATGCAGGACCTGCGCGAAAGAATGGGGGGGCTCGACAAGGAAAGACTCTATGTCTGCTACTGCTCCAACGGCCGGAGAAGCGCCACCGCCACCTTTATCCTGCGGCAGCAGGGCTTCAACGCCGCCGTCCTGCGCGGGGGGCTGAAAAGCTTTTCCTGACGTCTCCGTCCACCCTGTCCTGCCGCCATTAAAATATTCCAAAATTGATTTTCTTTTTCGCGGGGAAAGAGCATAACTGCGTCTTGTCACAGGCCGTAACGGCCGCATGCCTCCAGGGCTTTGGAGGCCGGAGCGATTACCATGAGTATACAGGAATGGATGTTGTTTGCATTTCGGGTGATTGGCGGCATGAGCCTCTTTATCTTTGGAATGCACGTGATGACGCAGGGTCTGCGGGCCGCCGCGGGTGAGGCGCTCCGCGTGATCCTGGCCCGCGCCGCCCGCAGGCGCTGGGAGGGCCTTCTGCTCGGCGCCCTGGTGGGCTTTCTCGCGCACAGCGGGGCCGCCACCACCATGGTCGCCGGATTTGTGAATGCCGGGCTGATGACACTCGCGGAATCCCTGCCGCCGATGCTGGGCGCGAATGTCGGCACAGCGCTTTCGATGCAGCTGATTTCCTTTCACATCGGCCACTACTGCTGGATGGCCATCGGAATCGGTTACATCATGAGCGCCGTGGCCCCCGGCCGGCGTGTGCGCGAATCCGGTCACGCCCTCCTCGGGTTTGGACTGCTGTTTCTCGGCATGACCACCATCAGCGAGGCCATGGCCCCGCAGAAAGAACTTCTGGCCCCGCTTCTGAAGCACATTCATGGTGAAACGTGGTCGGGCCGTCTCGCCGGTGTGGGCCTGTCTACCCTGCTGACCGCGCTGGTCACCAGCAGCGGCGCGGTCATCGGATTGTGCTTTGCGCTGATTTCGGCCGGAGTGTTCACATCCTTTGAACAGATATTCCCGATTGTTGTGGGAGCGCACATCGGCACCTGCATCGTGGCCATGACGGCCAGCGCCGCCATGAACGTGGAGGCGCGCCGCTCGGCGCTGGGGCATCTGGTGTTCAACATCTTCAATGTGGCTCTCGCGCTGGCGGCTTATCCGGTCATCGCGAGGGTCATGCAGCTTGGCGGCTTCAGTCTTTCGCGGCAGGCGGCCAACCTGCATCTGCTGGTCATGGCAGTGTCCGCACTGCTGGTACTTCCGGTGACACCGCTGATGGCCCGCCTGCTGCGTGTGCTCTGGCCTTCGCGCGAGCCCCCGGCCGAACCCAGCTATCTGAAAGATGAGCTCATTGAACGGCCCGAGCAGGCGCTTTGCGCCACGGTTCGCGAACTCCGCCGCGCGGCGCGGATCTGCGTGCAGTGCATGGATAACAACGCCGGCGTCATGCTGAAGGGTTCCCGCAGAAACCTGCGCCGTCTCTATGCTGACGAAGCCGTCATCAACGAAGTTAAAATCGCAATGAACTATTTCCTCAGCCGCCTGACGGCCCGTCGGCTCACGCGGAGGCAGACACTCTTCATGCAGCATCTTCACCGCTGCATGAAGGATATTGAGCGGATCGGGGATCACCTGACCGCGCTGGCGGATATTTCCATAGCGCGCCTGAAAATACCGGCCGCCATTGTGGACGAATCCATCTTCCGCATCTGGTATGACCTGTTTCTTGCCGCCCGGCAGGTCCTCATCGCTGTCGAACAGTCACTGGACGCGGATGCAGGCGACTTCCAGGTCCGCGCGCTGGATATTCTGAACGCGCGCGACTGCTATGCCATCATGAGCATGGATGCCAAGGCCGAGTTCGCCGGGGCCGTGGCCGACAAGAAAATCACGGCGTCCGGCGGCTACTTCTTCAACCGCTACATCACTGATCTTGACCGGCTCGTGCGCCACGCAAAAAACATCGCATTCTCCGAGCGGCAGCAGGACTTCCGGATCAAGCCGGAGCATTTTGACGAGACGGCTTCTCCTGTAAGTCTTCAGGCACCCGCAAATCTGGCCCGCGCGGAGAGCTATCTCGCTGAACTTCAGAAGCCCGGTGATTTCCTGAAGAGGGGTTGATGCGGTTCCGCCCGCGAAAACTTCCAATGCCTGGAACTTTTCGTGAAAAAACTTCCAATGATTGGAACTTTTTGAGACAAAACTTCCAATGATTGGAACTTTTTCATGAGCGTGCAGGATAATATCTCTCGGATTCATGAACGCATGGCCGCCGCCTGCATGCGGGCCGGCCGCGATCCCGGCTCTGTCCGGCTGGTTGCCGTGTCCAAAAAACATCAGCCGGAAAGCATCATGGAAGCCGTGGCGGCGGGTCAGACGGTTTTCGGCGAAAGCCGCGTCCAGGAGGCCGTCGCAAAAATCCCCCGCTGTCCGGGCGGGCTGTCGTGGCATATGATAGGCCATCTGCAGAGCAACAAGGTCCGGCAGGTCGTGCAGTATTTTGACATGATTCACTCGATTGATTCGCTCCGCCTGCTGGAGGCTGTGAACCAGGCCGCGGAACAGGCCGGCCGGACGCTGAAGGTGATGCTGGAGGTGAATGTTTCCGGAGAAAGCGTGAAGTTCGGCCTGAAGCCTGAGGATGCCCCGTCCGTTCTTGAGGCTTCCAACCGCCTGATGAATATAGAGCTCACCGGCCTCATGACCATGCCGCCCATGACGGCGCTGGCCGAGGGCGCGCGGCCCCATTTCCGCCGGCTGCGCGAACTGCGCGATGCATGGCGCGCGGCGACCGGCATCCCCCTGGAAGAGCTGTCCATGGGCATGTCGCACGATTTTGAAGTCGCCATTGAAGAGGGCGCCACCTGGATCAGGGTGGGCACGGATATTTTCGGAGAACGCGCATGATGAAAAATTTATCCTCGCTGAAGACGGTTTTCATTGGCGCCGGCAACATGGCCGAGGCGCTCGTGGCGGGCATGATCCGCGAGGGGTTGTGCAACCCCGCACAGATCACCGTCACCGATGTGCTACAGGAGCGGCTGGACCTGTTTGCATCAAAGTTCGGAGTCGCGGTTTCGCGGGACAATGCCGCGGCCGAAGGGGCTGATATTGCGGTGCTGGCAGTGAAGCCGCAGCAGATGCCCGCCGTGCTCGAAGCCCTGCGTCCTTCTGCTGAGAAAATCGGACAGACCCTCTTCATAAGTATTGCGGCGGGTATACCGACTTCCGGCATTGAAGCGGGTCTTGGCAAAGGGTCGCGTGTGGTGCGCGCCATGCCCAACACGCCCGCGCTGGCTGGAAAAGGCGCGGCGGCGATCTGCACCGGAAAATATGCAGATGAAGATGATCTGGAACTGGCGGATATCCTGCTGGGGGCCGTCGGCCTGGTGGTCCGCGCGCAGGAGGACGATATGGATGCGGTCACCGCCGTCAGCGGGAGCGGTCCCGCCTATGTGTTTTATCTGATCGAGGCCATGCAGCAGGCCGCAAAGAATATGGGCCTCGATCCGGAGGTGTCGCGCGACCTGGTGCTGGCCACGGTGGAGGGCGCTGCGGTGCTTTGCCGCGAGACGGGCCTGGGGGCCGATGAACTGCGTCTTCGTGTCACCTCGAAGGGGGGCACGACGGCCGCCGCGATGGACGTGCTGGAGGAGCGCAAGGTCTTCGCGGCCCTGCTGGATGCCATGACGGCGGCGCGCAATCGGGCGCACGAACTGTCGGAACAGAACTGAACCGCCCGCCATGGCCAGCCGCACAAAAAGAAAGAAAGCCGGCGCCGATCAGCCTGTCGAAGGTCATCCCCATGTCCTTGCGCATTTCATCCTGGGGTGCGTTGGCCTGCTGGCAGTTGCGTATGGCGCGGCCCTTCTGCTTTCCCGGACGGACGGCATGCGATATCTGGTCGGCGACAGGCTTGAACAGCAGCTCGGCTTGCCGGTGCGGATCGGGGCCATGCGGCTGACGCCCGGCCTGGATCTGGTTCTCGAGAATGTCACGACGGACGATGCCCGGACGATTCAGGTGGAGCGGCTGGAAATCAGCGGCAGTTTGCTGCAGAAACTGAAAGGCCGGCCATGGCTTCAGTCCGCAGAAATCACCGGTTGCAGGCTGGCGATGACGCAGTCGCCCGGCGGCCGGTGGAGTCCGGCCGCCTGCATGCCGATGAGCGAATGGCTGGTGCGCTGGTGCGGAATCCGTATTCCGTCTTTACCTCTGACGGGTGCGCCGGGACAGGCGAAAGATTCAGCTCCCGGAGAGAAGACACTGGATGCCGCCGATCTCGGAGTGAACGAGAGCCGGGGATTTCATCACCAAATTCCGCTGAAGCTGAGGAATGGTAAGATCATCTGGCAGGACGCGCAGGGAGGGGAACTGGCCTCCGCGGGGGATATCGAAGTGCATATCACTCCGCTCAGGACGCAGACGCGCGAAATGCAGCACGCGGTGTTTTCGGCAGGGCACGTACGTTCGGCCGCGGGGGATTACATCACGGGTATATTTGTGGAGCTTCTTTCAACACAGGGTCATCATGTGCTGCTCGCCCAGCGCGCCAACCGCACCCGATCGGATACGCCTCCGTCCGGCGCGTACCAGCAGGCCTATGAATACGGTGTGCCGGATTATCTGCCGGATGACCCGCGCGGCGAGCCGGCGCCCTGAGCCGCTTGACTTTATTTGCGGACTGTTTATATTCATCTTCGATTTTACCGGGGCCAGCGTAGCTCAGCTGGCAGAGCAGGTCATTCGTAATGATCAGGTCGATGGTTCGAATCCATTCGCTGGCTCCATTTATTTGAGCCCCGGAGCGGTCATGCCCGAGAAAACGTTCAATGTGGATGATGTGGCAGAATACCTTCACATTGCGGCGCGCGAAATTGAACGCCTGGCCCGTGAGGGCGAAATCCCTTGCGCGCGCAGGGGATCCCGTCTTGAGTTCCGCCGCCGTGAAGTGGACGCATGGGCCAGCAGGCGCATCATGAATTTCTCCGGGGGAGACCTCACCAGCTATCACCGCGTGTCATCCGCCAGAAACCACGACCTGAACAAGTCACATGCGATCATCCCTGAAATGATGCGTGTGGATTACGTGGATGCCGCCATGACCTCCAAGACTCAACCTTCAGTTATCCGCGACATGGTTGCCCTGGCCGGCCGGACTGGCCTGCTGGTATATCCGGAAGACCTGCTGGAGAGTCTGGTGAAGCGCGAGGGCCTCGGGTCAACAGCCATGACCGGCGGATTTGCGATTCTGCATCCGCAGCACCACGAACCCTATATGTTCGAGGATTCTTTCATTGCGCTGGGCCGCACGGTGCAGCCGGTGCCGTTTTCATCGCCGGACGGCCAGCGGACATCCATCTTCTTCCTGCTTTGCTGCCAGGACGACCGGACGCATCTCCACTTGCTGGCGCGCATCTGCATGATGTGTCTTCAGACCAGCCTGATCATGGACCTTCAGCTGGCGGCCGATGCGCAGGAGATGATGAACTGCATGATTGCAACCGAGGAGCAGATCATCCGCGGGCTGTAAGGCATGTGAGGCTGAGTCGCGCGCGGACTGACCGCCCTGCCTTAAATAATCACAGACTCACCTTCCAGCCAGCCACAGTATCCACCAGTTCATGGCGGGTCAGGTCGAAGCCGATGGGTGTCATGGAGACATAGCCCTTGGCAAGCATGTCGAGGTCGGTATGGTCGCGCTCTCCGGTGAACTCCATGTCTCCGTCCATCCAGAAATAGATGTTCCCGCGCGGGTCAGCCCGTTTGTCGAATTTTTCAACATAGCGGGAGCGCGCCATGCGCGTGGCGGCAAAACCCTTGAGCTGATCGTAGGGCAGGTTGGGCACGTTCACATTCAGCACTGTGTCGCGCGGAAGCGGATGCTTTTGAAGAACGGGTATGAGTTTCTGCATCACGCGCGCGGGTGTTTCCCAGATGGGATCGGTGAACGTGTCAATGGATATCGCCACGCTCTGCAGGCCGAGAATCGCGCCCTCGGTGGCGGCCGAGACAGTTCCGGAATAAATCGCAGCGATGCCCGCGTTGGGCCCGAGGTTGATTCCGCTGATTACCAGATCGGGCTTGTGATCCAGCAGAGCGCAAACAGCCAGCTTGACGCAGTCGGCCGGTGTGCCGCTGGTGGCATGGCCGAACGGCCGGCCGTCGCGCTGAATGGCCACCGATTTAATGGGGTCAGACAGAGTGATGGCATGTCCCACGGCGCTCCGCTGGGAATCCGGAGCCACCACGGACACGCGGCCCATGTCCTTCAGGGCCCGATGCAGAGCTTCGATCCCGGGAGCGTAGATGCCGTCGTCATTTGTAAGGAGAATGTTCATGGGCGTGAATGTGGCACGGGCCGCGGAGTGAAACAAGCGCGAAATGCGCCGGCCGTTAAAGAGCGATAAAGCGAGACTTGTCATTTCCGGGGGCAGCAGGTACGGTATGCAAGGTCGTGCTAGGCGGGGAATCAGCGGTGCCCTGTACCTGCAATCCGCTACAGCAGGGTTGAATTCCCGAGCGAGGCGGCGGTTTCCTCCGGCACGGTCCGCGAAAAGGCATTGAGGGCCGGGCCCTGTGCAGCAAACGCGGATGAACCCCGTCAGGGCCGGAAGGCAGCAGCGGTAAGTCTGGCGGTTTGGGTGCCGCAGGTTTACCTGACCGGAGCCCGGCCGCGGATACGACCGGTGGAAGACGCTGTCGACCGAGGGTGCACGACCACTTTTTTAGCAGGATTTGATGATATGGCGTATGAAGTTCTAGCGCGGAAATGGCGTCCGCAGCAGTTTGACGATGTGGTCGGTCAGCGGCACGTGACCGATACACTCAAGAACGCCATCAAAACCGGCCGCATTGCGCATGCCTATCTTTTTGTCGGGCCGCGCGGCATTGGCAAGACCACCAGCGCGCGCATCTTTGCCAAGGCGCTGAACTGCGAAAAGGGCCCCACCGCCACGCCCTGCGACAAGTGCGATTCCTGCAGGGAGATCATGTCCGGCCGCAGCCTCGATGTGATCGAAATTGACGGCGCCTCCAACCGCGGCATTGAGCACATCCGCAACCTGCGGGAGAATGTCTGCTATGCCCCCGCGCGCGGACCGTACAAGATTTACATCATTGACGAAGTTCACATGCTCACATCGGAATCCTTCAACGCGCTGCTCAAGACGCTGGA
>JAKQHR010000035.1 GCA_029557905.1 Verrucomicrobiota bacterium
GGAGTTCCGAGCGCATCAAAATAGGTGATGTTCAGTTCGTAGGGGCTTTCAGATCCGTCGGCATTGCGCTTGAAGGATATCTGTCCGCCTGCCGCCCGGACATGATCAAGAAGCGACTGCATTTCCTCAGGGCTGACCAAACCTTCCAGCGGCCTCACGCCGATGCCGTCATGGGATGCGGTGAAGTTGAGGAAGGAGCAGCCTTCTGGCGGGGGCTCGAGATTCACGGCCCATTGCGTGAGATGCCGGCTGTCTCCGGTGACCAGCGCATGCAGCAGCAGGGGGGGCAGCGGGAACTGGTAGACCATGTGAGCCTCGTCTCCGTTCCCGAAATAGCGGATATTCTCCGCATGCGGGACATTCGTTTCCGTCAGGAGGGAGACGTCAACGCCGATGAGTTCAACAAGATCCCGCATCAGCTTCACCACCTCGTGTGTTTCATCGAGATGGATGCAGGAGGTTCCGGGCCGTTTCCAGAGATAGGCAATGGCGTCCAGCCGGATGATGCGCGCGCCGTGGGCGATATAGAACAGAAGGATGTCCAGAAACTCGAACAGCACATCCGGATTGGAAAAGTCGAGGTCGAGCTGGTCGTCGCTGAACGTGGTCCAGAGATGGCGGACCCCCGACCGCGTCCGAACTTCGCTCAGCAGCGGTCCGCTGCGCGGCCGCACGGTCCGGCTGAGGTCCAGCGAGGGGTCCGTTTCCAGGAAGTATTTTCTCTCCGGGGCGATGCCGCGCGTATAGGCTTTGAACCAGTCGCTTCCGCGTGAAACATGATTCAGCACCAGATCGAACATCAGGGAAAAATTCTCGTTGAAACGGTCTATATGCTTCCATTTCCCCAGAGCAGGATTCACGGAGCGGTAGTCAATGACAGAAAAGCCGTCATCGGATGAGAAGGGGAAGAACGGCAGCAGGTGGACTGTGCTGACGGCCCCGCGGAGCCTGTCTGAAAGAAAATTCTCCAGTGTTTCCAGGGGTGCGGCCTCGCCGTCGCGCACCATGTCGCCGTAGGTGATCAGAATGCTGTCGGACTGGTCGCGGTATTTGAAGGGCGGGTAGTGGTTGAACCCGACGCCGTAACGGCCAACCAGCATCTCGAAGCGCTCCAGGCACTGTTCGGCCTGTTCCTGATAAAGAAATTCCAGCCGCCGCCGGATTCGCCGCCACACAGGCATGGAGGTGTATTTCAGCATCAGTCCAGCCCCCGGATGTCCGTGATCAGTGTGCGCAGGCTCCGGCGCAGCACAGAATAGCTGTAGAAGCGCGTGGCCACCTGGTAATTGTGATCCACCATCTGACGGCGGTATTCCGCGTCCTCAAGAATCTTCCGCAGTTCGCGGACAACACCCTTGGTGAGATATCCATCCATGACCGGCACGCGGAAGCCCTTGGGTTCAACATCCCGGCCGAAAATGGCATACCGGTTGATCAGCACCGGCTTCCGGAAGTAGATGGCTTCCAGAAAGGCGTTTCCAAAGCCCTCATAAAGGCTGGGATAGGTGATCAGGTCGGCGTGGGAATAGAGATCCCAGAGTGTATAGATTTTCTTGCCCTGAGGATCAAACTGACGGCTGTCGCCGACCCGCGTTTCCACAAAGCGGAGATCCACCCCCTCTTCGCGCGCCATTTCAGCAAGCATCTGGCAGTATTCCATTCCCTCGTCTCCCGCCTTGTGCGAGATCACCAGCTTGTATTTCGGATCGCCGAGCATTCCGACCAGTTTGATCGCGTGTTCGATGCCTTTGCGGGGAACCACGCGTGTCGGCTGAAGGATCATGACATCCCCCGGAGCCAGCCCGATGTCCTCCCGCACGCTGGAGGCATAGGCATCCGGAGGCGGCGGCGGATTTTCGAAGTCCAGCACGTTTGGAATAAGAAGAGACGTCAGGCCCTTGCGCCACGCCAGTTCCTCCAGCGCGGCGAGATTAATCACCACATGGCGCATGCCGGGCGTGCGCGGGGGAAAGGCCATGTCCAGCCATCCCGGCACGGAACTCACGGAGAACCGTGTTCTTTCCCAGTAGAAGTCGTGATGGTGCGCAATGGAGGGCATGCCCGTCTCCGACAGGAATTCCGTGATGGCGATGCCCAGCGGCAGATGCATGGGAATGCTCAGGCAGTTTTCAATCACGAAGATGCTGATCTCAAACTTCTGCATGAAGGCGTACAGCGAGCTTTTCAGATAAGCGGCCATGTCAAGAATCCGGCGGTTCACAAGCGCGTCGCGAGTTTCCCGGCCCCACACGCGCTCATTGATCCAGAGATTTTCCGGATGCTTGAAATGTGCTTCGGGGATGCAGAGGCTCACATCCTCCGCCCGGTCAAGCTCGCCGGCATACCAGTAGCTGATGTGCCCGTAGTCCCAGAGCACCTGCGCCCACTTTGCGCTTTCGAGACTGACGCCGTCCGTGCCCGAAAAACGCGTGGAAATGAAACCTATTCTCTCAGCCATTGTTGTATTTTTGCCTTTTCCCCTGGTCTGGTTCAGTTTATTCTTTTACTGAATGCTACGGGACATCCGCCCTGATTGCAAGCGAGTTTGGCCGGCCGAGGCCTTCTGCTCAAACAGCTGGATGTGAAAAATATGGCAAAGAAAAAATTTCAGGAAATTCTGGACCGGCTGCCGGCTCTCCTTTCACAGGCCGGGAGCTGTGTGCCCGCGCTGCTTTCCAATCTGGTGCTGATCGGAGAAATTCCGTCTCCCACATTTGGAGAAGAACGCCGGGTACGGTTCATCAGCGACCGGTTCGCGGAAAACGGCCTGGTCAGCGGGTCGGTGGACGAAAAGGGCAATGCCGTGGCCGTGCTGCCCGGCGGGAGGGGGGACCGCAGCATACTGCTGGTGGCCCATGCGGATACCGGCGCCCCCGCCAACGTGGACCATACCATTCTGATCGAGCCGGGCCAGGTGACCGGGCCCGGAGTGGCCAACAACAGCCTCGGTGTGGCGGTGCTGGCCGCGCTGCCCCATTTTCTGGAGGAAATGGATGTCGCGCTGGATGCCAACCTCATATTTCTTGCCGCTTCGCGCAACCTGGCCCGCGGCAATCTTGAGGGCCTGCGGTTTTTCCTTCAGAACAATTCACAGCCCGTGGACGCCGGCATCTGCATTCAGGGAACCCAGCTGGGGCATCTGAGCATCCAGTCCCTGGCCATGATGCGCGGAGAAATCACCTGCACTGTTCCAGAGGAATACAACTGGACACGCTTCCAGGCCACCGGCGCCATCCGCACGATCAACGAAGTGATCAACCGGATCAACGAAATCCCCCTGCCGAACAAGCCTCGCTCAAACATTGCGTTCGGTTCAATCAACGGCGGGAGCGGGTTCCACAGGGTGGCCCGCCACGCGGTCCTCCGCTTTGAAGTGCGCAGTGAAGATGATGCGATGATCCGCAAGATCGTTCGTCAAATCCGGGATATCTGCGAGGATGTGTCCTCGCAGAAGGAGAGCCGGATAGACCTTGATGTGTTTGCCGAACGCAAGGCCGGCGGCATTCCCTTTGCCCATCCGCTTTCGCGGCGCGCGCGGAAGATTCTGGAGATTCTGGAGGTCCCTCCCCGGGTCAGTCCCAGCACTTCGGAGATCTTTGCGTTCATAGAACGCGGCATTCCGGCGCTGAGCCTGGGCATTTCCACGGGCGAAAGTCTCGCTTTTCCTGACGAGCGCGTGGATGTCCCCCCCATGGCGGCGGGCATGGCCCAGCTGGCGGCTCTGCTGCTGGCTATCGACGGAGGTTTCTGCGATGAACATCCATGAATGGCTGAAAAACAACACCTTCCACTACCGCCAGTTCTGGGATCTGAAGCACCTTGTGGCCGAAAAGGAGAAAAGGGGATTGCGCGTTTCCCTGTGCATTCCCACGCTGAACGAGGAGAAAACAATCGGGAAGGAAGTGATTGTTTTCCGCTCGGAGCTGATGACCCGGTATCCGCTGGTGGACGAGCTTGCGGTCATAGACTCCGGATCGACCGACAAAACGCGCGAAGTGGCCGCGCAGTTTGGGGCGGATGTGTATCTGGCGTCTGATATCCTTCCCGAGGCCGGTGAAAAAAGGGGAAAGGGCGAGAATCTCTGGAAGGCCATCTACCAGCTGACCGGGGATATCATCGTTTATATTGATGCCGACATCAAAAACATCCGCCCTCATTTCGTGTACGGCCTGGTTGCGCCGCTGATCTACCGCCCCGAAATCAAGTATGTGAAGGCGTTCTATGAACGGCCGCTTGCGGCCGCCAACGGCGTGCGTCCGATTGGCGGCGGCCGCGTCACGGAAATTCTGATTCGGCCGCTCTTCTCCCTCTTTTTCCCCGATCTTGCCGGGCTGATCCAGCCGCTATCGGGGGAATATGCTGTCCGGCGCGATGTGCTGGAACAGCTCCCGTTTCCCATCGGATACGGCGTGGAGACTTCGCACCTGATTGACGTCTACAAGAAATGGGGACTTCAGGCCATTGCTCAGACCGACCTCGATCAGCGGGTGCATCGCAACCAGCCCACGCGTGATCTCGGGAAAATGGCGTTCGGCATTCTGCAGACCTTCCTTTCGCGTGCCCGGAGGATGGGGATTGTGGGCAATCTGCCCGAACTGGGCACGGTCCTGAGACAGTTCCAGGTTCAGGGCGATGAGTATAAAATTCAGGAATTTGATCTGCATGAAGAGGAACGCCCGCCAATGATCGAAATGCCCGCCTATCGTCGCCGGCGGGGACTGGACGGCTGACTGCATGCGCGTGGCGGTTGTCCATTATCACCTCCGCATCGGCGGGGTAACCACGGTGATTGACCAGGCCGCGCGCGCGCTGGGCGCCCTGGGTGTTCAGGTCTGCGTCCTCGCGGGCGAGCGCCCGGCCGTTGAGCTTGCGGCCCCCGCCGCAGTGATTCCCGGGCTTGCGTACGGCCGGCATGAACTCAGCGCTTCCGATATTCTGAAACAGGCGGACGAAGTCGCATCCCGTTTGCTGGGCGGCGCGCCTGATGTCTGGCATATACATAATCACTCCCTCGGCAAGAATCTTGTTGTGCCGCGACTGGCCTGCGCGCTGGCGTCCGCCGCCCGTCCGCTGGTGCTTCAAATGCATGACTTTGCCGAGGACGGCCGCCCGGCCAATTACGAGCTTCTGCTGGCGGGCCTGGCTGATGGAGAACCCGCCACACTGGGGCCGGCTCTTTATCCCCGCGCAAGCCATGTTCACTATGCCTTCTTGAACCGCCGCGACCAGCACGCCTTCATGCGGGCCGGCCTTCCCGAATCGCGCGCGCATTATCTTCCGAATGCGGTGGTTTCCCCTCCCTCAGCGGGGGAAGCTCCTCCGCGCACTGATCTGGTGATCTATCCCACCCGCGCCATACGAAGAAAAAATGTCGGCGAAATGGTGTTCTGGGCGGCTCTTGACCGCTCCGGCCGGCGTTATGCCCTGACCCGCGCTCCGAGAAACCCGGAGCATGCCGCGGGGTACAACCGCTGGGTTGATTTTTCCGCCGCGCACCGGCTCCCCGTGGAGTTCGGCCTGGCCGAAAAATCCCCGCTGAGTTTTCCGGAGCTGATGCGCAGCGCCGCGTGTGCCATCACCACCAGTGTGGCCGAAGGCTTTGGGCTGGCCTTTCTGGAGCCATGGCTGATGGACTGCCCTCTGACCGGGCGGGCGCTTCCCGAGATTGCCGGTGAATTCAAAAACGACGGACTGGATCTCAGCGGTCTGTATGACCGCCTGGACGTTCCCCTGAAATGGGCCGGCGCCGGGAACCTGCGGCGCGCCCTGCAGGACGCCATGGGACGGGTTTATGCGAGTTATCACCGGGAACTTCTGCCGCAGGATGTTGAACAGGCCTTTAATGCTGCGGTTCAAAATAATTTTGCGGATTTCGGGCGGCTTGATGAAAGCATGCAGCAGCAGGTGATTGAACATATTCTGAACAATCCTGCGGATGCGCGTGACATCCGGCCCTCTGCCTTGAACATTCCGGATGCCGTCGTCCCGTTCAATAAAAACACTGTGCTGGAAAAGTATGGTCCCGCCCGCTATGGGGAGAGACTGCGGGAGATATACCGCGCGGCGGCAGAATCAGGGCCTGCGCATGAAGACGCGCTGGATGCCGAAAGCATACTTGATCAGTTTCTGCTCCCCGAACGCTTCAATCTGCTGAGGACCTGAAAAATGAAGGATGCATCGGGAAATAAATTTCTGATCCGCCGGATTCGGGAGCTTTCCCGTCCGATGACGGTTGAATCAACCGGGCTGGAATCCGACATCCGGCCCCTGAAGGGCATTCGAGCCGTGCTGTTTGATGTGTATGGAACCCTGCTGATATCCGGCAGCGGAGACGTGGGAACAGCGGCCGCCAGTCCGTCAGATGCCGCCATGCATGTCGCGCTGACCGTGGCCGGGTGCGAGCCGGAACCCGCCGCCGGACCCCGGGGGGCTGAGCTGATGCTTCAAAATATAGCGGCGGCGCATGCGCGGAAGAAGGCCGCAGGAATTGAGTTTCCTGAAATCGCGATCTGCGAGATCTGGGAGATGATACTTGCCCGGCTCCTGAAAGAGCGTCTGATCGGTTTGCGGCCGGCGGATGCGCTGCTGGAGCCGCTGGCGGTCGAGTATGAGTGCCGCGTGAATCCCGTCTGGCCCATGCCGGGATTCCCGGAGGTACTGCGGGAACTTGACGCGCGGATCGAAGCGATGGGGATCGTTTCGAATGCGCAGTTTTACACCCCGCTGGCCATGGAGGCCCTCTCCGGATTTCCGGTGGATCAACTGGGTTTTCGGACAGATCTTTCCGTTTATTCTTTCCGGGCGGGTCGGGCCAAGCCCTCCCCGCAGCTGTTTCAGCAGGTGCTGGTTCCGCTTGAAAGAAATTACGGAATAGCCGCTTCTGAAGCTCTTTATGTGGGCAACGACATGCTGAATGATATTCAGACTGCCGCCCGGGCCGGCTGCAGGACGGCTCTTTTTGCGGGTGATGCCCGGTCGCTGCGCTTAAGAAATCAGAAACCTGCGGACCTGTATCCGCGGCCGGATTTGATCATAACCAGCCTCCTTCAGCTTCCGCGCGCACTGGCCTGAAATCGTAAAAAACCTCCAAAAATCGTTAAAAAAGGCCAAAATTTGTCAAAAAATGGCCAAAAATCATCAAAAATCGTCAAAAAACGGCCAAAATTCGCAAAAATTCGAAAAATTCAGACAAAATTCGAAAAATTCCGCTTTCCCCGCAAAAAAACAATGTTCGGCCGGAGAATAATATTTCGCGCGGTTTTGCGTTATCTGTAAGAGAACGAACGCGGCCGGACGAGCGGCGCTTTCTCTTGATTCTGCCAATGGGTGAGCATACGATTCGGTCAAGGTTTTGAAAGGAGTTCAATTATGAAAAAAATGCTTTTGCTTGTTGCGATCGCTCTGGTTTCAACCTCACTCTTCGCGGGGCCGTTGCGTGTGCTTCTGCTTGATTTCGAAAATGCCGCTGGCGGGACTTCCTCATTAACCAATCCTTCCCAGATTGCCGGCAAAGGTGTTTATCTGCTTTCTAAACAGCTGCTGGACAACGAGAATTTTGTGCTCGTTGACCGGCGCGAGTTTATCAGCCAGATGGAGAAACTGAAGCTCACGGATGCGGGGGCCGCCACGCCTGTGCAGCCGACGTTCATTCATGCCGCGCAGCAGCTGGGCGCTGATGTGATTTTGCGGGGCACGCTGCTGTCGCTCTCCGAAGGGAAGGAAACCGTGGATCAGGGCGGATACCGAACCGACTTCACCGTGCTGACCTCCCGTGTGGCGCTGGAGGCGCTGGATGCAAAAGACGGAAGCGTGATTGCCATGAGCGAAGGCTCCTCCAGCCGCAAAATCCGCCAGACGGCCACCCAGCAGACCTCGCTGGGCGAGGATGAAGTGCTGTCCCTGCTGGATAAGGCCGTTGCGCAGGCCGTTCCAAGTGTGCAGCAGGCCCTGGAAAGCCGCATGGTCACAGCCGACCTGTCCAAAATCAAAATCTCCATTAAGACCACGGATGATCCCGCCATGGTGGAAATAGACGGAAGCCTTGTGGGTTCCACTCCGCTGGAAGGTTTTGAAATTGCGGCGGGGGATCACGTCCTGCGTGTGAGCAAGGCCGGCTATCGCGACATAACGCGCCGAATCGTGCTGGAGAAGGATGCCTCGATTGAAGTTCCCATGATGCGCGTGGAACTCGATGCGCTCGAGCAGAAGGAAGTGCTCAAGGAGGCCGACGTGCACATCTTCTCCCGCGAGCCCGATCTTATCATCCATACCATCGAGTAGGCGGATTTCCCCTTTGGCGGAGTTTCTGCAGACTGTTCAGAACGGGCTGGCATGGATTCTGTTTGCCGGCGTGAGCGCCGCGGCCCTGTTTCTCTCCTGCCTGTCCATTTCCGGCACCTGGCTGGCCGCCCTGCTTGCGGCCTGGGCCGTGTTCTGGAAAACGGGCCGGGTCGGCTGGGGGACCGTGGCTGTTTTCCTGATTGTTTCCGCGCTGATAGAGGGGGCTGAATTTCTCGCGGGCGCGTGGGGCGTCCAGCGCCGGGGCGGCTCCCGGATGGCCGGCTTTGCCGCGCTGGCCGGCGGCCTCGCCGGGCTGGCGCTCGGCGCCCTGATCCCGATCCCCTTTATCGGCCCGCTGCTCGGAATGACGGCCGGGAGCTTTGCGCTGGCCTATGCCGTCGAAAGAAGAAGACTGCAGCGGCATGATCAGGCGGCCCGCATCGCCGCCGGAGCGGTTCTTGCAAGATTGCTCATTATCCTTTTGAAAGTTGGAGCCACTCTCGCTATGATCCTCTATTTAACAGTCCTGCTTGCCGGACAATAGAGACGGAGTGAGGTTATGGATAAGATTCTGACAGCTCTCAAGGAAACTCTGATGCTGATCATGGGCCGGCCGGAAACCGTGATCGAAACGGTTCTGGTTGCGGTGATCCCTCTGCTGGTTGGTGTTCTTGTGCTCGGTAAACTCGGCCGCGCCATGGATGCCAAGGAGGAAAGCATCGTGCGCTCCCTGATTGTCATGGCGACAGGTGTCGTTGTTGTCGTTCTGGGACTCACGCTGTCTGATTTGTTTGTAGTTCCGGCCGTCAGTCAGGATATCGGGAAATGGATCAGTCCGGCGGTTGCCGCGGTGCTGACGCTTGCCATCACCGTTCCGGTCTGCCTGTTCGTGCTCAAGCAGACCTATGTATCCGCCGCGATCACGACGATTCTGGCGGCGGGCATTGTCGCCGTGCTGATCTACCTGACGGGGTTTTCACACGATCAGATCGTGGGCGCCCGCAGGACGGGCGGAGATATCGGCAAGCGCACCAGGGGTGTGGAGCAGGTCCTCGAAGGGGACTGAGCACTCCCGATAATTTAAGCAAAAAGGAGATAATATGGCCGATCAGATCAAAGTGTTTCTGAACGAAGATGAAATTCCTCGTCAATGGTACAACATTCAGGCGGATCTTCCTCATCCGCTTCCGCCGCCGCTGGGGCCGGACGGAAAGCCCGTTACGCCCGATAAACTCGCGCCGGTTTTCCCGATGAACCTGATCGAGCAGGAGATGTCCACTGAACGCTGGATTGACATCCCTGAGCCTGTTCTGGAGAAGCTGCTGCTGTGGCGGCCGAGTCCGCTCTGCCGCGCGCGCGCGCTGGAAAAGGCCCTGGGCACTCCAGCCCGAATCTACTACAAAAATGAAGGCGTCTCTCCCGCCGGCAGCCACAAGCCGAACACCGCCGTGGCGCAGGCCTATTACAACAAGGTCTTCGGCATCAACCGGCTGACCACCGAGACCGGCGCGGGGCAGTGGGGCTGCGCCCTCTCTTTTGCCTGTTCGCTGTTCGGCATGCACTGCCGCGTGTACATGGTGCGGATCAGCTTCGATCAGAAACCGTATCGCAAACTGATGATGCAGGCATGGGGCGGGGAATGCCTTCCCAGCCCGAGCGAGAACACCGAAGTGGGACGCAGGATTCTGGATGATGATCCGGACACGCCGGGCGCCCTCGGCATCGCGATCAGCGAAGCGATTGAGGACTGTGTGAAGTCGAAGGACACGCGCTATTCTCTTGGAAGCGTTCTCAATCATGTGCTGCTGCACCAGACCATCATCGGGCTCGAAGCGCAGAAGCAGATGGAGAAGATCAGTGAATATCCGGATGTGGTCATCGGCTGCTGCGGCGGCGGATCCAATTTCGCCGGCATCAGCTTCCCATATATCCGTGACAAGATTCACGGAAAGAACCTGCGTGTTGTCGGTGTGGAGCCCACCGCCTGTCCGACCCTGACCAAGGCGCCCTATGTGTACGACCACGGCGACACGGCCGGAATGACGCCGCTGCTGGCCATGCACAGCCTGGGTCATACCTTTGTGCCCAAGCCCATACACGCCGGCGGACTGCGCTATCACGGCATGGCGCCGCTGGTCAGTCATGTGCTGCGCGAGGGGCTGATGGAGGCGGCGGCCATTCATCAGATTGAGTGCTATGAGGCCGCGGTGCTCTGGGCGCGGACGGAAGGCCATATCCCGGCACCGGAAACCTCTCATGCCATCGCACAGGCCATTCGCGAGGCCAAGCGCGCGAAAGAAGAAGGAAAGGAGAAGGTGATCCTTTTCAACTGGTCGGGACACGGACTGATGGATCTTGCGGGCTACGACGCCTATCTGCAGGGTCATTTGCATGACTATCATCTGAGTGATGAGGACATGAAGAAATCCATCAGCTCAACCGAAAGCTATCCGAAACCCCCGTCTCTGTGAGGGACGCCGGGAGATAATTGACGAACAGCCGCTGTCCGCAGCGGCTGTTCTTTTTGAGAAAGCGCGGAATGCCATGATACTGGACTGTCTTGATAACATCGCGGAATGCCGGGAACTTCATCCGGCGCTGGCGGAGGCGCTGGACTTCATCCGCTCAGCGGATCTGGCGGCGCTGTCTCCGGGCCGGCACGAGGTCCGGGATGACCGCATCTATGTCTCGGTCAGCCGGGGGCCCGGCCGCGCGCGCGATGACGGACTGCTTGAAGTCCACAGAAAATACATAGACATACAAATCGTTCTGGATGGGCGGGAAGAAATGGGCTGGAAACCGCTTTCCCGCTGTGCGCGGCCGGAAGCCGGGTATGATGCGGAACGCGATATCCAGTTTTTTCAGGATGAACCCGATTCCTGGATGACTGTAAGGCCCGGCCAGTTTGCTGTTTTTTTCCCGTGGGACGCGCATCTGCCGCTGGTGTCGGCGGGCATTGTTCACAAGGCGGTCGTGAAGGTGGGGGTATGAACATGAGCCTTTCCGCAGGCGATCAGGTTGAACTTCAGATTCACGATGTTGCGCAGGACGGCCGCTGGGTCGGTCGCGGCGCTTCCGGACAGGTTGTTTTTGTCCGCGGGGAGGCGGTTCCCGGCGAACGGGTCCGCGCCCGCGTGGCTGTTGTCAAAAAATCATTTGTGGAGGCCGACCTCCTGGCCGTGCTCGAAAAGGCGCCGTCGCGCATTAAGCCGCCCTGCCCGTATTTCGGGAAATGCGGCGGATGCCAGCTTCAGCATATTCGTTATGCCGCTCAGCTGGATTTAAAGAAAAAGATGGTGTGTGATGCGCTGGAGCGTCTCGGCCGTTTCGACCGGCCGTCGGTGCTGAATGTCATGCCCTCAGAGGCAGAGTACGGGTTTCGCAACAAGCTGGAACTGGTGTTCACTAAAAACGGCCGGCTGGCTTTTCACGGGTATGGCGACGGCCGCCCGCTTGTTGCCGTGGAGCGCTGTCTCCTGGCCCCCGATATTCTCAACCGCCTTATGGATGTAACCGCCCGCTTTTTTTCCGGTCTTCCGGCTGCGGAACGGCAGGCCTGCGGCTTGCGGCGCCTGATGCTTCGGCGGGCGGATATGGACGGCCGGGTCATGGTCGCTCTTGAGCTGCGCCGCGCGCCCGAACAGACCATGCAGAACTGTCTGAAAAGCCTTCTTCGGGTGAGCGGGAGCGACCGCACCACGGTTGTGACCGAAATCGGAGAGGAGCGCCGGCCGTTGAAGCAAGCGGTCCTGCATGGCCCCGGAGTGCTGGAAGAGAAACTGGGACGGTACAAGTTCATTATCGGACCGGATTCCTTCTTCCAAACCTCCACGCGCCAGGCGGAAAAACTCTGCGAAACGGTCGCCGGCATGGCCCGGGGCGGAAAACAGAACCTCGCGCTGGATCTCTTCTGCGGGACCGGCCCCCTGGCGCATTGCCTGTCGGAGTCGCATGCCGATGTGATTGGCGTGGACGGTCAGAGGTCCGCCGTTGAAAATGCGGAAGCCAACGCCCGCCTGAACGGCCGCGCGAACATCCGTTTCGTGGCGCATGCACTGGACCGGATAGCTGATCTGGGCACCGCGGCGCGCCCTGATCTGGTCGTCATGGATCCTCCGCGCAACGGAATCCATGCGGACGCCCTGCGCGGCATCATGCGTCTGGGCGCGGAAAAAATCATATATGTGAGCTGCAATCCGGCGACCTTCGCGCGCGATGCGCGACTGCTGTGTGAAGACAGCCGCTATCGTCTTGTTCGCGTCCAGCCGATTGACATGTTTCCCCAGACCGGTCACATCGAAACCGTCTCTCTCTTTCAGAATAAGAATTAACTACGAAATACGCGAAAGGCGCGAAATGTTCTGATTCGGAAAACGCTCTTGCTCCAGTTTCGGGTAATGTCCAAAGTTCAGTAAGAGTCCTAATTCGAAACCTGTAGACTTCAAATAATTGATTGTTTGAGCCCGGTGTTCATCGGCTAATATTTTCACGGCTTTGATCTCAACAATGATGCGATCATAACAGACAAAGTCCGGCTCATAATACTGCTTCAGCGCCTTAGCTTTATAACTTAGAGCCAGTTTGGGTTTTTCAACAAACGGAATTCCCTGATCCGAAAATTCTATTGCGAGGCATTCCTGATACACCGCTTCAAGAAATCCGTTCCCCTTTTCCCTATACACTTCAAAACATGCCCCAATGATTTTGTAACTCTCCTCTTTGTATATAATCTTGTTTTCCATTTCGCGCCTTTCGCGTTTTTCGTAGTTAAATAATTGCTGTTCCGAAATTGCGTTTGATAATTTCGGGGAATTTGCAGTTTGCGCAGCTGGAACGGTCCTGAACACAGAAGTCGTTGAATATTTGAATCAAACCCTGCCGGCGCAGGCCGCTGCTGTACAGTTTGCGGCTGTGGGCGGGTCCGAACAGGTTGTGCGCGGTCATTTTCACGGTGCTGTCTGCTGTACCGCCCGGAAGACTGTCCAGCATGCCTGCCGCTGGAACCGGAAGCTCGCCGCGCGCGGCCAGCCACGGGATGAAGATGTTGATTATGATGGCTGCTGTTCTGGAATCTCCAATCAGGGCCACCGGCGCTGCCTGCCTCTGTCCGTTGAAGGACAAATAGTAATCCCAGAAGTTCCCGGAAGGAAAGTTGAGAAGTTCCCGCATGTCGTCAATCGTGCCTGCCGCGCGTCGCAGTCTCTGCGAGAGCGGCTCCTCCCGCGTGAACAAATGCGCGGCGGCCATCAGCCGCCGCACCGGATGGTTGGCGGGGCGAAGCCCGGAAAGCTTCCATGCGGCACCCGGCATGATGCTGTCGGCCCACTGGCTGTTGACCTTCCACCAGACATCCCAGATCTTTCGAACAAAATCCCGGCACTCCGGACTGCGCGCGGGCAGCTCCTTCGGCAGCAGACCGGCACAGCCGAGAAGGATGGCGTAAGCAGCATGTGCGCGGCCCCCGGCGGCTTCGCGCAGTCGCGGAAGAGGTACGTGATCCGCCAGCGTCCGGAAGGCCGCGCTGTTATGCTTGTAGCCCAGCGCGCCCATCAGTTCGCGATAAAGGACATCTTCCGGCTCGCAGGTGCTCAGCAGGTGCGCAAACCAGGCTGTCTTCCGGCGCAGACGCTCTTCCCCCGCCGCGTCCAGCAGCGCGGCCCCGGCCTCCGGGGGAAGGCCGCTCAGCACGGCGGCACATGCGGTGAGTTTTCCCCGCGCCGCATACGGATAGGCCGTCAGGTCAATCTGCTGGAAGGAAAATGAGGGGTTCGCCAGCAGGGGCTTCTGCATTGATATTTCAATGCATCCCGGCGGAAGCGCCGCTTCTCCCGGGGCGTAAAAGGTGATATGAATCCGCACATGACGATAACGCGGATCGTTTTGATGACCGTGACGGTTCCAGTCGGCGGGCCGGATATGAACCTCCGCGTCGCCTTCGATCAGGCGGGATCCGCCCACCTCCACGGCCGCGCGCAGGAAGTCGGGCCCGGCCTCCAGGTTCCAGCTTCCGGGCTGCACCACCCGCACACTTTCGCCTTCGGCGGTTTTCAGGTTCTGCGGCCTCAGGGAGGGATCGAACCAGATGCACTGAAGGTGTCGTTCGGAGAATGTTTCATTCGACCGTGCCGCCGTGCAGGCTTCCCGCACCAGGCCGGCGGCGCGGCCGTCCGACCGGTATGCTTTTGCGCGGGGGAATGCCGCATCAAACTCAAAGAGATCGGCATGCGCTGGATAGAGCCGGCTCATGAATAGATTCATAGCCGAAAACATGCCGTGACGGCAAGGGAATCCCGCCTTGCATGCGGGCGGCCCGGGGATTAGATTCGGGCATGTTGTCTGACCGTCCATTTCGGGATCTGAATTCATCGCAGCCCTCTGTTCATGTGGCGGCCGGGCAGGGCGGCTATGCCAACATCCGCGCGGCCCTCAATGGTTTTGATCTTTCCGCGGCGCGAGGCAAAAAAGTGCTGCTGAAACCCAATGCGGGCCGCATGGCCGCCGCCGGGTCGGGAATTGTCACCGGTCCCGAGGCCGTGGCCGCCGCTGCGGACGCATTTCTGGAAGCCGGCGCCGAAGTGGCCGTTGGCGAAAGTCCCATTCTGGGCGTCAGGACAATGGATGCGTTTGAGCAGTGCGGCATTGCGGCCGTGGCGCGTGAAAGAAAACTGACCCTCATTGATCTTGATGCGAGGCCCTTTGTTCCGGTTCCCGTGCCCGGCGGCCGGGCCATCGGAGAACTGCGTGTCTGTCCCGAAATAATGGAGTACGACTTTGTGATTTCGCTTCCCGTGATGAAAATGCACATGCACACGGGGGTCACGCTGTCCGTGAAAAACATGAAGGGGTGTCTCTGGCGGAGGAGCAAGGTGGACCTGCACATGCTCCCGCCGGTCGAGGGGTCCGCAGACAAGTCTCTGGATATCGCGATTGCCGATATGTCCGGCGTGCTCCGGCCGCATCTGGCGGTGATTGACGGATACATCGGCATGGAGGGGCTTGGCCCTTCGGCGGGAACCCCCAGGAAGCTGGATGCCGCCGTCGTAAGCGCCGATCCGTTTGCCGCGGATGCGGTGGCCTGCCGCCTGATGGGTCTCTCCGCCCGGGAAGTGCCCCATCTGCGCATCGGCGCCGAGCGGGGATACGGGCTGATTGATCTCGACCGCATGAGCATATCTCCGGACAACTGGATGGATTATGCGTCTCCCTTTGAGCGGCCGCCAAGGGACCTTGCGCTGGAATTTCCCGGAATAACCATACTCGACAGAAACTCCTGCAGTTCCTGCCAGTCAACACTTCTGCTCTTTTTGCGCCGGTACGGAGAAAAAATCTTCGATTATTTCCCGAAGGAGCTGCAGCCCGTTATTGCCATCGGGAAGGGGCACGATGAAGTTCCTCGGGGAACGCTTTGCCTTGGCAACTGCACGGCGCGGCACAGGTCGCAGGGGATATTCGTGCCCGGCTGCCCGCCTGTGGCCAGCGCCATATTCAAGGCGATCGGCGGGGATGCGGATCGTGAGGATGATGAAGTTTGAATCCCATCCGCCGGCGCTGCCGGCGGACGGGATTTGAATGCCTTACGGCACCACCACGGCGCGATAATAACGGCTCGTCACACTGCCGGAGGTGGTGTCGGTGACGATGGCGTTTGTGTCCATCGCCGTGCCGAAGTAGATCGTTTCCCACCCGGGCCCGCTGGTCAGGCTGTCGCTGCGCTGCAGGATGTAGTTGATGTCCGTGATGCTGTTCCACCAGACATCCACCGCGCTGCCGGCCACATCAATGCCCAGTTCGAGGGCATCCTTCGTTTGGGGATCGGTTCCCGCAAGGAGTTCCTGGGCGTTGGTCATGTCGTCATCGTCGGGATCGCCCGCGGCGCCGTCATCGTCGGATGAGCTGTTCGGGTCGAGACTGTTTGCGGATTCCCAGTCGTCGGGCAGTCCGTCACCGTCACGGTCCCATGCGAAGTAGTTCACCACCGTCTCCGGCGTGTTGCCGGCCGTGCGGTCAATCAGCCGCAGATACTGCGCCTGCTGGCCCTCGAACGGATTGCCGTTGAGGAGCACCCAGAAATCCGCCTTGATCGCTGAACCGAGCTGTCCCGGTTCTGCCCAGAGATAGTTTGTGGGATTGGCGCCCATCAGGTCCACGACGTTGTAGTAGTGCGAGTCCTGGATGCCGAACCAGTTCACCCCCGGAGTGTAGTCCACATCGAGGTTGAAGTTGTCCCAGCGGTTGGTGCTTCCGGCATAGTTGTTGTTGATTGCAACAATCACCACATCCTGCGAGGCCGCGCTAATTCCGGGCGCCTGATACTTGATGGTGCAGAAGATGTCGGGATTCCAGCCGTTGGTGCCTTCCAGCATATAGTTCTGCTGGCTGCGCAGGGCGGGGGATCCGAGCCGCGCGTTGTTGATGCGCTGGTACGTTTCGTACATGGAGGTCTTCCACGACGAGTCCAGGCCGTTCCAGATGTTTGTCATGTGGTTGTAGCGCTTGAAGTTCGGAATGGATTTCCCGAAATTGGTCTCATAGCGCGCAAAGTTGTTGGCGGGGTTGATGCCGCGGTTGGTGTAGGTGGACGCATCGTTCTGCGCGGCGGCCTCCTGCCCATACACCATCATCGGAATGCCGTCCCATGCGCTGACGATCGAATGGGCGTAGATCAGGCGCCACTGGTCGTCTGTGGGATAAATCTCGTCATGGCTGGTCAGGTTCAGCAGAATCGGCACCACGTCAAACGCATTGCGCCGGTTGTCGAACGCCTGCCAGGTCGGATAGGTTTGCGGCTGCCCGCCCGAGCCGAAATAATCAAAGAAGTTGTCCCGCCAGTAGAACACCATGTTCTCATTCAGGATGTCGAAGTGCCGGGCCGAGCGGTAACCCACTCCGTGCCGCTTGCTGCCACCCACTTCGCGGTAGCCGTCCAGCGATTCCGCCATGAACAGGAAATCCCATTTCACGCTGCGGGTCTTGTTGATGGTGTATTCCCAGAATTCGGACGGAAGCCCCTGCGCGAAGTCGCAGCGAAGGCCATCAATGCCCTTGTAGGATTCGCTCTTCGGCGTGCCGTCCGGATGGCCCGTTTTCTCGAGCCAGTAGACCGGATAGTGGGCGAAGTATTCCCACAGGTCCCGTGTATAGCCCGACGCGAATCCGTCGAAACGGTCCTCCTCAAAGAGATAGCGGCTGTACCATCCGCTGGACCATGCCCAGTTGGTGTCGGATGGAATGCCGGCCACCAGCGCGTCGTAGGTGCCAAAATAGAAATCGGCCGCATCGGTCCATTTCCCGAAGTCCATGCGGTCCGGCGCGGGCGCGATGTCGTTGTTGATGGCGCTCTCGTAGTAGGATGCGGGCTGGCCGTAGCTGTTGTATTTGGAATACCACTGCGGCCGGACCTCGCGGATGAGGTCTGATGCATTAGAGGCCCACGCGAACATGTCCACGGCGGGCTGGCCGATCTCGCAGTCCCATGCGCTGTGGTTGAAGGTGCCGTCAAGCATCACGCCCACGCCGATGTTATCGAGCGCACCCACGAAGTCCTGGAATTCCGACAAGGCCTGCGCGTCGCTGGAAGGATCGCCGAGGATGGAATTCACCTTCCAGTAGTTGCGGACCGCATAGGGACTTCCGGGATCATAGGGCAGGCCGGTGGCCGGATCAATCTGGCGGTTGTCGGAGCCGATCGGGTGAATGGGCTGCAGCCAGACCATGTTGATGCCCAGCTGTGCAAGCCGGCTGGTACTGACGGCATCCGGCCGGTCCGTGTTCACGCGGTACATGTCTTCAAAGGTGCTGCGGCCGGCGAAGCTGTCGCTGGTGGCTTCAGCGATCAGCGGATTCAGCTCGTACATCACGAGTTCCAGCGCCTTCTGCGGCGTGACTACCACGGCGCAGTCGCGCCGCAATCCGTTGTCCGTGTAATAGACATAGTCGCCGCCGTTGATTTTGTAGCGGGCGTTGATGCGATAGGCGCCGCATTTGTTCACGGGGACGGTCACGCGGTATTTCCCGCCGCCGATGTCGGTCATTGGCCATGCGCGATAATAGTTGGTGCCGCTTGTGACGGTTACGCTGTCCGGATCTTCGTCAAGCGTCGCGAAGTCGCGCCGGTTCAGGTTGGAAAAAAGCTCCACGTCGCTGACCGTGTTTCCGACACCGGCGTTCGGCTGCAGAATGACGGTGATTTCCCTGCTTTCATTCGCCAGTTCGTTGATGAAGAACCGCCGCATTCCGTAATTGGCGTCGTTGGTATTCCCGTTGACCACGGTCCACATTTGCGGCCGTCCGGCGTCAAAATAACCGTCGGCGTCTTCATCGCGAATGCTGTCAATGGGGACGCGCAGAAGCTCCGTGGCGTCGATGTTGTCTCCTCCGTCCCACATGTGGGGGCCCTGGCTGGTCAGTGCTCCGGCGTCCCAGTTTTCATAAGCGGCCGAAGCCAGATAGACGGCGTCGGGCACATACCCGAACGCGTCGATGAGATCAATCTCACCCTCAAGGTAGTTGTATGCTCCGGCCCCTTTGACATTCGTGCTGTTCCCCGAGATGTTGAACCATCCGGACCAGCTGTTGTCGCCTTCGCCGGCGAGGTAGGGTTTGGCGGCCGCATCCAGGAAGACATAACCGGCCTTGGCCCAGGGTGTGGCCTGAGCATCGCCGGGTTCGTCCGTCACGTACAGGAAGTGATCGTTGCCGCCGCTTCCCGAAGCCCATGTGGCCACATACAGCTTGGTTCCTCGCGCGGCCGCCCATATCCACATGCCGTCTTCCCAGACCGCAAAGTCGGAGCTGTCAAGGGCGCCGTCCATGGTGAACGACATATTGGTGACGCCGGCGACATTGGCCTGCCAGTCCTTCCCGTCCCATGTGCTGGTGCCGTCCCAGAACGTGAAATCCACGGATGTCGCGTTGGTCGGCACCGTGACGGTGACCTGCCAGTTGCTCCCGGCATAGACGGTCATGTTGGTGTCGTACACTTCCTGCCAGTCGCCCATGGTCTTTTTGGAATGGCCGATATGCATCCAGACCTGCGACGCATTATCCAGCGCGCCTTCGTTCGGATAGTAGGTGACCGTGAGCGGACTGCCCCGCACGGCCAGAGTGGGGGTCCAGCCCGCGGAGGATGCGGTCATTGGGGTTCCGCTCGGGAAGCTGCCGGAGTCATAGATGCTGTACTTGTAGACGTTGCCGTCTTCAGCATAACCGGCCTCGACTTCGGCGTAATTACTGTAGCCGTCGCCGTCGGAATCCAGCTGGTCGTCCCATGTGGCGCCGTAGAATGTCGCATGATTGTACGGATTCAGGCGGGTCCATGTTTCCCATGACTCGGGAACGAAGTTGTTGTTGCTGTCACCGGGCCATGGCTGGTCGGGTCCGGGCGCGCCCTGGTCG
Source organism: Verrucomicrobiota bacterium (assembly GCA_029557905.1). GTDB lineage: Bacteria > Verrucomicrobiota > Kiritimatiellia > JAKQHR01 > JAKQHR01 > JAKQHR01. Next base: position 19,675 of record JAKQHR010000035.1, read on the forward strand.
AAGAACGGCATTTCGACGTTGTCGGGCAGTCCGTCGCCGTCCGAGTCAATGTGGTTGTTCCCGTACAGGCTGAACACCACGCGGCGCACCACGCGGCTGGTGTATATCCCGTCCACCCGCTCGGCCTCAAAGTAGTGCGGACCGTTGATGAAATTGCCCCAGAAGCGGTTGGTCACAACAGAGGTCTGATCGCGGAAAAGAATTTCCCCGTTGAACACATTCGTGCGGTTTCCGCCGTTGAAGGGCAGCTCATAGCCGTCCCAGAAGATGCGAAGCGAACTGTAGGACTCGCTCCCGCCGGTGACCACGGTCTGGAAGAAGGGAAGTTCAATCACCGCGTTTGCTGAATGGTTGAATCCGATGCCCTCGTAGTTGTCCGTGATCTGGAAAACGCGGGTCAGGGTGCTGGTGTTGATGACCTGTCGGCTCGCTGCATAATCGGCCTCGGTGGCGGTGACCACGGCCGTATGCGTTCCGGCGCTCAGGCCGGTGATGCCGTACTTCCAGAGGCCCTTCATCACCTCATCGGCCGCCTCGGCCGCGCCGCCGTTCACGGATACGGTCATCCCGTAAGCCGTCCGGTCGCTGTTGGTGATGATCAGCACAAATTCACTGACCATGGACTGGTTTTCGGAAACGTTCAGCGAAAGATCCGGCCCGCGGCGGTCCACGTAGACCACTTTGGTCGCGGTGTTGAACAGGGCCGAATAGCCCGCCGTGCGCTGATTGAAGGCCCGGCACTTGATGACGTTCAGGCCTTCCGGCAGATTGGTCTCGGTGATGGTGATGCCCAGCGAGTAATTGGTGGCATCGTTGCGGTTCATGCTGTGGAAATGGCCGCTGACGACGTCCCGGCCTTCGCTGAAATAGTTGGTGACCGGCAGATGCACCCCGCGCCCCCATTTCAGCATTACGTTGTCCACCGATCCTCCGGCCGGCGGCGTGAACGTGGTTTCTACGGTGAAGTTGGTCGAGGTGATTCTGGTGATCTGCTGCGTGGTGTCGGCCTGATGGACGCCGCCGGGAATGATCCATGTCATCGTTGGGGCGTCGCTTCCGCCCTGCAGCACGCGGACATTGACGGGATCGGCGATTTTCGGGGCATAACAGACCCAGCCCTGTCCGCTGTTGCCCGGCACGGTGATGGTGACTTGCCCGCCGCTCACGGTGACTTCGTTTGGATTCTTTCCGGTGTAGTCTTTAAGGACGGTTCCGTTGGGGAAGCAGGTGTTCAGCGTTCGGGTCTGGTCCCAGCCCGAGTCGTTCAGCGCAACCAGCACCAGGCCCTCGCCCTCATCCGGCGCTCCGTTGGCGATCACCGTGTCGTCATAGCGCTCCAGCGCGAAGAAGTCGCCGTCGTTTTCCCACCGCTTGTATTCGCGCCCGCGTGTGAAGTTCTGGTGAATCCAGACCAGATTGGCTATGTCGTTGTACTGCTCTCCGAGGGCCTTGCTGTCATAGCCCGGAATCATCCAGGTCCGCTTGTCGGGATAGGGGGCGCGGCCGCTGTCGGCCCACGTGATGTTGTTGCCGGTGTAATATACCATCGGGAAGCCGATGTGAGTCAGGATGTAGGCATAGGCAAGGTCGATTTTGCTCGCTCCGCCTTCATCATGCCCCCATGCGTAATAGATGCCCTTGGTTTCATCGAAGTTCGATCCAAACGAGCCCAGCCCGTTCATGTCGCCGTTGAATTTGCTGTCGAGGTGCTTTTTGACGGCATAGTCCAGGAAGCGCATCGGATTGCGGTCGTTGCTCCCGTAGCCGTGCCAGTACTCAATCTCCGACCACGGGCTCAGGATTTCCGCGAACAGCAGCGCGTTGGTGCGCAGGACATAATTCTGGAAAAGATCGGTGGGGTCCCCGCCGAAGCTGTAGCCGCGGCGCTGCGAGAAGTTCCACTGGGCTTCGTGCAGGAAGCCTGCGCCGCGCCATCCGAAAAATTCATAGGGCGTGTGCTTGGCCGCGTCTATGCGCAGCCCGTCGTAATCAATCGCATCGCCCAGCCACGCGATCCAGCGATAGAGCATCTCCGCCACCAGCTCATTCGTGTAGGCATAGGGATATTTGTCGTACTGGCCGACATGGCGGATGTAGTCCGGCCGGCTGCCGACAAAATCGAAGGAGTTGCCGTCGGAGTCCGTCTTGGGACCGGTGAAGCGCAGCGGATCGCCGTTCAGCGGATGATCCTCCGTGCGGATGTCGGCGAGGTTGGCGAGGTCCGACCACATTGTGCCGCCGTATCCTCCGTGATGATACCACCAGTTCATTCGCGGGGCCCGTTCATAGTTGAGGTTGCCGGCGTAATTGGCCGACCATTTGACATGGAAGTCTTCGGCCGTCATGCCCGGATACTCGCGGATGTCCGGCCCGTTGCCGTTGTGGTTCATCACAATGTCGGGAATGATCTTGATATCCAGCCCGTGCGCCGCATCAATCATGGCGTTGAGCGAGCCGCGGGTTCCATAGCGCGTTTCGAGCGTGCCGCGCTGGGGGATGTCGCCGATGTCAAAGCGGTCGTACAGATTGTAGCCGACATTGGCCCATGTGACGCTGCTGCCCACGGGCCCCTTGGTGGGCGGGGGTATCCAGAGCCAGTCATAGCCGGTCTGAGCAACCAGCGGCATTTTCTGGTACATTTCATCCCAGTCGGATTCAAACCACTGGAGCATGACCTCCGCGCCGGCCGGGATGGTCAGCGAGAAAAGTGTGCAGACGAGAATCAGCAGGACAGACGGTTTAACTTTGTTCATGACGAGCTCCTGATCGCTGTAAAAAAGACCAACCCGGTCAAACGCTTTACCTTCACCTTGTATGATAATCTTTCGCTCCTGTTAAGCCCAAAGTCAAAAAAGATTCACTTTTTTATTTTGCTTCGCCGCCCGCCGCCAAATTTGCAATAGTCCCGCTCCAATGATCGAATTCAGCAATGTCAGCAAGGCCTATGGCGCCCAGGTGATCCTCTCCGGAGTTTCTTTCCTGATCGGCGATCAGGAGCGCGTCGGTCTCGTCGGAATGAACGGGGTCGGAAAAAGCACCGTGTTCGAACTGATTGCGGGCACGGTGCCCGCCGACCGCGGCTCCATCAACATATCCGGCGGCCGCAGGATGGCGCATCTGCGCCAGGTGCTCAAACCCGAGCATCAGGAGCTTTCGCTGATTGCCTACACTGAGACCGCCCTGCCCGAGATCGCCGAACTGCAGCAGGAAATCATCGAGGTGGAGCATCGGCTGCACGCCGCGGAGGTGGACAAGGAAAGCCTTCTGGGGCAATTGGGCCGGCTCCAGTCGCAGTTCGAGGCGGCCGGGGGATACACCATCCGCACCCGCGCCTCCGTCACGCTCGGCGGACTGGGCTTTCGGGAAGACCAGTTCGACCGCCCGCTGGCCGATTTCAGCGGAGGCTGGCAGATGCGCGCTGAACTGGCGAGGACCCTCACCGCCGATCCGGACATCCTGCTTCTCGATGAGCCCTCCAACTTCCTCGACGTGCCCGCCGTGGAATGGCTTCAGCGCTTCCTGAAGCAGTTCAAGGGAACGCTGATTCTGATTTCGCACGACCGCTTTCTGCTCAACTCCCTGACCGGCACCACGCTTGAAATGGCGGGGGGAGACGTTACGCGCTACAAGGGAAACTACGACTGGTATGTCAGCCAGCGCGCGCAGCGCGTGGAAAATGCCGCCGCCGCGCTCAAGAACCAGCAGCGCAAGCGTGAGCAGATGGAACGCTTTGTCGAGCGCTTCCGGGCCAAGAACACACTGGCCACGCGTGTCAAAAGCAAAATCAAGATGATCGAGCGCCTGGAGGACATCGAAGTGCCCGTTGAGCTGCGGACGCGCGGCCGCCTGCGCCTGCCCGAGCCCGCCCACAGCGGGCACGAGGTGGTCCGCCTGGAAGACGCCGGCTATTCCTACGACGGGGTCAACTGGGTGCTTCGCGATCTCAATCTCAGCATCCACCGCGGTCAGAAGATCGCGCTGGTGGGACTCAACGGCATGGGCAAAACCACGCTTCTGCGCATGCTCGCCGGACAGCTTGTGCCGGGCGAGGGGAAGCGCATTCTCGGTCACAAGGTCGTGCCCGGCTATCAGTCCCAGGAAACCACCGAAACCATACCGCTCGATTTGACGCTGCTGGCCGCCATCAAGCAGGCCGCGCCCGCCATGTATGAACAGCAGGCGCGCACGCTTCTGGGCGGCTTCGGCTTCAGTGGAGATGCCGTGCTCAAGCGGGTGGAAGTGCTCAGCGGCGGCGAGCGCATCCGGCTGGCCTTCGCCCGGCTCCTGGCTAATCCGCCGAACTTCATGATCCTTGACGAGCCCACCACGCATCTGGACATCCCGTCGCGCGAGCAGCTCGAGGGCGCGCTTCAGGACTACACCGGAACCCTCTGCTTCGTCAGTCACGACATTGACTTCGTCCGGCACGTGGCCGACGGCATCATCTCTCTGCATCCGCCCGGCATTCGGTTCTGGCACGGAGGCTACGACTACTACAAGGAGAAGCAGGCGGAACTGGGGTTGGATGCGCCGGTCCGTGAGCAGACGGAATCCCCGAAAGACGACAAAAAAGCGCAGCGCCGCGCGCGCGCCGAGGCCCGCGCCGCCCTGAACGAAAAAACAAGGCCGGTTAAAAAGGAAATCAGCGAAATAGAAAAACGGA